>NZ_CP063202.1:3000000-3300000 GCF_019904235.1 Erythrobacter sp. SCSIO 43205 | reverse complement strand
TCTTGTGATAGGAGACGACCATGACAATCGACACGAAAACTCCCAGCGCGCTGGTTGATCGTTTGGGCGGAATGGCAAGCGACACCGCAAGCAGTGGCATGAGCCACATCATCACGATCTCCACCGTTCGGTAATTGAACGCGGCCTGCGTTTCATCGCGCTGCTCTTGCGTGGCGCTGCCATCGGCCCAGCCGATCCGCAAAAGCTCAGGCAGGATATATTCGCGGCTACCTTCGCCGCGCGCCCGGAATTCTTCGATGGCTGGCAAATCGATAGGCAGATCATGGCGGCTGAAAGAAAGAACGCGCGGTGTGTCGCTCCCCGTGTCCTGAACAATCGTGCCCTCTGTTAGGCGCAGGATGATCGTGTCGGGATCGTCGGTGGTCGCCAGGAAGCTGCCCTCACGCGCGCTGATTGAGAGGACTTGGCCTTCTGAGTTAGAGACGCGGGCGAAAATTCCCACAAGGCGCTGACCTTCATCCTCGCTTTTCTCAATGCGCAGCGCCATGCGATCCGCCAGAGTGGTGAACTCACCCACTTTGATCGAGGCACCTAGCGCGCCTGATCGAAGTTCATACTCCATCTGCTCATAATAATAGCGGCTGAGCGGTTGAATGTAGAAGACAAGCGCGATGTTGACCCCGACGAGTATCGCTGTGAGCACATAGGGCACTCGCAAAAGGCGCCAGTAAGAAAGACCTACGCCGCGCATGGTGTCGAGCTCTGACGAGGTTGCCAGCTTTCGGAAGGCGAAGAGCGTACCGAGCAAAAGGCCAAGCGGGATGGCGAGGCTCGCGTATTCGGGAACAAGCGCGCCCAGCATCTTGAAAACAACGCCAATCGGCCCGCCCTCAACCGCGACAAAGTCGAACAGTCGTAACATTTTTTCCAGCAAAAGCAGCGATGCCGCGAGCGCGAAAACCCCCAGCATGGGGACGATCACCAGCCGGAAGATATAGCGGTCGATACTGGGAATGAAGTTCAACACATCCTGTCCCGTGGCTCAGCTTTGCTTTTGTTCACGCTGGCCTGTGCCTCTAGCGGTAAATCGCGCGCGCGTCAGGCTTTTTTCGCGAGGACTGTCTTGTGCGTCTATCAGCTTACGCTTTTTCCAGCGTGCATTGCAGTGGGTGCTGATTCTGGCGGGCGAAATCCATCACCTGATTGACCTTCGTTTCAGCCACTTCGTAAGGGAAAATGCCGCAAACGCCGACACCCTTTTGATGGACATGAAGCATGACGCGGGTTGCTTGCTCCAGGTCCATGGAGAAAAAACGCTTTAGCACCATGACCACAAACTCCATCGGAGTGTAGTCGTCATTCAGCATCAAAACTTTGTACTGGCTGGGCTTTTTGGGCTTTGCGCGTGTTTTCGTTGCGATCCCGACTTGCGCATCGCCATCATCAGCGTCGCCATCGCCATCGTCCGGCTTGTCATTGCTGGAAACTGGGATGAACAAGGTTCCGCCCAATTCTGACGCACCGGATGGGCACGCACTGCCTTGCGCGAACAACAAATCAGAAAGGGAAGGTTCGAGGGATCGCATAGAGCATCCATTATGGGAAAGGTTTGCACCAGTGCAAGGCATGACCGCACCAAGGTGGCACTTTCCGTGGTCACACGGCGCAAGTCTGCGCACAAAAAAGGGCCAGAACGATCCCGATAGGGTGGTCGTTCTGGCCCATGCGCATATCTGCGCGCTTTCTTAAGCCGGGTGAGAGAGAGAGGGGAGAGAGGCCCGGCCTAGAAACTGTGTCGCTAAGAGTTGGGCTTAGGCAGCCTTCTTAGCCATGTCGGTTGCAACGCTCACACGGTTTGAAATCGGCGCGAAAGCATCGTTGTAAAGCTTGACCAGCGCTTCAGTGCGCTTGGAGCCGAAAGCCATCGCTGCATCAAAGTTGCGGCGTGCGATTTCGCCTTGAAGTTCGAACAGGTCGGTTGGCGACTTGACGGCTGCGACTTTTTTCGCGTCCTCAGTGACGGTTTCGATCACGGCTTTGCCGGTCTCGACGTCTGATTTGACGAGTTCTTGCGCACCAGCGAAGAAGATTTTGCCGCTTTCAACAACAGCCTCGACATTCGCTTTGTTGAATTCGCCTGCTTCCGAAGCCAATTCAGTTGCTTTGCTGTAAGCGCCTTTGACACGGGTTTGTGCGTCGGCGGCAAGTTCTTTGGCTTTCGACGTAAGCTCTGCTGTGAAGTCGTTTTTCTCTGCGGTTGCCATGATGGTATCCTTCAGTTTTGAAACAGGGTTAGTTGGCGCTGCAGTCTTGGCAGCTGCTTTGACGGGGGTTTTCTTTGCGACCGGCTTTTTGGCTGGAGATTTCTTCGCTGGCGCCTTTTTCACTGCGGTCTTTTTTGCAGCGGTTTTCTGCGATGCCGGTTTGGCAGCAGTCTTGCGAGCAGCCGGAGCCTTTTTCTTTGCAGGGGCTGCGACCGCCTTCTTGACGGCCTTGGCGCTTACCTCAGGCTTTGGAGCATCAGCTTCAACAGCCTCCGCGACCTTTGCAGCGCTTGCGGTTTTCTTCGCAGCCGCTTCTTCATAAGCCTTTTCAGCCGCTGCATCGATCTTAGATGTGGTCTTGGCCTCAGCCATGTCACGCTCCTATTGTGTTGCAGTGCACAAAATAGGCATTGCAGGTGCGAAGTCAAGCATTTTTTGTGCGGCGCACAATAAATCGCGAGAGCGTGAAAAAAACAAACCAGATCAATAGTTTGATGAGGTTTCGGGGCGCGTGCCCCGAGAAAACTCGAAAAATTTATCGCGTCTTCACATAGCTGCCGGGCGCGTCTTCCAGCACTTTATCGCCGCGTCCACCGGGTTTGCGCTTGCCGGTGGCGGGGACCTTTTTGGAAGACTGCTTTTGCAGCCATTCGAGCCAATGTGGCCACCAGCTGCCCGGATGCTCCTCTGCGCCTTCGACAAAAGCCTCAAGCGTCTCTGCATCCTTATCGCCCAGCCAATATTGATATTTGCCGGCATCGGGATGGTTCACCACGCCAGCAATATGACCAGAGCCGGCAAGGATGAACTCGAGCGGCCCGGTAAAGTGATTGGTGATCCGCCACACGCTCTCCGCTGGCGCAATGTGATCTTCGCGGCCCGCTTGGATATAGCTGGGCGTTTTTACCTTGGTGAGGTCAATTGGCGTGCCGTCGGCTTCCAAAGCGCCGGGCACCACGAGTTTGTTGTCGCGGTACAGATCGCGCAGGTATTCATTGTGCCATTTGGCTGGCAGGTTGGTGACATCGCCATTCCAATGCAGAAGGTCAAAGGCTGGGTAGTCCTCGCCCATAAGGTAATTATTGATGACATAATTCCAGATGAGATCCTTGCCTCTGAGCGCGTTGAAGGTCGCGGCCAGATAACGTCCATCGAGATAGCCATCAGGCGATAGCTGGTCGATCATCGCAAGCTGGGGGTCGCTGATAAAATGCTTCAGCTCGCCGCTGCGCTCAAAGTCGACTTGCGCGGTGAAGAAGGTGGCGGATTTGACTTTATCGGCATCGCCTCTCTGCGCCAAAACCGCGAGGGTCGCAGCCAAAGTCGTTCCTGCAACACAATAGCCAATTGTATGGACATCATCGACCTTGAGGCGCTCACGCACCGTATCAATCGCGCCGATCTGCGCGCGGATGTAATCATCCCAAACGACATCCTGCATCGTTGCATCAGCCGATTTCCAGCTCACCACAAAAACCGTGATGCCTTGGTCAACAGCCCATTTGATGAAACTCTTCTTGGCCGTCAGATCAAGGATATAGAAACGGTTGATCCATGGCGGAAAGATCACCAGCGGGGTTTCGTAAACCTGATCAGTAGATGGCGAATATTGAATGAGCTGATAGAGCTCTGTTTGCGCAACGACTTTGCCTGGCGTTGCGGCCAGGTTTTCGCCAAGGGTGAAGGCGTTCGGGTCTGTGTGGGTAAGCTGGCCGCGCTCCAGATCAGCGATCAGATGACGCATCCCGCGCACAAGGTTTTGCCCCTTGGTTTCGACCGTTCGTTTGAGGACGACCGGATTGGTCGCGAGGAAATTGCCCGGGCTCATCGCCTCGGATAATGCGTTGACTGCAAACTGAAGCTGCTTTTTTTCTGCGCCATCCAAACCATCCATGTTGGAGGCTGCATTGCGAAAATACTCAGACAGCATGAGATAGGTCTGATGAATCAGGGCAAAGGCAGGATTCTCATTCCATTCGGGATCGGCAAACCGTCGGTCTGAGCGAGCCTTCGGCGTGGTCACCAAGCCGTCCCCATCTTTCGCGTCCCGCTCATCCATCATTTGAGAAGCGACACCCTGCCACATTTGCATGGTCGACGAGGCAAGCTTCGAGCTACTTTCTATCATGTCCTGAGGAAGCGATTTTGCCATGCTTTGCGACACCAACAACCATTGCGCAGGATCAAGCAATCCTTGACCGGCTTTTGCGCCAGCGCCAGTTGCGCTCTTAGCCAACTGAGCGCTCAAAAAGGTGAACCACATCTGTTGTATTTCGGCGCCCGCTTTTGCCCACTCGCCAAGCTCGCCCAAATTAGTCAGGTTGAGGTCGCCAGGAGATGAGATTGCTGCCCCAGGCCCGCCAGGCATAGCCGCATTCGAACCCATCACCTGCGCTGCGTTCTCGAAAAAGGAGCGCATAATGTCGCCCTGCGTTTCAAGAAAAGAGCCTAGCGATGCCATACCGTCTGTCGGAGCACCAAACGAAAAACTTGAGCCTGCACCGTCTTTTTTGTCATCAGCCATCGTTCAAAAAACCCCACCTTGATGCAAGTGCACCATATGGCGCGAAACTAAGTTTTGCCAGTCTGATAGCTCTATAATGTGGCGAGTGTGCGAAACAGGCGTATAAAGGCCCGTCTAGGTCCTTTGCACTATGTACGGATCTGGACAGTGCAACGATGATTTAACGCCTCGCGGTCGGCAGGCGAAATGCAGGAACCGATGGACGATCAATTTTATAGAATGAAGCGGCTGCCTCCTTATGTGATCGCGGAGGTCAATTCGATGCGTCATGCCGCTCGACAAGCGGGTCAGGATATTATCGATCTTGGCATGGGCAATCCCGATCAACCTCCGCCCCAGCACGTCATCGACAAGCTTTGCGAAGTGGCCGCGAAACCTGATGCGCATGGCTATTCGCAGTCCAAAGGCATTCCAGGCTTAAGGCGCGCGCAAGCCAATTATTATCAGCGCCGGTTTGGCGTCGACCTTGATCCAGAAAGCGAAGTGGTCGTCACCATGGGCTCAAAAGAGGGGCTCGGTAGCCTTGCGACCGCGATTACGGCGCCGGGCGATGTGGTGCTCGCGCCCAATCCGTCGTACCCCATCCACACCTTTGGATTTATAATCGCGGGTGCAACAATCCGCGCAGTGCCAACAACGCCGGACGAAGAATATTGGCGCTCGCTCGAAAGCGCGATGAATTTCACCGTGCCCCGGCCTAGCGTTTTGGTGGTGAGTTACCCATCAAACCCGACTTCGGAAGTGGTTGACCTTGCCTTCTATGAAAGGCTGGTCGACTGGGCGCGTGAAAACAAGGTCTGGGTCTTGTCGGACCTTGCGTATTCAGAACTGTATTACGACGGCAATCCCACCCCTTCGATCATGCAAGTGCCGGGCGCAAAAGACGTAGCGGTTGAGTTTACCAGTATGAGTAAAACCTATTCCATGGCCGGATGGCGAATGGGATTTGCCGTGGGCAACAAGCAACTGATCGCGGCGCTGACAAGGGTCAAGTCGTACCTTGACTATGGCGCTTTCACCCCCATTCAGGCGGCGGCCTGTGCGGCATTGAATGGTCCACAAGACATCGTCGAGTCGAACCGTCAGCTGTATCAGAAACGACGCGATGTTATGGTAGAAGCATTTGGGCGAGCCGGTTGGGACATCCCCGCGCCGCCTGCATCCATGTTTGCATGGGCCCCGCTTCCACCAGCATTAAAGGAAATGGGGAGCTTGGAATTTTCGAAACAATTATTGACTGAAGCCCAAGTCGCTGTCGCTCCGGGCGTTGGATATGGCGAAAAAGGTGAGGGCTTTGTTAGAATTGCAATGGTAGAAAATGAGCAGAGACTTAGGCAGGCGGCTCGCAACATAAAACGATATTTCGCCTCTATGGGAATTAATTCCACCGCAGCGTAATGTTAGTTTGAAATTAAGCATCGCTGTTTGTCGTTTGGTGCCGGCACGTTAGACATAAGGGTTAAGAGTGATATACGTGACTCGACGATCCGACGCAGGAGTTTGTCATGACCAGGGACGCAATGCGCCCCCTAACTAAACGTCAAAAAGCCGTCATTGAACGGATTGATCAACGCGCGCCTATCAAAGTCATCGCCAACGATTTGGGTGTCTCTGAAACTCGTATCAATCAACATATCCGCGCTCTTAAAGATATCTATGAGGCAGAAAGCCTTGCCGATCTGGTGAAGGCTTACCGCGAAGACAAATCAGCGTTTGAGGATTCGCAGGAGGAATCTCTCAACGACTTGGGGGACTTGTCGGCGAATGAGCCAACTTCCGGCACCCAACACTTAAGCGAATCTGTATACAGTAAAAATCAGGTCCCCATCATGGCCCTGATCGACGATCCAACAGCGCAGGATGACCCGGGCGAACTCGTGATACGCGATGTCTCGTCCATGGTTGAAGAGGCGCCTTGGCTGCGCCCCGGCGAACCAACGGTTGTCCCCCGGGCGCTCGATGGCGAATACGCTGTCTGGTGGCGTCTCGTGGCGATTGTTGGGATAGCGTTTGGCTTTTTGGCTGCCTTGGTATTGACCGTGACAGCCGCCGTGACAATCAGCGAGGCGTTGGATGGACGGGCCGCCGTCCCGGATAGTGAAGCAGGCTTCTCCTGACGGGCAGGGCGAAGCGTGGAGACCTAAAAATGACGGATCGCATCCTCGCTGACGCACACAATCTTAAAAAACTGGTTCGAGAGGCTGAAGCTCTTGCTGACGAATCAATGATTGCTTTTGCACGCCTGAAGCAAGCCATGCTTGCTGCGCGCCAGAACCCGAATGTAAATGTCGACACCGGCCAGCGCGCTTTGATGCGTCTCACTCAAGCTGAATCACAGGCAATGAGTATGTCGACCAGCCTGCTTCGGGTCCACGATGAACTGAGCAAGGTGGCACGTACAACACTTGGTCCGGACGAAGGGGTTCCCACCGAAATCCTTGAAGCCGACAATGCGCCTGCCGATGCCCAGCCATTAGAGCGTGAGAACGCATAGACTGGCGCTTCTATGACCGACCTGCTTCTCTCTGATTCACGCGCCTATATTCAGGACATCCTTGCCTGGGCTGTTTGTATTGCAGCACTGGTTTGGGGCGCTGGACCAGAGAGGGCGGTTGCGCTGGTGTGGCTCGTTCTTTTTGAAGTCGCGCATAATATTTATCGTTCCCTGACAGGCACCTACATTAGCGTTGATGAGGTTGATGCCTTCTCTGCGGTCGCTGATAGCGCGGCGCTCATTTGCTGGATCGCAATCGCCCTTTACGCCAATCGAAATTACACCTTATTGATCGCAGCAATGCAGGTGCTTGCAATGACAGCGCACCTCGCGCGCGGGCTGGTTGAGGCTATCTCTCCAGTCGCTTATGTGACGATGGTCGCAGTGCCCGGCTGGCTTCAACTGTTGCTATTGGCGCTTGGGCTTGGGCGGCACGTTGTTCGAAAACGCAGGTTCGGTGAATATCGCGATTGGAGAGTGGGCCGAGGCTCTGCTTTTCTCGCTGCGAAAACACGAGATTTGCCCGGTGAGCTCAGTTTGCACCAAGCTCCAGAGCCCACGTGGCGAGACGATCTCAAATGATTGAGCGGGTCATCACTTCGCGGCTACGCCCGCCTCCGGGAGCATCTGCCTTCAGCACGGGCGTAAAGGCGTCAAGCAACAGTTTTACGATTGATTTTCTGAGGGCTATGGTGATCACGCGGCCCTTCGAAACCGAGCGGTTCCACGTTGTTTTCGTGGATGAAAGGCGATCGCATCTTGGCGATGCGCCTATGGGATCAGGGGGGGCAAACTGTTTGTCTCTGCGCATGAGGGAGCTTTTTACCAAGGCTCTCAGTTTGCGCGCACATGGTATTGTGGTGGCTCACAACCATCCGTCTGGTCTGTGCCGGCCGAGCCGATCTGACATCGTCTCGACCCGGCGATTAGAGCAGGTGGCATCGGCGCTCGATATTGAGCTGCTTGACCATCTTATTTTTACACAAGGTGCAGTCTATTCAATGCGTGCAGGGGCAATCCATGAATATGAAAGTCGCCAACCGGTATTTTCCCGATAACGGGACAATGATTCCGCGTTTCCGTCATGCAGGAGAGGTCACGCTCGACCTTTTCCATCGCGACGGACGCGTGGATGATCGCTGGCTTGCCTTCCACCCGCGAGAATTCGAGGTGCTTTGGCGGCTTGCCGAAGAGCCGGGCCAGCGTGTGACCAAGCGACAGCTTCTGTTTGACGTTTGGCGTATTGACTACGAGCCGGAAACCAACAGTGTCGCGGTCCATATCGCGCGTATTCGCAGCAAGCTTGAGCCGCTTGGTCTCTCCGGGATCGTAGCGACACACCCCGATGGCGGATATTATTTGAGCGTGGCTCCAAGCGAGATTGATCTGGCTCATTCAGGCGATCCTGAATATGAAAGCTCGACCTAGGCCCGAGCAAACTGGCTTCACCTACGAAAGGGTGGCGCTTCAAAACTGATTACTGGACAGCTTCTCTCGCTTGCTCCAAACCATTCTCGATAGAAATGACCCTCACGGAGAGACGAGAATGCCAGAAGCTGAAACCACATCAGCCAAGATTCTTTCAAGCAATGATCGCGTCGTAATTGAGCTTTCTGAGAACGGCGTTGCGCACGTTCGGTTTGTTCGTACAGACAAGATGAACGCGCTTGACCCGGCGATGTTCGATGCAATGATCGAAGCAGCTCAAAGCCTTAACGCCACCAAAGGAGTGAGGGTTGTTGTCCTCTCAGGTGATGGACGCGCCTTTTGTGCTGGTATCGACCTTAGCAATTTCACCAATCCCTCAGGCGATACCAGTCGCAGCCTTGAGACACGCACCCATGGCAATACGAACAAGTATCAGGAAGTGGCCTATCAATGGCGCCGCCTTGGTGTACCCGTCATCGCGGCGGTCCACGGCGTATGTTTCGGCGGCGGTCTTCAGATCGCGAGCGGCGCTGACATCCGTATCGTTCACCCCGAAACTCGCATGGCGGTGATGGAGATGAAATGGGGGCTTGTCCCCGATATGGCCGGCTATGCACTTTGGCGTGGTCTTGTGCGTGATGATGTGCTGCGCGAGCTTGTCTATACCAATCGCGAGTTCTCAGGTGCTGAGGCGCAATCGCTCGGCTTTGCAACCTACGTTGAGGACGAGCCATTGGCCAAAGCGATGGAGATGGCCGAGGTAATCGCTGGCAAGAACCCTGATGCGATCCGTGCATCCAAGCGCCTCCACGCTGCTATGCACGACAATTCGACGGATGACATCTTGATGATGGAAAGCGTCGAACAAGACAAAATCAGCCGCACTAAAAACCAGATTGAGGCGGTCATGTCGTCAATGCAAAAACGCGCTGGAGTGTTTGACGACGTTGAAGTTGCCTAACCCGGCCGCATTATCCGAAAATTGCAACCGACTGGAGGCCGTCGAGCACTTGACGGCCTTCAATATCGTACATCCGCAAACGCTCTGAAGAATAGCCCTTGTCCAAGTGCTGGCTGGCGTTTTCTGCCAGATACCATCCGCCTGCAGATTGCGTTTGCGGGTCGAGCACGTTGAACGACCAATTGATTGAGCTGATCGGCCCCAATCGCTGCATTGCCCGCATAGCCCCCGGAGGCATCACGTCTCCCATCAAGACAAGCTTGCTCACTGGATCAAGCGCGTGTTCTTCGGTTAATCGCGCCCAGCGCCTGACGGTCGCGCCATGATCCTCGCCTTTGGTTTGGCCATAACGCAGTTCAAAGTTGTTTTGTATAAATGATGGGCCCTTACCCGCCATAGCGGGCGGATTGTCATCCGGTAAACCGGGCCAATCTTCGGGAGGTTTTGCCTCGTGCGTGCCATTGGGTTCGCGTTCGTCAGCGAAAAGCCACAAGGCGGTAAGGGCGAGGCCTTTTTCACCGTGAATTTCGCTACGGACCTGGGTTACATTACGCCCTTGCCGAAGGATTTCGGCGGTCAATGTTACCTCTTCTCCTACCGGGGCGACGAAACCAATTTGCGCCGCCCTTAGGGTAGGGAGATCGCGAAACGCGCGCCTGGCCATTGTGAACGCGACGAGTGCCGACGCGCCGCCGTAAAGTGTGCGCCCTTGCATCCATTCTTGCGCATCGCCCAAGCGGATGGAGCCGGGATTTCCGGTGATCGGTTCAAGAAGGCTTGCAATTGTCATGACTGCTCTATTGCCTTGTGCTGCGCGCTTGGTCCAGATTGACGTTGCGTAAGGCTGCCGGAGCGCAAGCGTGCGCTCGTTCAGAAAAACTTGCGATTCAGCCGTACAGATTTTTCTAATTGATTTGCGCGAAAGGCGACGCAGTGGATTGCCAATACCCGCACGAATCGCTAGTGCGCCGCATCCGCCTGATTTTGGGCGGCTCGGCCCGATGGCGGAGTGGTGACGCAGCGGATTGCAAATCCGTGTACGCCGGTTCGATTCCGGCTCGGGCCTCCACCCTCTCGCAAAAAGCGAGACTGCGCCGCTTTAGCTCAGTTGGTAGAGCACATCATTCGTAATGATGGGGTCACGTGTTCGAGTCACGTAAGCGGCACCAGAGCTTCTTCCAAAATCGTCCCGAAACCGTTGATTTTCAGCGGTTTTTGGGGTATTTCTTACTTTCTGGTGTTCCCGCTTTGTCCCGCGTCATGCCCCCACATCTATCACCATTTGGGGGCATGAAAGGGGGCATAAAGCCAACCAGAAAGGTCATGCCCCCAAATGCCGATTTTAGCGCAAGAAATCCGTAGGTTACGCCCCAAAAACGTGTCATTTCGGAAAACCGACTCAAAAGGCCTCTATTTGGAGGTGTTTCCGAACGGCTCGAAGCTCTGGCGATACAAGTTTCGCATAGCCGGAAGGGAAAAGCGGATGGCCCTGGGAGCATGGCCGGACATCTCCCTCGCCGATGCGCGCAAGCGGAGGGACGTGGCGCGGCTCAAGGTTCTCGACGGAATCGATCCAACACTTGAGCGCAAGCGGAAGAAGCGTCTTGCACGCATGAATGCCGGGAACAGCTTCAAGAGCGTTGCCGAGGACTTCATCAAAGTGCGCATGGTGGACAGCGGGAAGGCAGAATCAACCATCCGCAAAGCGCGCTGGTATGTCTCGCTACTTGAGCCCGACATCGGGCGGCGTCCAATCAATGACATCGAGCCGGTCGAGGTGCTCGAGAGCCTCAAGAAGATCGAACGCAGAGGGCACCGTGAGAGCGCCAATAGAACTCGCGCGCTGGCCAGCAGGGTGTTCCGGCACGGGATCGCCTGTTCGCTCTGCAAGAGCGACCCAGCGGCCCACCTAGGCGACGCCTTGGCGACACCTATCGTGACCCATCGCGCGGCCATCCTGGACCCCGACAAGTTCGGCCAGTTGCTCCGCGACATTGACCAGTTCACAGGCACGCCCTTGGTCCGCATTGCCATGCAGATACTGCCCCACATCATGACGCGACCCGGCGAAATGCGAATGGGGCAATGGTCGGAGATTGATTGGGGCCAAAGGATCTGGAACATCCCTGCGGAGCGCACCAAGCTACGACGGCTTCACGCGGTACCCTTGTCGGATCAGGTGATGCTCCTGCTGCGCGAGCTGCATTGCCACACAGGCGGCTTCGAGAAGATGTTTCCTGCACAGCAATCGCACCTGAAGTACATGAGCGACAACTCGATCAACCAGGCAATGCGCCGGATGGGCTACGGCCCCGATGTGGTGACCGCACACGGCTTCCGCTCGACCGCTTCGACCTTCCTCAACGAGAGCGGCAAGTGGCATCCGGACGCGATTGAGAGGGCGCTTGCCCATGGCGACAGCAACGCGATCCGGGGCATCTACAATCGCGGCAATTACTGGGACGAGCGCGTCCAGATGGCCCAATGGTGGAGCGACTATCTGGAAGAGCTTAAGGCGGGGGCGAAGGTGCTTCCTTTTGTCGGACAGCTTTATCGGTAAGGCAACTTTCGAACCTGCCGCATGCTGAGAGAAAAGGTGTGTTGGTTAGAGGATTTGCTGTAGAGCGATGGCTCGCTCCGCCTGCTCCAGTCTGTCTTGCAATTGCGTGCCAGCGCGAGAATTGTTCAATTACACTCTTGCTAAATAAGCGGCTGTAAAGTCAATTGCTCCCGCGAATACTGCGCAGGGGGCAATCTTGACGACTTCATTTCAGACGAATCCTTACAAGCTGAGCGACCTCATGCGCGATTGCCATGAGGGCAAGCTTCAGCTTCCTGATTTTCAGCGTGGATGGGTTTGGGACCAGGATCGCATTACGGATTTGCTAGCTTCGATTTCCGAAGGCTTTCCAGTTGGCGCTTTGATGACCCTCGATGCAAGCGGTGAGGTGTCATTCGCTGTCCGGCCCGTTGAGGGAGCGCCTGCGCCTTCAAAGGACATTGAGGCTTATCTTTTGGACGGGCAGCAGCGGATGACTTCGCTGTACCAATCGACATACTCCACGGTGCCGGTCGCGACCCAGACCGTTAAGAAGCGCCCAATCAAGTTGCATTTCTATTTCGACATTCGCGCCGCCTTGGACGACGAGGTGGCCAGGAGTGAGGCGATTGTTTCGGTTCCAGAGGATCGCGTCATTCGCGAAAACTTCGGACGAGATATCAAGCTCGATCTTTCGACCGCAGAGAAGGAATTCGAGCACCTCCATTTCCCGATCGACCGAATGTTTGAGGCACACATCTGGCAGCAAGCAGCAACGGCTTGGACGTTCGAGCAAATGCCAGAGAGAGGGAAGCACCTAGAGTTGATCAATGCCTTCATGCAGGGTGTGGTCAGAAACTTTGACCAATACCAAGTTCCTGTCATCAAATTAGGTAAGGACACCAGCAGGGCGGCCGTTTGCCTGGTATTCGAGAAGGTAAACACCGGAGGGAAGCCGCTCGATGCCTTTGAGCTCGTCACGGCAATGTACGCTGCAGAAGAGTTTCACCTTCGAGACGACTGGAAGGAACGAAGAAAGCGCCTGGTGTCCGCCCAACCGGTGCTTGAGAAGATCGAGCCCGTCGAATTTCTGCAGGCAATTTCGCTCCTTCACACGAAGGAAGTTCGAGAGGCTGCTACCGCAGACGGCAAAGATCCGCCTGCCATCAGTGCGACCCGCAATAGCTTGTTGCAAGTGCCACTCGCGGCGTACCAAAAATACGCTCCGATGGTTGAGGATGGCTACATCGCTGCCGCTAAGTTTCTCCACTCTCTTAAGATATTCAAAGCCAGGGATCTGCCCTATCAAACACAGTTGGTCCCCCTCGCTGCAATCTTGGCTGATCTCGGCAATACTTGGGAGAATGACTCCGTCCGGCAAAAGCTGGCGCGATGGTATTGGAGTGGGGTGTTTGGCGAGCTCTATGGATCTGCCACCGAGAGCCGCTTTGCACTCGATATCCGAGACTTCAAACCGTGGCTCAGTGGAGGAGCGGAGCCACAAACTGTGCAACGCGCCAGCTTTGAGGAACGGCGGCTCCGGACCCTTCGGTCGCGGCTTTCAGCCGCATACAAAGGCGTGCACGCGCTTTTGATGAAATCAGGGGCGCAGGACTTCAAATCCGGACAGCCTTACGATCAGGCGGTTTTCTTTGACGAGAACGTGGATATCCATCACATCTTCCCGCAAGCTTGGTGCAAGGGTAGGGGCATCGGGCCGGAAATCTACAACAGCATTGTCAACAAGACCCCGATAGCTTCTGGCACTAACCGCATGCTCGGTGGCGTGGCCCCCTCTTTGTATTTGGCCCGCTTGACGAAGGGAAATGAGAGTAACCCTCCGATCGATCCGGATCGCCTTACGACGATCCTTGCCAGTCATGAGATTGATGAAACCTACCTAATGTCGGACGAATTCGCAGACTTCATGGACGACCGGCGTCAGAAACTTTTGGTATTGATTGAAGCCGCGATGGGTAAGGAGGCGCTGAAGGAAGCTGAGGTGCCATCGGATCATGAAGAAGAGGATTACTACGCAGAAGAAGAGCTGGAGGCTGCGGAGTAACCACCACCCATGACCCCTGTAGAATTCATCCAGAAATGGCGCGCCGTTGATCTCAAAGAGCGAACTGCTTCCCAGTCGCACTTCAACGATATTTGCCGCCTGCTCGACATCGAAGACCCGATATCCGCCGACCCCAAGGGCGAGTGGTTCACCTTCGAAAAGGGCGCATCAAAGACCGGTGGTGGCGAGGGCTGGGCCGATGTCTGGCGCAAAGAATGCTTCGCCTGGGAATACAAGGGCAAGAAGAAGGACCTCGACCGCGCCTTCGCCCAGCTTCAGCAATACGCCATCGCGCTGGACAACCCGCCGCTACTGATCGTTAGCGACATGGACAGGTTCCGTATCCACACGAACTGGACGAACACCGTGCAGGAGGTGCACGAATTCGCGCTAGATGACTTGCTCGATGGGGGCACGCGTGATCTCCTTCGCAACTGCTTCCTCGATCCGGAACGGTTGAAGCCTGCCAAAACGCGGCAGATGTTGACCGAAGAGGCAGCGGAGGAATTTTCGCAACTTGCCCAGAGGTTGCGCGAACGCGGTCACGAGGCGCACGCCGTCGCGCATTTCGTCAATCGGCTCGTGTTCTGCATGTTTGCCGAAGACGTTCGATTGCTGCCCGATCACATGTTCACCAAGATGCTGAAGGCCAGCATCAAAGCCCCTGAGCGATTTGAGCTGAATGCCAGCAAGCTCTTCGCTGCCATGCACAAAGGGGGAGACCTCGATTTTACGCCGATCGAATGGTTCAACGGTGGGTTGTTCGATGATGACAGCGCTTTCCCGCTAGAGCGTGGCGATATCGACAATCTCCTTGCTGCGGCGGAACTCGACTGGTCGGAAATTGCCCCCTCCATCCTTGGCACGCTTTTCGAGCGCGGTCTCGACCCAAGCAAGCGCAGCCAGCTCGGTGCACACTATACCGATCGCGAAAAGATCATGCAGATCGTCGAGCCGGTCATCATCCGTCCTCTGATGGATGAATGGGCGGAGGTTCGCGGCAAGATTGAAGAGGTTATCGCGAAGGCTGAGAGGGCCAAAGGCGGCGCACGAACAAAGGCCGAGAATGAAGCGAAGAGGCTGCAAGCTGCGTGGCATGAGCGTTTGCGCAAATTCCGGGTTCTCGACCCTGCATGCGGTTCCGGCAACTTTCTCTATTTGTCGCTGCTTGCGCTCAAGGACATTGAGCATCTCACCAACCTTGAGGCGGAGGCCCTTTCCCCGAGCCTCGCAGCGCAATTCCCCAATAGTGGGCCGGAGAATGTGCTTGGTATCGAGCTCAACACGTATGCAGCAGAGCTAGCGCGCGTCTCTGTCTGGATTGGCGAAATTCAGTGGATGCGCAGGAACGGCTTTGAAGCAGCGAAGAACCCGATCCTGAAGCCGCTGGGCAATATCGAGAACCGCGATGCGGTGCTGGTCACAGATGAAGATGGCAATCCGCTGCTCGACGAGGAAGGAAAGCCGCAGAGGGCAGCGTGGCCTACGGCGAATGTGGTTGTTGGCAACCCGCCTTTTCTTGGTTCGTCAAAAATGCTGGAGGAACTGGGCGAAGTATATTCTACTTCATTGCGAAAAGCATGGCCGCAAGTTCCCGGAGGAGCCGATCTTGTCTGTTTCTGGTTTGCCGGGGCATGGGACCGACTTCTGGCCGGAGAACTGGAGATCGCTGGTCTTGTCTCCACGAACTCCATTCGCGGTGGCGCAAATCGCGAAGTGCTCAAACCCATCGTGGAGGACGGAGGGATATTTGAGGCGTGGAGTGATGAAGAATGGACCGTTGATGGGGCAGCGGTTCGTGTTTCTCTGATTGCATTCGGACTGGACAAGGGCATTCGAGCTCACCTGAATGGTGAACCGGTCGGAAAGATTGGCTCTGATCTGACACCAACAATCAACAATGTGGATTTGACCAAAGCTTCGCAGCTGGATGCGAACAGTGCCGTCTGCTTTGAAGGCTTCAGAAAGTACGGAAACCTGGACATTGGTGGAGAAACGGCGAGGCGATGGTTGACCCGCCTCTCAACGTCAATGGATTGCCAAACTCTACCGTCCTTCGCCCATACATCGGTGGCCTAGATCTAGTGAGACGACCTAACGATGTATGGGTGATCGATTTCTTCGGATTCGATACTGAGGCGGCGGCCTCCCAATTCGAAGCGCCTTTCGAGCACGCATTGCGTGAGGTAAAGCCCTATCGCCTGACGGTTAGAGATAAGCAGCGCCGCGAAAAGTGGTGGCAGTTTGGGAGGAGCGGCTCGAACTTGAGAAGTGCGCTGAGCCCCTTAGAGAGAATGATAGTCACTCCAAGGGTATCGAAATATCGGCTATTCACTTGGCAGAACGTGAACATAAGACCGAGTGATGCGACCAACGCAGTGGCCCGCGACGATGACACCACATTCGGCATCTTGCATAGTTGCTTTCATGAAATTTGGTCGCTGCGCTTGGGTACGTTCCTCGGCAAAGGCAATGACCCTCGATACACACCGTCTACAACTTTCGAGACCTTCCCCTTCCCTGAAGGCCTCACGCCCGACATCCCCGCTGCCGACTATGCCGATGACCCGCGCGCGCAGGCGATTGCGGGAGCCGCGGCCAGGCTCAACGAATTACGCGAGAATTGGCTCAATCCGCCAGATCTGGTCGAGCGCGTGCCCGAGGTGGTCGAAGGCTATCCGGACCGCATCCTGCCAAAAGACGACGCCGCCGCGAAGGAACTAAAGAATCGCACCCTCACCAACCTCTACAACACCCGCCCAGCTTGGCTCGATCACGCGCACCGCGCCCTCGATGAAGCGGTTGCCGACGCCTATGGCTGGGGCGACGACTTTCGCGCTGGCACGCTGACGGACGACGAAATTCTAGCACGCCTGTTCCGGCTCAATCAGGAAAGGGCAGCGAATGAGTCGTGAGCGCATTGAGCAAGCGGCGGAGCATATTGCGCAAAGCGCCTTTGACTTTCTGGAGCGCTCCGTCGGAGAGATCGAAGATCATCCGAAATACTCGGTGATCCACTTCGCGACGGCTGTAGAGCTGCTCTTCAAAGCCCGGCTGATGAGCGAGCATTGGTCGCTCGTCGTCGAAAAGTCTTCCGAAGCGGACCTCATTCGTTTTTTGGACGGTATTAGCCGCACAGTTTCGCCGCGTGAGGCGGTGCGACGCCTCAAGAAGGTTTGCGGCCAAAACATCTCCAATGAAGCGGAAGAGCAATTCTCTAGGCTCGCCGCTCATCGAAATCGAATGATTCATTTCTTCCACGAGGCCGGTGCTGATGGCGCAGACCCTCAGACGGTGCAGGAAGTTGTCCGAGAACAATGCCTCTGCTGGTTCCATCTGCGCTCTTTGCTGAGGCAGTGGACTGATCAATTCCAAGATTACGATGAAATAGTGACCCGTGTGGATTGGAGGATGCAGAGAAACCGGGAGTTCCTACGGGTCAAGTTCGATCAGCTTCAGGAGCAGATCGAAGCAGATAAGGCCAACGGTACGGTCTTCTCGGAATGCTCGGGTTGCGGCTTTGAAGCGGCTGAACTGATCGAGCAAACAGATGTGTTGAGAGATGTCACTTACCGTGTTTGCCTCCTTAGTCGCGGCTACTTGGAAATGGCGTGTCCAACGAAATGTGGCGAAAAGATTTGTATTGAAGCTGATCACGGCTCCGATCGCACATGCTCAAACTGTGGGCACGAGGTTAGCGGGGAAGAACTAGATGCAGTTCTAAGCACTGAATTCGTGCGGCAAGAAGATTACCGGCAGATGAGCTGCGCTTTCTGTATGGATTTTGGCACTGTTGTTCAGCACGGAGACTGGTTTATTTGCCTTGAATGTCTTTCTCATGAGGAAGGCATCGCAGAATGCGAATGGTGTAATGAAATGCAAATTGGGGCAGGGGATCTTGAGTTTAGCCACTATTCGGGGTGTGAGTTTTGTGACGGCCATGCGGGTTGGCATCGCGATGACTAAGGCAACTTTTCTCCCCCGACCTCTTGATTGTAGAGATGGCAGCCTGGGGGTTGCCTTATGACGCGGCCCCTCTTCCAGGAAAGCATTGGCGAACTACAAGACCGCGTGCAACGCAACCAGCACTCCGCTGCAGAACTTATGCTCGTCCGCAGCGAACTCATGCATCGCAATACGCAGGCTGCGCGTGACTTGCGCGTTGCAATCGAGCAGCGGATCGCAGTCCTCGAAAACGAAAGCCGCGAAGCTGACGAGCCTGTTGCGGAGAATGACTGCGAAGGATCCGAGGAGTTCGAAGACGGCGAACTGATTGCGGACGCCGACCAGCCGGCGATCATCGATCCTGCGCTTCGAAAGCTGTTCGATGATACTCGCAAGCGATTGGTCGAAACTGGTACGCGCAACCGGCTTGTCCACGTCAATCGGAAGAATGCGCGCGCCAACGTGCTCAATATCGTCAACGAGCGGTCCGACGACGTTTACTCGCACCTTTCATCGGACAAGAAGATGCGCTTCTTGGCGATCGGAAAAGACAAGGGAGATGACAGCGAACAGATCCGCTTCTTTGACGCGGATGAAGACGGATTCGATGAAAGCCGCTACGGCGACAATCAGCTGGAAGTTAAGCTAGGACCGGACGCTTTGCAGAAGCGTTTGCTGCGGCTTGCCCGCGAGGCGAGGACTGCAGAGGAAGAGCAAGGCACCAACATCCTCTACCTCGCGATGGGGTTCTTGACCTGGTTCGAGGACAAATCGTCGGCGGTCCAGCGAGAGGCGCCGTTGGTGCTTCTGCCGGTTGAGCTCAAACGCAATGAGAGAACATCCACCTACGACATTCTTGCCAGAGGTGATGATATTGTCACCAACTTGCCTCTAGCCCGGCGTCTGAAAGATGACTTCGGTCTTGAGCTTCCAGAGATCGAAATTGATGACGGGTGGCTCCCGTCGAAATATTTTGACCGCGTCGAAGAAGCAATTTCTGAACGAGAACGTTGGGCGATTGACCGAGATGGGATGCAGCTCGGTTTCTTCTCTTTCGCGAAGCTTCTTATGTACCTCGATCTGGATCCGGAAAGATGGCCAGACGGGGCACTGGAGAAGCACGGCCTGGTAAATGGATTGCTCCACGAAGGCTTCGAGAGCGAAGAGCCAATATTCTCTGAGGATGTGCAACTCGACGAGGCCTTACCCCCTCAAGAGATATTTCACGTCGTTGACGCGGATAGCTCTCAAGCCAAAGTCATCGAGGAAGTTCGAAAGGGTCGAAATCTTGTCGTTCAAGGCCCCCCTGGCACTGGCAAGTCGCAAACGATCACCAACATAATTGCGACGGCTGCGCGCGAGGGGAAGACCGTACTCTTCGTTGCTGAGAAAATGGCCGCATTGTCTGTTGTGCATGATCGATTGGTAAAGACTGGTCTTTCCGACATCTGCTTGGAACTTCACTCTAAAGCATCGAACAAAAAGGCTGTGCTTGCCGAGTTAGGAAGGACATTGAGTGCGGCAGGAGCCACGCCCGACATGCCTGGCCCGCCTGATAAGCTGAAAGAGGCACGGGACCGATTGAATCACTTCGCTGAAGCCCTACACAGGCCGATCGGAGATACTGGCAGGACGCCATTTGAAGCGCTGTCTCGTCAGTCCGCCCTCATTGGCAGTGGTTCTAAGCCCCCTTCTCTGGAGGTCAGCGCCCTCGCAACAATGACCAAGGAAGAAGAAAACGACCTCCGGGCTTCCTTGGTGAAACTTAGTGAATTGATCGCAGTTCTCGGCGAGCCAAGCGGACATCCGCTAAAGGGAATTCAGAACCTCAATTTGCAGCCAGTTGAGCTCAACCGCTTTGAGCAGAAAATCGCGGACTCTATCGAAAGGGTTCGTGAGTTCGACGAAGCATTCGCGACCCTTACGCATGCTTTGGGACTGGAGACTCCTAGCGCATTCGCAAGTGTCGATCCGCTGCTCGATATGGTGGACCGGCTCGAGAATCTGCCGGATATCTCTCCAGAAAGCCTGGCACTGCTCATTGAAGCGGATGATCGATCTCGCCTGCTGGAGACCCTAACGGAAGGTGAAGAATGGGAAGAGCGAAAGAACGCCCTGCAGCCGATATTCGTTGAGTCAGCATTTTCTACGCCAATTGCGCATCTCCGCGGGCCGATAGCAGCAGGTGAGAGTTCGTTCTTCGCTCGGTTGGGTTCTTCCTATCGCTCTGCTTCGAGAGAGCTGGGTGGCCTCCTTCAAGAGAAGCTTCCCTCCAAAGCTACGGACCGTCTCCAACTCTTGGACGAGCTACTTGACGTGCAATCTCGCTATTCTCGTTGGAATGAGGACAAAGACTACTGTGCCGAAGCTTTAGGAGAAGCCTGGCGTGGATCTCGGACGAAGTTCTCGGAGCTATCTCAGGCGGCACGATGGGCTGATCATCTGCGAGCCGGGCCGATCGACATACCCACGCTGAAAGCGATTTCTGCTGCGACGAATATTGCAGACCTGAGGGAGAGCCGGGAACGACTAAAGCAGAGATATAGTGCCGCTCAAGCAGCCGTCGAAGGTGCTCTAGCGGTAGTTGAGTTGCCCCCCGAGGCTTTGGGGGAAAACGGCCTCTACGAGATGCGTGCGAACAGACTCTGCGACCGGCTGGGAGCGATAACGGATGCGTTGCCCTTTTACAAAGACTGGGCACTCTATCGCAGCCTCATTGAGAAACTGGATGAAGCAGGGCTTGCGGCTCTTAGCGCACGGATCGAATCTCAAGATCTTTTAGGTGCAGACGCAGTAACCGAATTTGATTTTGCTCGAGCGGAATGCCTTTGGAACCGAGCCATCAATGAAGAACCGGCACTCGTCGAGCTGCGTGATCTGGATCGTCACAAGCTAGTCGATGATTTCCAAAATCTCGAAAAAGGACAATTCGAAGCCAACGTAGCGGCTATCCGCGCTCAGCACCTCGATCAGGTTCCGCGTGGCGCTCAAGGAGAGATGAGAGTAATTCGTGGCGAACTTGGGAAACGTCGTGCACATATCGCATTACGGCGGCTCTTTTCATCAGCGCCCACTGCTCTGAGGCGGATAAAGCCGGTTCTGCTAATGAGCCCGATCTCGGTCGCTCAATTTCTTGAACCAGGCTTACATGACTTCGACCTCCTCGTCATTGACGAAGCTAGTCAGGTCCGTCCAGAGGACGCGCTTGGAGCGATCGCGCGTGCCAGGCAGATCGTGGTGGTCGGTGATCAGAAGCAGCTTCCGCCAACATCATTCTTCGACCGCCTTCTAGGTGACGCAGAAGATGGCAGCGACGATGACGACGAAACTGAAGATGATTTGCTCGGCGGGGCGGCAACACTTGGCGAACTCGAAAGCGTTCTCACGTTGTGTGAGGCTCGTGGGCTCGGTTCCAGGATGTTGGAATGGCATTATCGTTCGCGAGATCCATCTCTGATCAAAGTATCGAATAGAGAATTCTACGAGAGCGGATTGATCCTCCCGCCTTCGCCATTGCAGGATAATCCCGACTACGGGCTTTGTTTTACGCGAGTGGATGGAGCCTACGACCGCGGTGGGAAAAGAGACAATCGCATCGAAGGCGAAGCGATTGTTGAGCGAATTTGTGAACACGCGCGCTCAACGCCCAAGCTATCATTGGGTGTTGTCACCTTCTCGTCAGCGCAGCGAAACCTGCTGACCGAGCTTTTGGAGCTGGAACGACGACGGAATAGGGGATTGGACGAATTCCTCCGGGAGGGGAAGTCTGAGGATTTCTTCGTCAAAAACATCGAGAACGTACAAGGCGATGAGCGCGACGTAATCCTGATAAGTGTAGGCTACGGCCCCGTTGTACCTCGGGGTCCTCTTACCTCGATGTCCTTCGGCCCAGTCAACGCGGAAGGAGGCGAACGTCGGTTGAATGTTCTCTTCACGCGCGCCCGGCTTCGTTGCGAAGTTTTTGCTTCGTTTGAACCAGGGGCGATGGACTTGAGCCGGACCAGCCGTGAGGGTCCAAAGGTACTCAAGCGTTTTCTTGAATACGCAAAAGCGGGCACCTTCTTGGATGCTGAACCGACGGGCGATGACGCAGACTCTCCATTCGAAGAGGATGTAGCCGAAGCGATCCGGTCGTTCGGCTTTCTAGTTGACGGCCAAGTCGGTTCCGCTGGCTTTAGGATCGACCTTGGAGTCCGTGACCCAGAACGACCAGGGACATACATTCTTGCGGTTGAATGCGATGGTGCGACATATCACTCGGCTCTTTGGGCTAGGGAACGAGATCGCCTTAGGCAGGGAGTCTTGGAGCACTTAGGTTGGCGGTTCCATCGAATCTGGAGCACTGACTGGTTTTACAATCGCGAGGCAGAGATTCGTCGATTGCAAACCGCGCTTGAAGTGGCTCGCGATGCTAGTTGTAGCGGGGTTGAGATTTCTGGATCGAACCAGATCACTGTGTCTCCTGAGCAATCATCATCACCGATCGAGATCGAAGTGCCAGAGTTTGAGACCCGGAAGATGCCTGCATACGAAAGAGCAGACGTCCGAGTTACACAAAGGCACGAACCGCACGAGGTTCACATAAGTGTCATTGCCGAACTCGTGCAGAAGATTGTCGCCGCAGAGGGGCCAATCCACCAGCAAGAAGTTGCGCGAAGGGTTGCCGAGGCATTTGGGAAGGAAAGAGCGGGCTCTCGGATTTTAGGGCTAACACTCCGGGCACTACGTGGAGCCCGACAAACGTCTAGTACTCTTCGAGACAGTGACGACTTCTGGTTCACGAAAGACCAGAAAATGAACCCTCCAATCCGAGATCGGTCGACCGAGAGCGGATCAGTGCTTAAGGCTGAAAACATCTCTCTAATTGAGATTGCCGGTGCAATCTCTATCGCGCGAGAGGATAATGCAGGTGGGTCAGACGATGAACTCATTCGGTCTGCTGCACATCTGCTCGGGTTCAAACGAGTTGGCCCTGATCTCCGGCTCAGATTCCAAAAGGCCATTGCTCACGCGCGGTAGGGAATGCAGGACCAATTGCATTTCAGAGAACGGTCCGGGCTATCAGCTGGACCCCACCCGCGCACATTGGAACTTGACAGGCACACCGTACGCAGTAGCACTGCTATGTTTTGGGAAAAAGTGCAATAAAATCAGTGCGCGAAACGCTCAAAGTGCTCGGCAGAGAGGGTGCTGTTGAATGCCGCCCGGTCCCCGCAAATGACAGTAATTCCAAGGGTTCTGGGGGCAGTTTGCATGAGGGCGAATGCCATATGGTCCCCAAACGTCGAAGGTCTGCCCGTAGAGCGCTTCTCGATGGCAATTTTGCCCGCCGCAAACTGCCGCAGCGCGAACGCGAATACTGCATCTGGGACACCGAGCTGGCAGGCTTCGGTCTTCGCGTAAGGCCGAGCGGGAACTACTTCTGGTTCGTTCGCTTGCGGCATCGCGGCAAGCATCGGCGCATCACCCTTGGCCGGACCGACGAGCTTGAGGCGGGACTGGCAAGGGCGCAGGCTCGCCGCATTCTTGCAGAAACCGCGCTCGACGGATTGCCCAAGCGCGCAGTGGTGAAGGCCACCCCAACGATGACCGATTTCGTCGAGGCTTATTGGGATGATCTATCCCGCGTCTGGAAGCCCTCGACCACCAAACGAAATTGGGATGCGTGGCGGCTCGATATCAAGCCTACGTTTGGCGACACGCGCGTGGCGGACATCCTTCCAGCAGACATCCACCGCTGGCGCGATGGATGCGCGGGAGAGAGCGAGGTGAAGTTCAACCGCGCCGTGCCCGTGCTGTCCGCGCTGCTCAAATATGCCGAGGCGCTCAAGATGCGTCGGCCAGGTTCGAACCCCTGTCGAGGAATGCCGCGCTACAAGCGGCAAAGCGTCGAACGCTATTTGACGCCAGCCGAGTATCGCCGGATCGGAGCGGCATTGCGAGAGGCTGAGGCAGACCGACCGGCAGAGGTCGCAATCGCTCGCCTGCTCTTGTTCACCGGCGCGCGCGTGGGCGAGATCAAGAATCTGCGCTGGGAGTGGGTGAAGCCACCGCGACTGCTGCTGCCAGACAGCAAGACCGGTCCCAAGGTGATCTGGCTCAATTCGCAGGCGCAGGACGTACTTGCGGTGATCGAGCGGCGCGAAGATAGCGAGCTGGTATTCCCGAACAAGACCGGCAAGCGTCCGGTGAACTTCGATCAGTGGTGGTTCGTTTTCCGGCGGCGCTGCGCATTGCCCGACGTTCGTATCCATGATTTGCGCCACAGCTTTGCTTCAACAGCGATTATGGAAAACGTGCCGCTATCGACCATCGGCAAGCTGCTGGGCCACAAGCTGGTTGAGACGACCGCCAAATATGCGCATCTGTCCGATGATGTGATCGGCGAAGCCGCCGAGCGGATTTCCGGCTCGCTGGCGCAAGCTATTGGCCTCAGGCCATGACCGCCGCCAGTCTCAAGAAGATCGTCGAAGAGGCGCTTGCCGAGGTCGGGGCAACGGTCAACTTCAAGCTCGTTCCCAAAGGCAAGGCGCGCACCACGACCTGGCTTGGTGTCGAGCACGGTTTTGGCATTCGCCACTATCCGAGTGGCCGCAACGTCTACATCGTCCAGACGCGCATGGCAGGCCGAATGCGCACGGTCACAATCGGGCCTACATCGGTCCTAACTCGCTATCAGGCCCAAATGGTCGCGCGCCGCGTCATCGCATATGCACAGGTCGGTCGCGATCCGGCGACCGAACGCCAGCGCATCCGGTCCGCGCCGAGCTTCGCCGATTTCGTGACCGAATATTGGGATCGCTGGGCGCCACGTTGGAAAGCATCGACCCTGGAAACGCACACCGGCTACCGCCGCCGCTATCTCGATGATGCCTTTGTCGGCGTCTACATCGACGAACTCAACGAGGGCCATGTCACGAGCTGGTTCGCGGACCTCAACAATCTGACTGGACCGGGAGCATCGAACCGTACGTTCGAAATCCTCAAGCATATGCTGAACAAGGCAGAGGACTGGGGCTACCGGCTCGAGAACACCAATCCGTGCCGCTCCGTCCGGCCCAACCGCAAGCGCCAGTGCGAGCGCTTCCTTACCAATGATGAACTGGCCCGTCTGGGTGCCGAGCTGACAAATCTGCGCGCATCAGAGGATCGCACCAAGCAATGTTCGGGTGCAGCGATCACGCTCCTGTTGCTGACTGGTTGTCGCAAGAGCGAAATCCTCACGCTCGAATGGACCGACATCAAGGGCAACCGGCTGCACTTGCGCGATAGCAAAACCGGGCCGCGAACGGTTTGGCTTGGCTCGGCAGCGCGCGAGGTGATCGCCGCGCTTCCGCGCTTCGAGAGGATCCCATATCCATTCTGGAACTACCGCTACCGCAAACCGCTTCGATGCGTGAATGGCTTCTGGCGCAGGCTCAGAGACGAAGCAGGGCTACCCGACGTTCGCATCCACGACTTGCGCCATACCTTTGCTAGCCATGCAGCGATGAACAAGGAAACCTTGCCGATGATCGGACGGTTGCTCGGTCATGCTAATGTGCAGACGACCGCGCGCTATGCTCATTTCGATGACGGTCATTTGCTTGAAGCGGCGCAGCAAATCGGCGATTTGCTCGAGTGCATGCTAAATTGAGCAAGCGGAACAGACCTGAAAAGATCCCGGCTTTAGCCGAGTGCCTTCCTTTTAGATGTCGTGCTCCTTCGTCAATCGGCCAGCAGCATCCCGAGAGGTGCCTGACGATTCGATCGGGAATGCAACGCAAAGACGGACATAAGGGGGAAAGTCTGCTTCGCGCCCCAAATCTCGTCGTTCCGAAACTATCCGGGAGATCCCAAAAGCGGTTATTCGCACGGCTCAGTGCGAAGGGAGTTTCGCGCCCCGGTCTCAGCTGTCCGGGATCCACATAGCTGGATACGACTGCCGATTGCCAGTCACCGTTGTGGCGACCCATTTGGGTAATTTCTGGCACGATCTTATGCCGGAAATTGATCCGAGCGACCCATAGGGTAACGGTCACGGCTAGCTCGCGCTCCCCTTGGAGATTTTGTATGGTTCACGGGAAATCATAAAGCTCAAAAAATTAGCTTTTCGCCTATCTTGTTGCTATGTATGTATGGATCAATACATTTTATGTAGGGAATATGGTGGTGAAGATTTCCGAGCGAACCAAACGAGCGTGGATTTTCGAAGCGGGTTGGAAAGGGTTGTGTCCTCGCTGCGGGAAAGGCGACATGTTTCGCTCGTGGCTCAAGGTCACCGACAAATGCGAGCAATGTGGTCTCGACTATCGGTTCGCATCTCCTGACGACGGGCCAGCCTTTTTTTCCCTCTGCTTCGTCGCCCCCCCATTGCTTGCCGTGATCGTTTGGCTACAGGTCTCGCTCGAACTCCCGACTCTGGTGCTTTTCGTGATCGGCCTCCCCTTGTTAGGGATTGGCTGCGTTTTGCCGTTGCGTCCAATCAAGGGGTGGCTTGTGGCCTCGCAGTTCGTCAACAAGGCTGTCGAAGCCGGCACAGAGAAACTGTGGGCGGAAATGCACGAGCGGGAGGATGATTCCAGAAATGACAAACTGGGTTCCTGATCTGAGCGGAAAAGCTGGCCCCAAGTATCTTGCGCTCGCGGAATCACTGACGAATTCTATCGGGACTGGCGAGCTGAAGCCTGGCGCGCGATTGCCTCCACAGCGCGAACTGGCGCAAACTCTAGGCTTTGATCTGACCACCGTTACCCGTGCCTATAACATCGCTCGTCAGCGTGGGTTGATCGATGGTCGGGGGAAAGCCGGGAGCTTCGTGCGGGAGACGGCCACGCATTCGATCTACGCAGCCGCGCAAGTGGATACCGGATTGAATACGCCGCCTGTCCCATCGGACGGGATTCTCCAGAAAGAGATGAAAAGAGCTTTCGATTTGGCTCTTGGCCAGAACGCGGGCTCATTGCTCCAATATCAATCCGCTGGCAATGATCAGGCAATCATCCGGGCTGGAACCGACCTTGCGGCGCGGGTCGGGCTGAAACCGGCTATGGATCAGGTAGTCACGGCGGCTGGCGGCCAGAATGCGCTGCTCGCCGTATCGCGGGCGGTACTTGCTCCTGGTGCCAGGGTCGCCTGCGGAGAGTTCGTCTACCCCGGCTTTCGCGCAATTGCTTTGCGTCTGGGGGTCGAACTGGTTCCCTTGCAGGCCATGAATGCCGATACACTGGAGCTTGCCTGTCGGCAGAATGATATTGCGGCGCTCTATGTCGTTCCTACCAACGACAATCCCACGGCAACCACCATCCCGCTTTCGGAACGTCGGAGAATTGCTGAGGTCGCTCAGCGATACAAGCTGCAGATCATCGAGGACGATGCCTATGGCCTTCTGCCAAAGAGTCCGCTGCAGGCGATTTCCAGCCTTGTTCCGCAGCAATCGTGGCACATCCTCAGTACGTCCAAAATCATCTCACCTGCTCTGCGGATTGCCTTCATCAGCGCGCCCACCGTGGCAGATGCACTGCGGCTAACGGCGGAGGTGCATGACACCGCTGTGATGCCACCTCCGCTCAATGCGGCAATGGTCGCAATGTGGTTGCGCGAGGGGGCCTTTGACAGCTTGGTGTCGGCAGTGCGGGGCGAAGCCGAATGGCGTTCGGATCTTGCTGCCAAGATCCTGAAGGATCATTCAATCTGCCTCCAGCCTCAGGGTTACCATCTCTGGCTTTCGCTTCCAGCTGGAGCGTCGGCTTCCATGCTCTCTCAGCAGCTTACTGCCGCGGGTGTCGGAGCGATTCCATCCGACAGGTTCGCGGTAGGCAAGGTCGCCGCGCAAGCGCTGAGGGTCTCGCTTGGCGGC
The DNA here is from genome assembly GCF_019904235.1 of Erythrobacter sp. SCSIO 43205. NCBI lineage: Bacteria > Pseudomonadati > Pseudomonadota > Alphaproteobacteria > Sphingomonadales > Erythrobacteraceae > Erythrobacter > Erythrobacter sp. SCSIO 43205. The sequence continues at coordinate 3,271,981 of NZ_CP063202.1, read as the reverse complement.
ACGGCCCCACGAACAACCCTTGAGGCCGCTTTGAGACAACTCGCGGGCCATCTATCTCTACTCGACGTCGAGCGGGCTGATATCATTTAGGCCGCTTTCCCGGTGGCTCTTGTTCAAACCGGCAAGTCCGGAACCGGCCCAATTCCAGTCGTATAATTCGAAAGACCTCAATGGGCAGCTTCTGGGCCGATGGCGGACTGTCGGCAATTGACAGATGAGGAGCAAAAAAGCAGTCGTACTGTTTCCTAGCTAATAGTAGAAACGCCACCAACCACAGCTTCTTCGGTGCCTGTACCTGAGTTGACCCTCAACAACAGCGGCATGTTCGGGCTGATTAAGGAATCGTCGGTAGACATGTTGTCCCGGAGGAAGCGCGATAAGATTGGCGAAACTATTTTGCGCGCCGCTGCCAAAAAAATTGGGATGGTATCGGCGATGAGCTCGAGATCGAACTATGGGGCGAAATCTACAAGTGTAGAATTCGTGACACGTGGAATGTTGGAGAGGAACTGTCTCTTCGCGTCGAGATTGGGAAACACGACCCGCTGGTTTCTGGCTTCTACTATGAAAAAGGCGACCAAATTCAGACCTCGACCCGACAGGAAAACGCGCAATCGCAGAAAAGTTCACCTGGCGAACAGAATGCTCCTATCATCAGAACCTATGCAATTTGTCGGTCTCGGCTCTTCCAGTATTTCGCGCGCACGTCCTTGCGGATGACCTTGCCGACCACGCTGGTGGGAAGTTCATCGACGAACGCAACCGTTTTCGGAGCTTTGACCGATCCGATCTGTTCTTTCACATGGGCGACAAGCGCCTGCTCTTCGACTTCTTCCTGCCCGTTAAGCAGGACCTCGGCATGAATTGCTTCGCCCCAATCCTCATGCGGGATGCCGACGACTGCCGACATGGTAACGCCGGGATAGGAATTGATCGCAGCTTCGACTTCGGTCGCATAGACATTGAAGCCGCCAGTGATGATCATGTCCTTCTTGCGGTCGACCAGATAGCAATAGCCCGCCTCGTCAACATAGCCGACATCACCCGATTTCCAGTAGCCGTCGATGAATTCTTCGGCGGTCTTTTCCGGATTGCCTTCATAGCCCTGACAGGTGCCGCGCGACCGAATGTAGAATTCGCCAACTTCACCTCGCGGGACGGGATTGCCATCATCATCGCAAATGGTCAGTTCGATCCCATTGTTACGTCGTCCGGCTGATGCCAATCGCTTGTCGTCCCCCTCATGCTTTTCTTTGCCAAGATAGAGCGCAACCGCGAGATGTTCGGTTGAACCATAGGCTTGTATGAAAACCGGGCCAAACCGGGCAACAAGCTGTTTCGCCTTGGACGGGCTCATCGGGGCGGCACCGTAAAACACTGTTTTTAGCGTCGAGAGATCAAATTTCTCCGCCTCCGGCATTTCCAGAAGGCGATATGCCAATGTGGGAACGACGAACGCGTGGGTGATCCGTTCCTGCTCCACATATTGGCACCATAGCTCGAGACTGGGCTCGTTCATCGTCACGGTGCAACCACCGAGCAGCATGGTCGGCTGGACCAGCATGCCACTGCCATGACTGATCGGCGCGATATGAAGCGTCCGCGTTTCTTCGGAGAAATCCGACCCCGGCAGCACCTGATAGCTTTCACTACAGGCGAGTATGTTGTCGGCGGTATAGCGCGCGCATTTGCTGTCGCCGGTTGTGCCCCCGGTAAAACGCATCAAAATGATATGCGAGTGTCTGTCGATCTCGATATCGGGATTGTCGCTCGAAGCTGCATCCAGCAATGCGGGCATTTCCAGCACACCTTCGCGGGCATTTTCCTGCGGATCCATGCAGACGACCTGAATGCCAAGTTCGGCCAGCGGGCCAGCATGGCTTTCGATCAGTGAATTCTCGATCAGCGCGGCTTTGGGTTTGACGGTCTCGATTTGGCTCAAATGCGTGTCGAGACTATCCCGAAAATTGCCATGGCAGCAAGTAGGCAGCGCCTTGGCTGCAGTCGCCCAGTGAAACAGCGAGAGATTATCATTATCGAGAAAGCAGACATAGCGATCCCCCGCCCCCAGCCCCAGCGGGCCGTGCAGAACATGGGCGAAGCGGTTGGTCAGTTCATGATAGTCGCGGAATGTCAGGCGACGATTGCGCTCGATATTCACAATCGCCTCGCGATCACCGAATGACTCGACCAGACCCTGCATGATCCGGCTGTAGTTGAAGGGGTTTGGCACCTGTTCCTGATCACCCGATGCAGTTGCTTGCGAGCCCATATTCCTGTCCCTTCTCAAATCGGGCGCGACCGTTATCGGTAGCCCTATTTTGCTTTCAACCGGGTGGCAGCATCCAACCGGATTGTTTCTCCATTAAGATACGCATTCTCAACAATATAACGGCATGTATGCGCAAATTCGCGCATGTCACCCATTCTCCTGGGAGCCTCAATCGTTTCAACCAGAGAGGAAACCACTTTCTCACCCAGCCCCATCACCAGCGGAGTGCCAAAGAGGCCCGGTGCGATGGCATTGACCCGAATCCCCAGCACGCCCAACTCGCGCGCGGCCGGAATGTTGAGGCCAATCACGCCTGCCTTGGACGCTGAATAGCCCGATTGGCCGATCTGCCCTTCATAGGCCGCACCCGATGACACATTGACAACAACACCGCGCTCTTCACCATTTTCAGGTTCATTGCGCGCCATCACCGCCACACATTTGCTCATGACGTTGAACAGACCGATCAGGTTCACGTTAACAACTTTGGCAAATTTGGCGAGGTTCGCCGCATTGCCCTCGCGGTCGAGAATTTTTGTCGGCGCAGGTATACCGGCCGCGTTTACGTTGACGTGGATGGCACCGAAATGCGCTGCGGTCGCATCCACCGCACGCGTCACTAGTCCTTCATCAGTCACATCGACTGCATGAAATACCGCATTGTCAGCCCCCAACTCTCCGACAAGCGCGGAGCCTGCCTCTTCATTGAGATCAAACAGCGATACCTTCGCCCCGTGCTCGACAAAATAGCGAGCAGCCGCAGCGCCCAGACCAGACGCGCCACCAGTGATAACAGCTACTTTTCCCGCGAACTGCATATAGCGAATTCCTCCATTTGCGGTTCTCCGCTGCTGCCAGCAGTAGACAATCCGCATCGGCTTTGCCCGTTGGAACCGCCCCCCACAACAAGTATGGGAGACGGTTCAGGGAGAAGCTCAGAAGTTAATTTTACCTTCGAAACCGATTACACGCGGCTCCTCGATCCAGCCGACATAGACGCCCGGGCTAAGCGGTGCGTCAACGCTCGCAGTGTAGGTAGCCTTGTTGGTCAGGTTCCGGCCAAATACGCGCAGTTCAAAGCGGTCAAATTCGACCCCGATATGCGCGTCGATCTTGGCGTAACCACTCTGGTAAGCGTTGGGATCAAGGTCAGTATCCAGGAACATTTCATCCTTGAAGTTCACTGTGACCCGCGAAGACAGCGTGAAACTGTCAAAATCACGAGTGTAGTCGAGATAGGCATTCCCGCTCCATTCCGGTGCAAAGGAGCCACGCTGACCGGACAGATCCTTGGTACCCGGACCGCCTGAGTTCGGACAGGTCGCCAGGTTTAGTTCAAGAACCGAACAACCTGCTGTCGGGAAGGATTGGAATTCATGGTCGAGATAGGCAATCGCACCGCCAAGTTCCAGATCATCAGTAATCAGTAGCTGTCCGTCGACCTCGACGCCCTGCACCCGCAGCTCCGCTGCGTTGCCGACCACAAAGGCCGTGCCATTGAACGACGTTACCTGAAGGTTTTCAAAGTCACTCCGGAACACGATAAAGCCAAGCCGTGCGCTATTGCCAAACTCATGCTTGATGCCGAATTCCCAAGCCTGAACACCTTCATCCTCAAACTCGTGGCCGGGCAGTGGATTGCCAGCCACATCGGCTGATTCAGGACCAAAGTTGTAGCCACCTGATTTGTAGCCTTCCGAATAGGAGATATATGCAGACCCATAGGGGCTGTATTTCCAGCGCAGCTTGACCGAAGGATCAAGATGATCTTCCGAGCGTGAATCGTTCAGAATGTGTGCAAATCGGCCCAAAAGCCCGGCGAAGGTCGCAGCAGCATTTGCACCATCGGCTCCACCGGCGGCAGCCGCTGCTCCAACATAGGTCGGAAGATCGGGTGATCCGATAGTGTCTTCCGGCTGGACCAGAATCTGAAAGTTGTTGGTATCCCCTGTACCAATCGCCACTCGTTTCTGGACATCTTTTTCATCGTGCGAATAGCGGAAACCAACTTCAAGCGTCAGCGTATCCGACAGATCAATCGAAGCCTCACCGAATGCCGCAATCGTCTCGGCATTCTGGTCAAAATTCGTGAACTGACCTGCACGCAGCAAACCCCCGGGAAGAATCGAGGCAGGCAATACGCCAAAGTCGCCATTGAAAAGCGTAATCGCGTTCAGATTCAGATCTTGCTTCTCGTAGTAGACGCCTCCGAGGAAGTTGACCGGTCCGTCGAAGTCGGTCGCAAAACGCAACTCCTGACTGAACATATCCAACTCTTCCTGATCGCGATTCTGGATGAAATCGACAGGAAGGAAGTCCACATCATGATTCTGCAGGAACTTGAAATTGGAGAGGCCTGTAACCGAAGTTAGCGTAACCGGCCCAAGCTCCCAGTCCATTTTCAACGACCCGCTGATCGATTCAAGCTCTTCTCGATCTCCGCCCGGAGCCATACTCAGATTCCCGATGGAATTGATGTAGCGGCGACCAGCCGTCGCAGGAGCAAAATCGGGGTCGACCAAACCCGACAGCGCCAGAGTGTTAGGCGTAGGAAGTGCGGGATCAACGGCAAAGATAGTCGCCTCTTTACCCACACCGTCCATTTCGGAGTAGGACACCTTCGCCTCGATATTGAAGTTGGAAGCGGGCTCCGCAACCAGCGTCAAACGGGCGAGGATGTCCTCACGATCAGCCTCATCACGATCAAACAAACTGCTGGTCACATAACCATCAGTTGATGTGTAACGTCCGGCGAGACGAATGGCCGCCGAGTCTCCCAACCCTGCAGAAACAGCTCCGGTATAGCGCTGCGAATTAAACTCCGGCTCCCACGCAACTCCGACAAAACCTTCAATGTCGGTGCCAATCTCCGGATTTGTGGTTTCGACCTTAACAGCACCCGCAACGGTGTTTTTACCGAACAAAAGCCCCTGCGGACCGCGCAGAACTTCAGCCTGCTGCAAGTCAAACAGTGACTGGGTAAACTGACGGCTACGTGGTTGGTAAATGCCATCAACATACATACCGACCGACTGCTCAAAGCCCTTGTTGATGCCCGAGCCAACACCGCGAATAAATACGTTACTGGTCTGCGCTGCACGACCGACTTGCAGGCCGGGAACACGCGCTGAAAGCTGCTCAAGACCGGTGACACCCTGACTTTCAAGCTCTGCGCCACCGATGGCTGTAACGGCCACCGGGGCATTGGTCAGCGTCTCGTCCCTTTTACGTGCGGTAACGACGATCTCGCCCAGACCACCACTCTCTTCGGCGGCTTCCGTGTTATCCTGCGCCACTGCCGGCTGCGCTGCCAGCATGGACATCGGAATGGCTACCGAACCCAGAAGCAGCGTTTTGCGATTGATCGACGACATTGATGTTCTCCCTGGAAATCTCAAATTTCCGACTCTTCACTGATGACAAAAAACTGTCACAGTCCCACAAGCGGTTTAGAAGATTGCCGGGAGAATGCGCGCAGGAACGCCTGTCACACTGCGCCAACCTGCCGTCTTTTCTCGCGCAGAACGGGTGAAATCGGCCCAAACGGGTCGCGGGCCTCCGGTGAAGATTTGGGCTAGCGAGATGTTGCCGGGTTGCTTTATAGTGGCATGACCCCCACCAGATATCGGGCCGCAGACAACTTCGGTTGTTTGACAAGTGAAGCTCCGGAAAGGGAGCAGGGAGAGACTGGCTTTGGACGATGATCTTGAACTGCAAGGCGCAGAACCGTCAGTCATTGCCAGCTGGCTGATCCACCTTGTTGCCATCATCGAGGAATTCGGTCTTGAAAGTGAGATCGAGGCGATTCTGGACGAGGCCGGCATTGATCCGGAATTGCTCAATGACCCGGGCGCACGCGTTCCTTCGGAGAAAATGAGCCGGTTCTATTCGATTGTAGGCCGGGTGACGGATGACGCAGCAATCGGGTTGCGGCTTGCCGAACGGCTCACCCCGGGCTCCATGCATGCGCTGGGCTATTCGCTCTTTGCCAGCCGTACCCTGCTCAGCTTCTTCAACCGCTGCGCCCGCTTTTTCCGCCTGATATCCCACGCCGCCGATGCCAGCATCGAATTGCGCGATGACAGGCTGGTCTATGTTTTGAAGCTGCGCGAGGATATGCCTGCGTTGAGGCAGGACGCCTTTATTGCAACCGTGCTGCGTTTTGCGCGCATGGTCTATCGCTCCAGCTTTACACCCATGCTGGTAAGAATGCGCCGACCGGAACCAAAAGAAACCTCCGCCCAGTTCGATGACTTCTTTTGCTGTCCGATTGAATATGGTTGCGATCAACTGGAAATGCATGTTTCCAAGGCCGATTACGAACAGGCCCTTCGCGGGGCCAATTCGGAAATTGTCCGCCATCATGACCAGATCGCGATGGAATATATCGCCCGCTTCGATGACCAGCAGATCATTCCGCGCATCCAGTCCACCATTGTCAGAATGCTGCCGGATGGTGATGTGTCGGTAGAGGCCGTGGCCGCCGATCTGGGAATGAGCAACCGCAATCTGCAGCGCCAGCTTCAGAATGAAGGCACTACCTTTAACGGCGTGCTTGATGATATACGCCGATATCTTGCAATTCGGTACCTGCGCGCCGGGCGGCATTCGATCAAGGAGATATCCTATCTTCTGGGATATAGCGATCCCAGCAATTTTTCGCGTGCTTTCCGGCGGTTGGCGGGCCAGTCACCGCATGAGTTTCTCGACAAAACGGAGGTACGGGCCAAATAGCTGCGCCGCTACCAGGCCCGACGCCCCATTGACGCGTTTTTGGCGTGCAATGGCAAGTCAAGCGCATATCAAAAAGGCGAACACATACTATTGTCGGTGTCGGACAGTGCAATCCAGAGGCACATGTTCCGTTTGGACAAAACCCGGAAATATACGATGACGAACTATGAGACGATATCATTTGAAACCGGCAATGCGGTGGCATCCATTACGCTGAACCGGCCGGAGGCAATGAATTCCATATCGGCAAAGATGGTGGAGGAGCTTTCCAACGCCATTTCCATTGTTGCCGGGGATGATGATCTGCGCGCGCTGATAGTCACGGGCACGGGCCGCGCCTTTTGCTGCGGGGCTGACCTCAAGGGTGTTCTGGCCGAAACTCAAACGGGCAAGACCGAGGGCTTTACCGGCTTCTTGGAGGCAATTCAGGATGTGCTTATCCAGTTGCGCGAATTGCCAAAACCAACCATTGCCGCGCTGAACGGTATGACGCTGGCGGGCGGGCTGGAAATGGCGATTGCCTGCGATATTGTGCTGGCCGCCCGCAGCGCACGGATCGGTGACAGCCACTCCAATTTTGGCGTCTTGCCCGGGGGTGGCGGCGGAACAATCTTGCCGCGTTTCATTGGTGAGAAGAAAGCCAACCTGCTGCTTTTCTCTGGCGATAATTGGCCTGCAGAAGAGTTCGAGAAGATGGGCTTTGTCAGCGCGGTGCATGATGATGATGCGCTGCTGGACGAGGCGCGAAAGCTGGCCGAAAAACTGGCCCAGAAGAGCCCGCTGGTTCTCGCCCGGATGAAGGAGATGGTCGATCAGGGCGCCCGGCTCGACACGCGCGACGCGCTCGCGCTGGAAAGCCGTTTGCTCGACGAGCACGCCCAATCTGCAGATTTTCTCGAAGGTCTTTCAGCCTTCGCTGAAAAGCGCGCACCCAAATACACAGGCACATAACAACCTGATCGCAGGCTTACAGGAAGGGAATCCCGACCATGGAAAAGACATATATCGTCGGCGTGGGCATGACGAAATTCGGGCGACATCCCAACCGCGAAATTGCGCATCTTCTTGATGAGGCGATTGCCCATGCAGTGAAGGATGCAGGCGCGGCCAACAGTGATATTGACGCAATCTATCATTCCAGCTCGACGCAGGGTTTCCTGCAAGGGCAGACTTTCATCCCCGGACAGGTCGCGCTTGGCCAGATCGGGTTCTCTGGAACGCCAGTCTTCAATATCGAAAACGCCTGCGCCTCCAGCTCAAGCGCGTTTCATCTCGCTGCTCAGGGTGTAGCCTCGGGCATGCATGATATTGTCATGGCGGCAGGCGTTGAAAAAATGAACATCCCTGACAAGGCCAAGATGTTCGCTGTCTTTGACGGTGCGTGGGATGTCGCGACACCGGAAGAGAATACGCAGCGTCTGGTCAGTCTGGGTGAAGGCATGGACAAGCCGGAAGGTTCAGAATCGCCAAATCCCTATAGCGTATTCATGTCAGTCTATGCCGCCTTCGGCCTCAATCACATGAAGCGCAACGGAACGACCCAACGCCAGATTGCGGCGATTGCGGCGAAGAACCATCAACATTCTGTGCACAACCCCCTGTCGCAATATCAGCAACCCTATTCGATTGAGGAAGTGCTTGCCGCTCCGCCAATCACCTATCCGCTGACGCTGCCCATGTGTGCGCCGATTTCGGATGGTGCTGCGGCGACCATCATCTGCAACGAGGATGGTCTTAAAAAGCTGGGCGGAGACAAATCGCGCGCAGTCGAGATTCTCGCCAGCGTAACGATGAGCGGCAATCCCGAACGAACGGCAGATGAGCCGGAAAATCACATGGCGTGCCTCGCCGCGCAGAAAGCCTATGACAAGGCCGGACGCTCTCCTGCGGATATGGATGTCGCAGAGGTGCATGATGCAACGGCGATTGGCGAGCTTATGCATGCGGAAAATCTGATGCTGGTCCCGATGGGTGAAGCCGGCCCGGCTGCCGAACGCGGAGACTTCACAGTCGGCGGACGCATTCCAATCAACCCGTCTGGCGGGCTGGAATCAAAAGGTCACCCGATCGGGGCAACCGGCCTTGGTCAGATTCATGAGCTGGCTACACAATTACGTGGCGAAGCCGGTGCGCGTCAGGTCGAAGGCGCGCGTCACGCTGTGCACGAAAACAGTGGTGGTCTGGTTGGCATCGAGGAAGGTGTCGCAGTGGTCAACATTTTTGGAAAGGCAGAAGGATAATGAGCAATATCAACTTTCTGTTCAACGAAGACGAGCGGATGGCGATTGACGGTCTGCGGCGTTATCTGGACGAGCAACTCGAACCGGAGCTGCAAAAGCTTGGCGACACATTCTACCCCAAGGAAAAGATGGTTGAATGGGCCGGGCATCTGACCCAGTTCGGCATGATCAATGCCCCGCAACCGACCGAACATGGCGGTCTTGGCATGTCCTGGCGGTTGCATGTGCAACTGATCGAGGAACTGGCCTATAGCTCCGCTGATCTGACAGTCGCCATGCTGGTCAATGCTGCGGCAACATCCATGGTGTTGAAACTGGGTTCAGATGAGCTGCGCGAACGCTATGGCGAACCGCTGTTGAACGGCAAGATTTATGCGGCAGTGGGTATCTCGGAACCCGGCATCGGCTCTGATGTTTCGGGCGTGACGACCCGCGCGGTTCGGGATGACGATGATTGGGTAATCAGCGGTGAGAAAACTTGGATCACCAATGGCGAATATTCCGATATTTTCATCTGCACCTGCCGCACCGATGACAATCAACTCACCCATATTCTGCTCGACCGGAACGAGCACCCCTATGAGGTGCGCGGCATCCCCAAAATGGCCCTCAATGGCCAATCGACCTCACAAGTCTTTATGGACGGGGTGCGCGTTCCGGTAAGCAATACTGTCGGCGACATTGGCGATGGCCTCAAGAACACGCTGACCTTGTTCGAACGCGCGCGCATCCATGTTGGCGCCTGGGGTTACGGCATTGCCAGACGCGCTTTGGCGGAATCGATCAAATATTCGCAGGAACGCGAACAGCACAGCAAGGTTATCGCCGGGCATCAGCTGATCGCTGACAAGATCGCGACCATGGCCACCCGGATTGACGCCGCACGGCTGCTGGCGTTGCGGGCTGCCTCCATGATCGACGCAGGTGAACGCTGCGACGTGGAATGCGCGATGGCCAAATGGTATGGTACCGAAATCGCCGTCGATGCGACGCGGCAGGCGGTTCAGATCCATGGCGGGAATGGCGTGACCAAGGAATTCATCGTCGAACGGCTTGCACGTGAAGCGATGATTACGCCGATCCCCGATGGCACAACGGAGATCCAGAAACTGCTGATCGCGCGCGGTTTGACTGGTGTTTCCGCCTTCAAGTGATCAAGTAGTGACCGAGCAACAAAGGCCGCTTGCCGGAATCCGCATTGTCGAGATCGAAGGGATCGGTCCTGCTCCCTTTTGCGGGATGCATCTCGCCGATATGGGTGCAGATGTCATTCTGGTCGAGCGCAAGGAGAAGAGCAGCGATCCGGGCACGACTATGCCGGTTGGCATACTCAAGCGCGGCAAACGCTCTATCGCGCTTGATCTGAAGGATGATGGCGACAAGGCAATTCTGCTTGATCTGGTCGCCAGCGCCGATGCTCTGATCGAAGGGATGCGCCCCGGCGTGATGGAGCGGCTGGGGCTGGGGCCTGATATATGTCAGAAACGCAATCCTGCGCTTGTCTATGGCCGCATCACCGGCTGGGGACAAGACGGGCCTCTGTCGCAAGCGGCGGGTCACGATATCAACTATGTCGCGCTGTCATCGGCTGGCTGGTATGCCGGGACTGCTGATGGAACTCCACTCCCTCCGCCCGCCATGGTGGGTGATCTGGGTGGCGGCGCCAACTATCTGACCATCGGCGTGCTCGCCGGAATTGTCCGGGCCAAAGCAAGCGGTAAAGGCGACATTGTCGATGCCGCGATTGTCGATGGTTCGGCCCACATGATGAACCTGATCTTCGATCTGATGCCCAAGGGGCTGATGAAGGAAGAGCGCGGGGTCAGCGCGCTGGACGGCGCGCCCTGGTATGGCACCTATCGCTGTGCTGATGGCACGCATATCACAGTGGGTAGCCTGGAGCCGAAATTCTATGCCGAATTGCTGGAGCGGCTTGGCCTGTCAGACAATCCGCTATTCGCCAACCAGTTTGATCCGAAATTCTGGCCCGAACAGGCCAAACATCTTGCTGAGCTATTCGCTTCCCAGCCAAGCGCATATTGGTGCACCTTGCTGGAAGGAAGCGATGCCTGCTTTGCGCCAGTGTTGAGTCCGTCAAGCGCCAAAGAGCATCCGCACAATCAGGCGCGCGGAATTTTTGATGAAAGCAAGGGCTATCTGCAAGCCGGTTCAGCACCACGATTTGCCTCTTCTTCTCCCCTCTCCATCTCGCCTGCCCCGGGCCATGGCGAGCATGACGATGAAATCCTCCAAGAGTTGAAAAACACCAAGAGACGGTGAGTTGGCGCATTGGGCATGGTCTTGCAGATTGCAATTGCCGTGTTTTATCTGTCTCCTTGAGGGGTGAAAAAACGCTTTGCAAAAGCAATGCGGACAAGGAGAGGCCCCGCACAGGGGAAACTGACATGGCTGATATTTCGCAAATCCTGAGAAGGGCCGCGCCCGCCATTCTGCTCGCAAGCCTTGCAACATTATCAGGATGCGGAAGTACCAGTGACGGTGCGGTGAGCGAACAACTCTTGCTTGAAGCGGGGGAAGATGCAGCCAACTGGCTCTCGCACGGGCGCACCTATAATGAAGAACGCTTCAGTCCGCTCGAACAGATCAATGCGGACAATGTCGGCGAGCTCGGTCTGGCTTGGGAAGCGCCGCTGGGCAGTTTCCGCGGCATTGAAGCTACACCCATTGTGGTTGATGGCGTGATGTACACTACCGGTTCGTGGAGCGAAGTGATCGCGCTCAATGCGGCAACCGGCGAGGTGTTGTGGAAATACGACCCGGAAGTCCCGCGTGAAAAAGGGCGCCATGCCTGCTGCGATGTCGTCAATCGCGGGGTCGCGGTCTATCAGGACAAGCTGTTTTTTGGCACGATTGACGGACGGCTGATTGCGCTTGACCAGAAAAGCGGCGATCAGGTCTGGGAAACCCGCACATTCCCGATTGAAGAACCTCACACCATCACCGGCGCACCGCGTGTGGTGAAAGGCCGTGTAATTATCGGCAATGGCGGGGCTGAATTTGGCGTACGCGGCTTTGTCGCAGCCTATGATGCCGAAACGGGTGAGCAGGAATGGAAATTCCACACCGTACCCGGCAATCCCAAAGATGGGTTCGAAAACGAAGCCATGGAAATGGCCGCTGAAACATGGAAGGGCGAATGGTGGGAATTGGGCGGTGGCGGCACCGTATGGGATTCCATGGCCTATGATCCCGAGCTTGATCTGCTTTATATCGGTGTTGGCAATGGTGCGCCGTGGAACCAGAAAGTTCGCAGCCCCGGCGGCGGTGACAATCTGTTCCTTTCCTCCATCGTCGCGCTGCGCCCCGATAGCGGGGAATATGTCTGGCACTATCAGACAACACCGGGCGAAACCTGGGACTTTACGGCCACGCAGAGCATCATTCTGGCCGATCTGGAGATTGGCGGGGAAGCCCGCAAGGTTTTGATGCAGGCTCCGAAAAACGGCTTTTTCTATGTGATTGACCGGACCGACGGGAAGCTGATTTCGGCCGAGAATTTCGTGCCGGTAACATGGGCCAAGGGCATTGACCCTGAAACCGGACGTCCGATTGAGAATCCGGAAGCGCGCTATCCGGAAGGAATGGCGCTGGTCAAACCCACTCCGTTCGGCGCGCATAATTGGCACCCGATGTCCTACAGCCCGCAGTCCGGGCTGGTATACATTCCGGCGCAGGATATGCCGTTTCTTTATCGCGATCAGATCGAAGGCGACATTGCGCGGGTGGATCGCGATGGTCTCAACACCGGCGTCAGCCTGACGGATCCGCTTCCCGACACAGAGGCCGAACGACGCGCGCTGATGAAGCAGATGATCCGCGCCCAGCTGGTTGCGTGGGATCCGGTCGCACAGAAAGAAGTCTGGCGGGTTGAGCACGAACGGATCTGGAACGGCGGTACGCTGGCCACAGGCGGTAATCTGGTATTTCAGGGAACCACCAAGGGGATTTTCAACGCCTTCAACGCCAAAACTGGCGACACGTTGTGGTCCTTCACTGTCGGTGCAGCTATGGTTGGCGGCCCTGTTTCCTACGAGGTGGATGGTGAACAATATATCGCTGTCTCGGTCGGTTGGGGCAGCGGCGCGAACCTGCTGGCCGGATATTATGTCGATCCCAAAGGCGGCAAGGTCGAAGGGCGCGTGATCGCGTTCAAGCTCGGCGCCGATGGCAAAATCTCATTACGGCAACCCGCCAAGAGCGAGCTGCCACGTCCGGCACGACGCCCCAGCTCCACTGAAGCCGTCGCACGCGGAACCGATCTCTACGGGCGTTTCTGCGGCATCTGCCATGGGGGCGCAGCTATCTCGGCTGGCACCACGCCCGATCTGCGGTACTCGGCAACATTGGGTAACGATGCGTTCCACGCCTTCGTCCTTGAAGGTGCAGCGGCAGCCAATGGCATGCCCAATTTCAACGGTCGGCTGAGCAAAGAGGAAGTCAGCGACATCGAGGACTTTCTCCTGTCACGCGCATGGCTCGCTTTTGAAGATACCAGCACTACAGAAACTGACTGATCAAGAGAGAACCTGAAATGAAGATGCACCTGAACGCCACCGCCCTGCTACCACTCACGCTCGCTCTTGCGGCCTGCAATGGCGGGACCGAGGTCAGCAGCCCGCAAATGCCGTCCAAGAACCCGTTTCTGGTCGATAGTGAACTGGCCACAACCCATTTCGGCCCTGCACAGCAGGACTCGCTGTCTTTCGAAGGGCCGCGTGGCATTCACGAGCTTGATGAAAGCCAGATTCAGCGTGTTGCCGGAGGGATGGTCAACCTCACCATTCTTCAGGGGCCCAAATATGAGTCCGGCGAAGAGGTGATCATCGCCACCAACAACAATCAGGTGGCAAAAATTCTGGTCAATGACGGCAAATATGAACTGATCGCCAAAACACCGATCAATGGCCAGCCGCATATGTCAGCCGAGGACGTGGCCAAAACCGTCGCGCGGCTGGATGAAGCGGAAACCGAAGCGGAAATTCTCGAATTTCTCAACGCAGAATACCCGCGCTATGTCGAACAGGTTGTTGCCCGTGCGGCAATCTACAACATCTCTGACCGTGACGGGAACTTCTACACCGTGGTCAACAATGATGTGGTGGTTTTCGCCGATGAGGAAGCCGGTAATCCGCGCTCTCCGATGGTCGAGAAAGCGCGCTTCCGCCTGCCCACGGAGTATTTCAACCCCACTATGGAAGATCCCGATGCCGTATTCGGGTTGGGCATGACATATGATGGCATGATAGTCATGGTGACGATGGGCGGTGTGGTGGCCGTGGTTGATCGCGAGTTTGAGGGCGATCCGATCATCCACCGCCTGGCTGACGAGGAGAGCGTCACCAATAGCATCGCGATTGACAAGGATGGCGGCATTTACGTGCTTTCCAACAAGCGCATGCACAAAATGGTGTGGGACGGCACGCAATTGCATACCGACAGCAATGGCGCGTGGTCATCCGAATATGACAGCTTCGAAGGCAAGCTGGGCGGTGTCAGCCTGGGCAATGGCTCGGGCTCGACACCCTCGCTGATGGGTTTCGGCGGTGAGGAAGACAAGCTCGTCGTCATTACCGATGGTGAGCAAGTCATGAATATGGTCGCCTTCTGGCGCGACGACATCCCTGAAGGTTTCGAGCAGAAACCGGGTACCAAATCACGCCGTATTGCCGACCAGATGAAAGTCACATTCGGCAAGGAAAATCTGGAACGCGCGCAGTCTGAACAATCTGTCGCAGTCTATGGCTATGGCGCGATGGTGGTGAACAACACACTGCCTTCACCACTGCCGACCATGCTGGAAAATGTCGTGACATCCGGCTTTACGCGCGAAGGTCCAACCGGGGCAGAAAAGTTCCAATGGGATACCGAAAGCGACAGCTGGGTACGCGCCTGGGCCAATCCCGATCTCGCAAGCCCGTCAACCGTTCCGATGATTTCAGGTGGCTCAAACCAAGCCTATGTCAACGGTTTTGTCGATGGAAAATGGGAAGTGACCGGCGTTGACTGGGACAGCGGCGAAGTCGTCACACGCCTGCGGATGGGCAAGAGCCAGGCCTATAATGGCGCCTATTCGGTCATCAGCATGCTCCCGGGCGGCGATATCGTGCTGGGCGGCCTGTTCGGCACAATGCGGATCAGAACCGATGAGGGCAATCAGGACAAATAGCAGGAACGATGCTGATGACAGATGGTGATGCAAAAGGCAGCGGCGGGGCCGAAACCTCGCCATCCGAGCTTCAGCGCCTGTTCGAAACGCAGCAAGCGCTAACTCGTGAGCGTGTATCGCGCAGCTATGAAGAGCGGATGGATCTTCTCGCCCGGCTCGGCACCATGTTCGAGACGCATGAGGAGGAGATGATCCAGGCGGCGGCGGCTGATTTCGGCATTCGTAGCCGCCACGAAACTGTATTAACCGACATGATGCTGGTCTTGTCCGAGGTGAAATATGCGCGGCGGCATTTGCGCAGATGGATGAAGAAACGCCGCGTCAAGACAGACATTTTTGGCAAGCCGGGAAAATCGTATCTGCACCCCCAACCGCTGGGCGTTGTCGGTATTTTGGGCACCTGGAATTACCCCTACGGCACAGTCTTTGCCGGAGCGGCAGGGGCACTGGCTGCGGGCAACCGCATCATCGCCAAGCCTAGCGAGGTATCCGCACGCTCAGCCGAGACGATGGCGCGGCTGGCAGCGAGGTATTTTTCCGAAGAAGAACTGGCGGTGGTTCTGGGTCAGGCTGAGCTGGCCGGCCATATGACGTCGCTGCCCTTCGACCATCTTCTGTTTACCGGTTCACCCATGATCGGCAAGAAGGTGGCCGCAGCCGCAGCCGCCAATCTCACTCCGATCACGCTTGAGCTGGGCGGCAAATGTCCGGTTATCATCGATCCGTCCGCATCGCTTCCCAAAGTGTGCGAGAGCCTGGTATTCGGCAAGCTCCTCAATGCCGGACAGACCTGCATCGGGGCGGACTATGCCTTCGTTCATGAGAGCATGCTGGACAGTTTTGTCGAGCAGATGGGTGAACGGGTGGCCAATTGCTACACTGACATCGAAGACAATGCCGATTTCACCAGCATTATCAATCAGCGCCAGTATCAGCGCCTGACCGGCCTGCTGGATGATGCGCGCAGCAAGGGTGCCACCATCATCAATCTTGCTGGCGATGGCGATGGGCTATTCCCCAACCGCAACCGGATGGCTCCGCAGGCCGTGTTGAATGTTTCTGACGAGATGGCGCTGATGCAGGAAGAGATTTTCGGGCCGATCCTGCCGGTCATGCCCTATCGCTCAGCCGAGGACGTGATCCGATACATCAACCGGGGCGAACGACCGCTGGCGCTTTATCATTTCGGCAAGGACAATCGCGCGCGGCAAGCCATTCTCGAAGAAACTCATGCCGGGGGCGTCACACTCAATGGAACCGTGATGCATGTGTTCCAGCGCAGCCTTCCTTTCGGCGGGATCGGCAATAGCGGCATCGGAAGCTATCTCGGGCCATCCAGCTTCGAGCGCTTTTCCCACTTCAAACCGGTTTTTCGGCAGTCCGGTGTGAACATGCTGGGGCAATTGCTGCCCCCTTATTCCAACAAAACCGGCAAGTTTTTGGGCGTCTTCAAAAAGCTGCTTTAAAGTATGGCTTCCGTTTTTAACCAATACCGGACGTTGGGTCATGCAAAACCAGTACTGCGCCGATGGGCCTCAAGGCTCATAACTATGATTTGGAGGGCGGCGATCCTTATTCGCGAGTGAATACGATAGATCAGTTTTTCTTGCGTGGCGCAAAATGGCACAATCATTTCGTAAAAATCTCTATCGCATTCAGTCTGCTTTCTGTTCAAGGATAACGGTGCCTGAACGTCCGATACTGGGGCGCAAAGTCGACGCTAGCCGAGCCAGAATTGGACCGGGGCAAGCGCTTTGCCCTGTGGTCGCTCCAGCACATGTTCGGGTACGCCCCCGACCTCGACGTGGCGTTCGAGAACGAGGAAAACCGGGAAGCAGCCTGCAACTCGATGGATCTCCTGGCGGCATCGGCAGGCGATGGGGTAAGCTGATTTCAGCGGGGTCTTGGCACCTTCAGACCCACACCCGATACCCATCCGGCATTTGTCGCGAACATTCCATAAAGCAGGTCAGCTGAGGACAGCAACCCGTTCCTTTGACGGCCGTGTGGTCGCGCTTCGCACGCCTGCCCGCACCACCCGTCAGGAACAGGTTTCCCTTGGCCACCAGACAGGTCTGTGGGCCTGCGGTGCAGTCCTCCCATGCCCTGCTTCTTCTGGATGTTCGCAAGCCGGAGATGGTCTCCGGTTTGAGGAACTGAAGGATACAGCTCATGACCAATATCGCCATCATCACCGGCCGCCTCGCCCGCGATCCGGAAGCCCGTACGACCCAGGGCGGCACCAGTGTTACCGGGATCACCGTCGTCACCGATCGCCCGCTGCGCGACAAGGACGGTCAGACCTACAAGGACAAGAACGGCTACACCGCCAAGGAAAGCGAGTTCCACCGGGTGACCTGCTTCAACGGCCTCGCTAAGACCGTCGGCCAGTACTGCTCCAAGGGCCAGCTGGTCAGCGTCCAGGGCCGCATCCACTACACCCAGTGGGAGGATAAGGACGGGGTCACGCGCTACGGTACCGAGATCCTCGCCGACAAGATCGACTTTCTCTCCCGCGGCAGTGGTTCGAGCGACGACAACGACAATACCGACGCTCCCGAGATCGACTGACATATTCCATCATCGATGCCCATCAGAGGGGCGCTGTCCAGACCGGACAGCGCCCCTCTTCTGTTGCTCTATCAGACCTAAAGGGGAGGGGCCTGGCTCACGGTTGTCCCATTATGATGGGCGTGCAACCGGCGCATCAAGGACGGCAGGGTCCCACCATTTTGCCTCCCCTTCGCTCCGCTGCGGTCCGACAAAATCGTAACCCCTACCGCCGCTTCGCGGTCGCCCTTCAGGACGATCCCTGACCCGCCGGCCGCACGCCCATCCGTCCTGCTCCTGCCGTCAACGGCAGACATCAGGAGGAAATTATGGCTACGCAATTTCAACGCACTTCGACTTCGGATCGCTACTTTGCCGCACTGGCTGTGGCAGAGGGGCGGGCGCTGCACAGCTTCTTCGATCAGCACATTATCGAGGACAAGCGCCTTGGATATTTTGCCCTGGATGAGGGCGATTACAATGTACTTCCGGCGCACCTTGCAGCGCGCGTGGTGCACACCATCCACGGGGCGATGTCAGACGAGTTCTGACCGCATGAGCAGGGCAGGGACCGGCAACGGTTCCTGTCCTATTCTCATGTTCACAGGGGTGAAGGATGGCGATGGCGCAGTGCGAAAGTTGGACGCATAATCGGTCGCCCCTGGATTCGATAAAGATCAAACATTCTGGCATGTCGGTCCATTGCGCCGGACAATACATCTT
Source organism: Erythrobacter sp. SCSIO 43205 (assembly GCF_019904235.1). Taxonomy (NCBI): domain Bacteria; kingdom Pseudomonadati; phylum Pseudomonadota; class Alphaproteobacteria; order Sphingomonadales; family Erythrobacteraceae; genus Erythrobacter; species Erythrobacter sp. SCSIO 43205. Next base: position 3,253,275 of record NZ_CP063202.1, on the reverse strand, counting down.
GCTCCTTTGCCGTCATATCCAAGCAGGCCAGAACATTGGCCACTGATGTTGGCTATTTGGTCCCCATTTCGGAACATTTGAGGAAAATTCTCGTCCGAATATCTCGGTTCTGAACAAAAAGTTCCGCCGCTAAAGGCGACGCTGCGCTACGCTTCCGTTTTGAAACGAAAGCATTTTCTCCAATAATCTGGCCCGGTAAGCAACTGGTCACTGATCCGCAATTGAGAATGGGCTTGACCCAGCACACCGTACGCAGCGGTGCCGCAGAAGTTTCTTGTTTATTATCATGGCTTTGGACGTCAATTTCGGGGTGTGCATCTTCTAATTTGAACCTGACTTACGATTTGGATTCGCAAATCAGTCGCAAGTCAGAGACATCCAAGCGATTGAAACTACTGCCGAACTTTTCATTTTCCTACAGGTGACCCGCGACTTACATTGGTCGTTGCGTTTCGCAAGGGTGAGCCAGGTTCTTTGAACAAAAGGACTTGGATAAATGAAAAGGAATCATTGTTTACAAACTTACGTTACCGCTCAAGTTGACGACTGGATAAAGGCCCAAGCGCGCGAGCGTGGGGTCAGCAGCAGCATCGTGGTTGGCGATTGCATTCACGATGCATGGATGCGCGATATGGAGGCAGACTTGCGCACACCTGCCACCGATCCTGTGCGTCAGAACATCTTCATCACTGTCGCGCTGGATGCGTTGCTCACGTACCATCCCGAAACCGATTTGCGCGATCTAGTGGTCGATGCCTATCACCGTAGGCTCGTCCGCCTTGGCCTTGTCGCACCCCGTCCAGAGGGAGTCGACCATGGCGAATGAGATCGAGCAATTGTCGATGCCGTTTCTCGCTGACTCAGATCATGGGTGCTCCCAGAGGCCCAAAATCAGCCGGTTCCTGAGGCTACGAGAGGTCCTGCATCGGACCGGCCTGGGCCGGTCCACGGTCTACCGATGGATGGATGAAGGCAGGTTTCCGAAGTCGGTTCGCCTGGGCGGTCGTTCGGTCGCGTGGATTGAGCACGAGATCGACGAATGGCTTCAGGGTCGATGCAGATGAGACCAGCTCCGGATCGCCTGACAGGGACGGAAATTTCGTGTTCCGTGTCAGCGAATCCGGTGCATAAAGGGGCTCTAAAATACCCTGTTCGAGTCACAATCCCGGACTCACATTTCCACAAATTTTGGTGGGGGCATGGCGGGGGGGGCATGAACAAATTACCCTCGTCGAAATCACTGATTTATCAGCATTTTAGACGAGTATTTCGGGTCCCGTAAGCGCACCAGAGCTTTCAGCTTAATAATCAGACCCTTAAAGGCTAAAGCCCGTTCGGCCTTATCCCGAAATTCGGTTATGTTTGAGGCGTTTTCGCTCATTGTTCGGCTGGATCCTAAGTGGGGTGTGCTAGGGTCAGGTTTTGGGCAGGGACCATCGAAGCCGCCATAGCTTGCGGGTTCAATACAGGAGATCGCAATCCGAAGTTTGCGCAGAAGGGCTTTGTCACTTGTGTAGAGGGCACCTCGGAACGGTGCCACAGCACTCAACGCCTTCTTTCTTCAGATATGCGATAAACTGTCCTTCCTGCTTTCGCCTTTTGTGCTCTAGCAAGACAAGCGCTTCGACGCTTTCTCGCATCGGACAATCCGCCCTAGTTATCGGCCGATGGCCTTTGGGGCAGTCGTCCGTACAGCGCTTCTTTGAACAGTCTCGTCTGTAGGCAGGGCGATGTCGATTCTGACAAAGCCTTGGGCACGGTCCTCTTGAATTGACCACTTTCCCACCTGATTTGGAAAGCCTCGGCAAGTGTTCTCCGAGCCATCCTTTGTGCAAGAATATGCCGTCCAAAACCTCCTGCCTAAAGCCGTTGGGATCGGCTATCCCTTCCATTTCAATCTGTGTGTCCGCCGCTGCGTTCCCATGTGAGAGCTGCGCATTCGGGGGCCAGAAGCCACGCCTCTCCACGAAGCCTTGGTGATTCAGAAAGTCTCGAAGCCCCGACCACCATCATTGAGCGTCAGCCTCATTGGTGATTGGATTTGTTGAAGCCAGATAGAGACAGAATGTACCGTCACGATTGATGTGTCTTTCAACGCAGCATGCCGGAAGTTGCTCGTGCTGGGCTGTTTCTTGGATGGTAACATGCCCACCCTGATGTTGAGTCACTGAGAGGTCAAATGTTCTCCTTCCCGAAGTCCCATCTGCCTCAGGTTGCTTCACCTCAATTCGAAGGCGCGCGCTACTGCTAGATTTTATCTTCGACCAATTGGGCGCTGCTTCACGCAGTCTTTGCAGTGAAGTCATCGGATAACAGAATGAGCCCTTGAGACCTCTCGTTCAGGCTCGACATGCGCTCTTGCAATTGCATGAGCTGTCCGTCGTCAGATAAATTGAGACACGCTTGGGTTTTGGCTTAGCGAGTGTTTGGTCTCATCTGGTTGATGTGTTTTAGGCGGCGAGCTTGCGGTGAAGCAAGCGCCTTTGCTCGAGTGTTTGCTGTTTGATCCTTTCTCTTTGTTGGATGATGGCTGTGGTCCTGCCGGAGTGGGCATCGGCAGCAGTGACGTTTTCGAGGCTCTCGTGGTAGCGGTGGTGGTTGTAGTGTTCGACGAAGGCTTCGATCTGACGCTCTAGATCGCCTGGCAGGAAGTAGTTCTCCAGCAGGACGCACCGCGCACATGATCCATGCCGTTCTTGCCAAGATAGTCGGCCAGTTCTTCAGCGATATAGCTGGGGCCATTGTCAGATAACGGGCGCGGCCTGTGCTTGACGTGGGCATGCTCGCAGCCAGATGCTTGCATGGCCATATCGAGCGTATCAGTGACGTCCTCTGCCTTCATCGTCGAACAGAGCCGCCAAGCGATGATATAGCGCGAGTAATCATCGAGGACGGTCGATAGATACATCCAGCCCCACCCGATGATCTTGAAGTAGGTAAAGTCTGTCTGCCACATCTCGTTCGGGCGGGTGGTCTGGGTGAGGAACTGATCAGCAGCCTTGATCACGGTGTAGGCTGGGCTGGTGATCAGATCATGGGCCTTCAGCAGGCGGTAAACGGTCGCCTCAGACACAAAGTAGCGCTTCTCATCGGTGAAGCGCACCGACAGCTCTCTTGGACTAAGATCGCTGTGTTCCAGCGCCATATCGATGATCTGCTGTTGGATGGTCTCAGGCACGCGGTTCCACGCACGTTGCGGTCCGGGCTTTTGATCTTCCAGCGCCGCTTCGCCAAAGCGCTGATAGAGGTCGTACCAGCGATAGAAGGTAGGGCGCGCAACGCCCAGCATGTCCAAGGTCTTCTTCGCTGGCAGATGGGATCGTTCGACCAGCCTGATGATCTCCAGCTTCTCGGATGCAGGATATCTCATTCTTCGTCTCCCCCATCCCCGATCATGCTTTTTTTGAGCAGACGCAGCTCCAGCGTCTGCTCAGCCACCACCTCCTTCAGATCATGTGCCTCTCGGCGTAGATCCTTTACCTCGTCGGTGGTCGCCGCACGCGAAGTATCGCCAGCAAGCCTGCGCTTGCCAGCTTCCATGAACTCCTTGGACCAAGTGTAATACAGGCTCTGGGCAATACCTTCCCTGCGGCACAGCTCGGCAATGCTGTCATCACCACGCAGGCCTTCCAGCACAATCCGTATCTTCTCTTCCGCTGAAAACTGGCACCGTGTTTTGCGCCGAATGTCCTTCACCACCCGCTCAGCAGGCGCTTTGGAATTTGCTCGTTTTGATCTCATCTTCGTTCCTTACAGTCACTACGATGAGACCAAAACACTCCTCTATCCAATCACCTCAATCTGTCTCACAAAGGCTGACGGGGAACACAAAGTGGCTTCACCGCCGCCCCCAAACCAGGTGCCATACGTCTCTTCACCAAAGCCATTAGCGGTGAGGTAGTCGATCACCCCTTGCTCGTCCTGATAATTGGCGTAGCGAACGTTGCCATCGAACTCCATGATGGCGCGAAGATATGCAGTGCCATCGGTCAGCGCGAAGTACACCTCCTGCAACCCGTCGCCATCGTAATCATCAGCGCCCAGAACGCGGTTGATGTTTTCAATGAGGAGGTCGTTTTGAAAGCGCTGCTGGCTGTCGAACGGGCTGCCTTGCTCGACAAGCCCCAATTGCACCAGCGGGTCAATGTAGATCCCCGCCACTCGCGTCTCACCTGCCCAGCTGTAATCGTCGAAGTAGATGAGGCCATCATCGCCTGTGCCAACTGTTGCAAACCGGCCAATCGTCCGGTTCACGAGCAGCTGGTCCATATCGCCGTCGCCATTGGCATCGATGGTGCCGATAAAAAGCCACGAGCCATCACCCCCAAGCGCATTGCCATCAAAGTCGCGGATCGCGTTCATCGCCGATTGGTAGGAAGCAGGGTCCAAGATGTCGAAATTGACGCTTACACCAATGCCGGGGCGAAGCCGCACGGTTTCGTCTGCAAATTGCGCAAATTCGACTGTAGTGAGAGTGTCAGTCCCATCTGCGCCCGACACCTCGAACACCCCAACTTGGGTCTGAATGATAGTGTAGTCAGCCGCGTTCCCGCTAAAGACAGCGGTATCGACATTGCTGCCGCCGTCAATTGCGTCATCGCCCGCGCCGCCTATGAGCAGATCCGCGCCATCGCGACCAAACAGGCTGTCTGCGCCTCCGCGCGCTTCGATCCGGTCATTGCTGCTCCCGCCAAGGAGCGTGTCGTCTTCGTCAAGGCCGAACAATTGCACCAATTCGCCCGTCGTGCGGTTCCACACAAACATATCGAGCGAAGGGGTGTCGTCAAATTCTATGACCAGTTCGCCAAGGCTGGTTTCGATAGAGACGATGGTGAGATCCAGCGTGAAGAACCCTGCACCGATGGCCTGTCCTACGCGGTCATATTCGCCCACAGTGACGCTTATTACATCGAATAAAGCGAGGTCGATGCGGTCTTGCTCGCCTCCAAACAAAATACGATCAGGGGCCACGCGAGTGGAATCGCTCAGAGCGCGATACACAGAGGTATGTGTGCCGATATTCATGTAGATGAGGTCAGCACCGCCTGCGCCGATGATGGTATTGTCACCGCCATTGCCGCGAAGGATATTGCCAGCCTCATTGCCGTTAAGCGTGTTGTCGAATTCATTGCCGCTGATGTCTATATTGGCAGTGCCGAGCAGTGTTCCGGCCTCGACATAAGTGGGCAAAATGGTTGAGACGAAAGTCTGCAATTCATCGCGTCCGCCATCGACCGTCTCGACAATCAGGTCGCTCGGATTATCCATGATGAAGACGTCATCGCCCGCGCCGCCATAGAGCGTGTCCGCGCCCGTACCGCCGTCGAGAACGTCGTTTCCATCGCCGCCGTGCAGTGTGTCATTGCCCGCCAAACCAAGCAGGGCCGTATCGTTATCGCGCCCAACGAGCAGGTCATCGTCATTGGTCCCGTCAAGCTGTGACGGGGTCGCGGTGTTGACGATATCGCTTGTGAGAACGGTGCCGATCACCAGCACTTCGAGAGTGCCTGCCCGAAGGATGGTGTCCCCGCCGCTCGGCGTAAGAGTGAAACTCGCCTCACCCAGTGCGCCGATATGGATAGTGTCCACGCCGCTTTCAAAATCGGTGATCGTATCGCGCTCGCCAGCGGTGGAATCAGTGAGCGCTGTATAAACAAAAACATCCGCGCCCGCGCCACCTGAGAGTTGATCCGCGCCGCCTCCGCCCTCGAGCCAATCGCTTCCTTCCTGCCCAAGGAAAGCCTCGTTCGCACCGCTCCCACGAAATCGGTCATTGCCAGTGCCGCCTAGCACTTGTCCGGTTATGTTGCCCCCTGCCGCAGCATCGTAGAAATCGTTGGAGGCATTGAGATCAACATCGCCGATGATCACCCCTGCATTGAGCAGGAGGTCAGGGTCGAGCCCGTGGTTTACATCGCCTCGGATCGTGCCGCCTGCCCCATTGGTGATCTGATTGACCCCGTCGACAAGCTCGATCCGCCCCTCAATGAGGCCGGTATTAGTGAGGTAGGTTGAAGCGAGAAAATCGCCGCTCACCTCTAACGCGACATCAGCGACAATTGCGCCCGAATTGTCGATGAAAACTGGATTGTAGATATTGGTTGAGTTCTGGAAGAAACGCGCACCAACCGATTCCACAAATGGCGTGTTAGATATCACATGGATGGTGCCACTATTCGTAAGCGCGCCCACTCCCCCTGATCTCAGGCCGATAATTCCCAAGGGATCTGTATCGGTCACCGAGGTGTAGGCGTTGCCTCCTTCAACATAGATCAGCCCGGAGTTATCCAGCGGGCCTCCTTCCTGCGCCCACACACCGTAAGCATCGTAGGTCGAGATAGCTTCGACCAGACCCGCATTCACTTTCAGCCCCGCCCACCCAATCGCGCGTCCATTGGTGTTTCCGTTGTCGTCTGGTCCCACTGAGGCGCTGGAGGTGATAACACCATGGTTTTCGCCAAAGCCGATCACGGCGCTGACGTCGATGGTGTCTGGGTCGCTGGTTGTAGCGGCTATACGACCAAAATTGCGGGTATAATTCTCGCCGGTGAGAACGACGCTGGTCGCAAACGGTTCACCATTTTGCGTGTTGAGGAAGATTGAACCGAAATTGTCGAGATTGATGGGCGGGGGGGCAAAGTCGAACCGCTCGTCAATATACCCCTCGTTACCGGTAAATCGCGCGTATGTATTGGCATCCAGCGTAATGCTTTCTTCGAGCCGCACCGGTCGGCTGGTCTGAAAGAAGCTGCGCACCGTCTCATCGACACCATCTACCGCAATCTCAACCGCGAGTGTTTGAGTGATCCCGCCAAGCTCAAAGGTGATTGTAAAGCGATCTGTGCCCTCTTCGCCCGAAGCGATCAGATTGGTGTCGGGGTCTTGATTGTCGAGGACGTAGCTAAAGCTGCCATCGGCATTGACGGTAAGTGTGCCGAAAATCCCTTCAAAAGCGGTGCCTACATTGCCCTGCTGATGGCCTGCAATAGCAACCCCGGTCACGCTCATTCCCGCGCGTGCGCCCACTGCCAGAGTGCCTGTCAGCGTGGTGGTAGGCGCAGCGTTACTTTCCAAAACGCGGCCAAGCTGTTCACTCATCTTACTGTCCCATTGCGATCCGAGCCTTTACGTTTGGGCTGCGAATATAGCCAGATTTCAATACGCTGTAGGATGGCCGGGGAGGAACAACAATCAGGATTGCCCCCAATTGTGAGGCAGTACAGGAAGAAACCCTGATTGACATCTGGTTCAAGATTTTTTTGTCGACGTAAACGAGCCTTGCAAAAAATTGACCGCCCAATTCGCGCTGCTAGGGTCAATTGCGTGGGCGAGGCGGACGAGACATCACATAGAATGAAAGGCGAAGCGGTTGCGGTTGCTGGCGCCAGCGGCACGATTGGCCGCGCAGTTGTGCGCGAGTGTGTGGCGCGCGGGTTTGAGGTAATCGCTCTAGTCAGGCACGCAAGCGATCGCGATGTGCCGGAGCTTGCGGGCGCGCGTGTTCAAACGGTCAACCTCGCCGATCCAACCGATGTGGCGCTCGCTCTTGCTGAGACGAATGCTGATGTGGTGATCTCGTGTATCGCCTCGCGTTCGGGTTCGCCGAAAGATGCGCTCAAGGTCGATTATGAGGCCAACTGCCACCTTCTTCGCGCAGGTGAGGGGGCTGGGGTGCAGCATTTCATCCTGCTCTCCGCAATCTGTGTGCAGAAGCCAAAGCTCGCATTTCAGCGTGCGAAATTGGGCTTTGAGACGGAGCTAAGAACGTCTCGCATCGCCCATACGATCATTCGCCCCACTGCCTTCTTCAAATCGCTTTCCGGACAGGTTGAACGGGTCCGCGCGGGCAAGCCTTTTTTCCTTTTTGGCGACGGAGAACTGACCGCGTGCAAGCCAATAAGCGATGGTGACTTGGCGCGCTTCATCGCTAATCAGGTCGGCAATGAAAAGGCGTATGGTGCAATCCTTCCCATTGGCGGGCCGGGCCCTGCGATCACCTTGAAGCGCCAAGGCGAGCTGCTGTTTGAGGCAGCAGGCCTGGAGCCCAAGTTTCGCAGCGTTCCCGTGGGGGTGTTCAGATTGTTCGCCGCGATTTTTTCGTTGGGCGCATGGGCGTCGGACTGGCTGGCAGAGAAAGCCGAATACGCCCGAATAGCGCGCTATTACGCAACCGAGAGTATGTTGGTTCTCGATCCGGTAACGGGCCAATACTGTGCTGAGGCGACGCCCGAATTTGGCGAAGATCAATTGATCGATCACTATAGAGCGATTTTGGCCGATCCACCGAAATGAGTGAAGGTAATCTCCTTTTTACCGCGCTAAGCTGTGCTTTATTCATGGCTCTAGTAGGCGGGGTGAGCTGGCTCAAAACACGTGGCCAAGCGCACACAAAGGACGGCTACTTCCTGGCAGGGCGCGGTCTTGGCGCAGCCTTTATCGCAGGCTCGCTTCTGCTCACCAATCTGTCCGCTGAACAGCTGATCGGGCTCAACGGCTCCGCTTATGGCTACAATTTATCGAGTATGGGCTGGGAAGTGACAGCGGCAGTCGCGACTATCGCAATGGCGCTGATCTTCCTGCCCAAATACTTGGCCGGAGCCTTCACCACTCTGCCTCAATTTCTGGGCGACCGTTTCGACCCTGTGGTTCGGCGGATGTCAGTGCTGCTGTTCATGCTGGGCTATGGCCTCGTGACCATTCCTAGCGTGCTCTACTCCGGGTCGGTTGCGGTGCTGCTTTTGTTCGATGTGCCAGGGCTGACAGGCCTCACCTATTTCGAGGCTTTGGTAGTGACGGTCATAACCATTGGCGTGATTGGGGCCATCTATTCTGTCTTCGGCGGCCTTCGCGCAGTGGCGGTGTCCGATACGCTCAATGGTGTGGGCCTGCTCATTATAGGCGTGGCGGTGCCGGTGTTTGGGCTCATCGCTCTGGGCGACGGGAGCTTTGGCGAGGGACTCGCAACTCTCACAAGCGAGCACCCCGAAAAGCTCAACGCCATTGGTGACAGGGACGCGCCCACACCCTTCGGGACGCTCTTTACCGGCATGATCTTTGCGAACCTGTTCTACTGGTGCACTAACCAATATGTGATCCAGCGCACGCTCGGCGCGAAGTCATTGGCGGACGGGCAAAAAGGAGTGCTGCTATCAGGCTTCTTCAAGGTACTGGTGCCCTTCCTGATGATGATCCCGGGCGTGATCGCCTTTCATATGTATGGGCCCCAAGGCGAAGGAGGCCTCGGCACCATTGATGAAGCCTATCCAAGGCTTATCCGCGATGTGCTGCCCTTCTGGATGAGCGGGTTTTTCTTGGCGGTCCTGCTGGGCGCGGTCTTCAGTTCCTTCAACTCGCTCCTCAATTCAGCTGCGACGCTGTTTGCGCTCGACATCTATGGGCCAGCCAGAGGGGATAAGGTGAGCGATGCGCAGCTCGTCCGGGTCGCCAAGATCGCCAGCGTCGTGATCGCTCTGTTCTCCTTCATTGTTGCGCCGCTGCTGTACTTCTCGCCGGAAGGCCTGTGGCAGATTATCCGCGTCTTCACCGGCTTCTACAATATCCCGACGGTCGTGATCGTGATCGTCGGCCTGTTCACCGCGCGTGTGCCAGCGCTGGGGGCGAAGATCGTAATCATCTTCCACGTCATCGCCTATGGACTTATCCGCTTCGTGTTCGACGATGTGATCACGCTGCACTTCATCCATCTCTATGCGGTGCTGTTCGTGATCGAGGTTGTGATCATGCTCGCGTGCGGCCGGTTGCGGCCTCGCAAAGAGGCATGGAGTTTCACCCCGCGCGCTCAGGTCGACATGACCCCGTGGGCTTATGCAAGGCCGCTGGCTGTTACACTTTTTAGCTGTGTGGTGGCGGTGTACCTCCTGTTCTCATCCGTCGGTGTGGCCAGCGCCAATGGGCCGGGGGTCCTGTTTGTAACTCTGATCGGGGCGCTGGTGCTCGGCAATGTCGCCTATTGGGTCCGCGCGCGGGTCAGGCAATAAGCGAGGCGAGCACTCGGCGTTTGCCCTCAAACGGGCGGCGGCCGTGCATCACGGTGAAGTTGTCGATGAGCGCGACGTCGCCTGCCTGCCAGTTGAGGTCATGGGTGAGCTCATCCGCGATCGCAATTGCGGGGGCCATGTCCTCGGATGTGATCGGTTCGCCACCACCAAAAGTGATCGCCTTGTTCGGATCACTGCGGCTGTCCGCCCAGCCTCGGAACGCAGCAATGAGCTGGTTGAAGAAGGTTGTGCGGCCATCTTCAAGGCTGCGCACTGCGGGAAGGGCAGCGGTGGTTACGCGCAGTGACCCGTCTTCGAGCCACTCCCACGAATAGCCGAGTTCTTTAAGTCGCGCCTCAGCAGCCGCCTCGTCCGCAACGCTCAAGGTTGAGCGCCAAGAGCGGCCTTGGCCTGAGCCTGCGTCATCGGAGGCTGGCATCACATTGGTGTAGCGCACGCCTTCGGCTTCGAGCCGCGCAACGAAGGCTGGCGATTGCTCTGCAAGGCGCTCCAGCACCCAATCCGAACGGCACAGCGGGGTCGCGCCGCCAGCGCCCGGAGCAACCTCGCAATAGAAGAAAAGCTTGCACGGATAGAGCGGGGTTTGTGCCATCTCGTGGTGGAGGAAAATCTCGGTCGAAGGAGGCGCTTCATTGGCAGTGAATACCCGGGGCGTGACGTTGGTTCGCACCGCGTTGGAGAGCGAGTCCTCGTAAGTGAACCCTGTCTCGCCATAGCCCTCGATAGTGGCATCGAAGGTGTGCGGGTTGGGCACGTCAAAGCCGCGAAACACAAGCGCGCCCGCGTCTGTGAGGGCCGCATCGACGGCGCGCTTGTTAGCGGAAAGGAATGCGGCCAGATCGCCGCCTCCTGGGATTAGGCCGGGGAACTCAGTCATAGATTGGATGGAACCTCCCAAACGCGCCTTCCGCAAACACGCCCGGATCGTTGAACCGACGGTCCTGATTGAGCGCGCTGATCGCAGCCATTTCGACCGCCGAAAGCTTGAAGTCGTCGATGTCGAGGTTCTCACGCATCCGCTCGGGCTTGGTGGTCTTCGGAATAATCGAGGTTCCGCGCTGAACTCCCCATTTGAGGAGCACTTGGGCCGGCGTCTTGTTATGCGCCTCAGCCGCAACCATCACGGGAGCTGCACCCAAAAGGCTCTCGCTGGCTTCCGCCATATTGAGCTCGAAATAGCTCTGCGCGCCCAAGGGCGAGAATGCGGTGACATCAATGCCGTAGCCACGCGCGCAGCGGATTAGCTTTTCTTGCGTCAGATAAGGGTGGCTCTCGATCTGGACGTGGCTGGGCTTAATGGCGGCGTAGCTCATCAAATCATGGATCAGCCCCGTGTTGTAATTGCAAACCCCAATGCGATTGACGAGACCCTTCTCCACCAGCGCCTCCATCGCGTGCCACGTCTGATAGAGTGGGACGCGGGCAGGGCGCATCTCAGGCTCAGCTGCGTCCGGGTTAAACAGCCATTCGGGCGGATAGCGCTCCTCAATGGGCACATATTCCAGCGCGATAGGGAAGTGGATCAAGTAAAGGTCGAGGCAGTCCAATTGCAGGTCGGCAAGTGTCTTGCGGCACGCCTCTTCCACGTGTTCGGGCGCGTGGAAGGTGTTCCAAAGCTTGGAGGTTATCCAAAGCTCTTCGCGGGTCACCAGCCCTTCTTCGATGGCGCGCGCTATCCCTTCACCTGTCTCCGCCTCATTGGCGTAGTCTGCCGCGCTGTCGAAATGGCGATAGCCTGCGCGGATCGCTTCGATGACGGCCTCGGCGGTGTTTTCGCGTGGGATCTTCCAGAGGCCGAAGCCGACGGGGGGCATGGTACTGAGCAAAGGTTAGTCCTCGTATTTGATTTCTACGGGCGAGCCAGTGGCGATGCTCTCTTGAGCGGCGGCTCCGATTACGACCGAGCGATAGCCATCGCGGGCGGTGATAAGGGGCGCGGTGCGGTTCACCAAGGCCTCGTGAAAGTCGCGCTGCTGATAATAGGTTGCGCCGTGGTGATCGCCTGCTGCGAGCGCTTCGGGCGGCACGTCGATATGCTCATCAAACGGCCCGGATTTATCGCGCGGGGACCAGGTGACAAAGCCGCCGGGAAGTTTCACCTCGAGCTTGCCGACAGGGCCAACCGCGCTAATCTCTTCCTGCTCCTTTGACCCTTCGGCAAACATACACAGGTCCAGCACCGCCCGCGCGCCGCCCTTGAAATCGAGCATCACAAAGGCGTTGTCCAAGATGTCCGGCACCTCGCCATTGTAGCGCTCGTCCAAGTGGTTCACATCCGCTGCGCCGCTGGCAAAAACGCGCACCGGCTCATCGCAAAGGATATGGCGCATGAGGTCAAAGAAATGGCAGCATTTCTCGACCAAGGTGCCGCCGGTGTTGCGGTTGAAGCGGTTCCAGTCGCCCACCTTGGGAAGGAAGGGAAAGCGGTGCTCGCGTATGGCGAGCATCTTGATGTCGCCCGCCTCGCCTCGATGCACCCGCTCAATGAAATGGGTGACCGGCGGCATATAGCGGTATTCGAGGCCGACCCAGAAGAGGTTGTCATAGTCGCGCGCCGCATCGCAGAGCGCCAGAGCGTCTTCAACCGTGGTGCACATTGGCTTTTCGAGAAGCACCGCACAGCCAGTGTCCATGACGGGCTTCACCACATCAAAGTGAGTGAAATTCGGCGAGGCGATGATGACCGCGTCGGGCCGCGCCTTGCTGAGCATCTCGCCGCTGTCCGCATAGAGCTTAGGCGATTGGCCAAGGGTCTGCGCGTGGGCCTTTGCCGCCTCGCGCGAGCCTTCGTCGGGGTCTGCGATTGCGACCAGTTCAGCGCCCGGCACCAGCGCCAGATTGGCCATATGCTCGCGGCCCATCATGCCGCAGCCGATGATGGCGTAGGTGCGTTGCTCGCTCATGGCTTGATCCTGTGGGACGCGATCATGCCAATGTCCAGATTGACGTTGCGGCAGGCTCCATCTGCGCCGAGCCCACCACCGGCTCGCCAAGGCCAAGGGTGCTCGCGTCGATGGTATGGGCGGCGTAGTTGAAGGCGAAGATATGGCTCGCGGTCCGGCGCACTCTGATACCTTCGGGCAGGTCCATCAGGATAAGGCCTGCCTCGCCCGCAATGCGCTCCACGAGGAGGTCGAGAAGCGAGCGGTCGGGCCATGCGGCGCAGTAGCGGATGTTGGCGTTGGCAAAGACCACTGAGTGTCCGTCATCGAGGGCCAGTTCAGGGGCTTCTTCAGTAAGTACATACTCAAGCCAGCGACTTACGGAAAATCCATTTCCTACATTTGAAACATTGTTACGCAAGGACTCGACACGGGTGACGGTCAGGCCCAGCAGCTCTTTGAGCTCTCCGGGTGCGAGGCCCTCAGGGATGCAGAAGCTTGTCGTTTTGCTCCCCGAACGCGGGCCGATGAGCACCGGGCAGGCGAGATCTCCCAGCTTCGCCGCAAAGCCCTCTGGCACGATTGGAAGCGTGGGAATAAACACCGCGCTGTAGCCTTCGAGCGGCGCCTCGGGCGATACAATATCGACATCGACACCGCGCCGCCTCAGCGCTGAATACCACTCGTAGACAAGCTCCAGATAGCGAAAGCTTTGCCCCTGCGGCTGAATACCGCACACCCATGCCGCTTCGTAGGAGAACACCAGCGCGACCTTTGCCTTGGCGATTTCCTGCGCGCCGATTGTACCGATCACATCGCGCACTTGCCGCGCTTCTGCCGCAGCGGGCGCATCCGCGCTATCAGGTCGCAAGAGCCCTGCGTGCATCTGCTCCTGCGCAAAAGGGGCCTGCCGCCAGCGGAAATAGCTTACAAACTCTGCCCCATGCGCCATCGCCTCCAATGTCCAGAGCGCCACCATTCCGTCCGAAGGCGCAGGATTGAACCGCGCCCAGTTCACAGGCCCCGGCTGCTGCTCAATCACGCCCCAGCGGCCACTTGAGCACCCGCGATAAAGATCATGGTGGAAGGCGGCGATGTCAGGGTGCCCTTGGCGCAGGTAATCGCGCTTCTCGCTTTCGGAAAACCAGAATTGCTCAAGAAAACCGAGCGGATAGCTGTCCCAAGTCGCCACGTCCAAGTCGCGCCCGACATCGTAGTGATCGAACTCGGTGAAGAAGCCCATGAAGTTGTGCGTTACATCTCTTCCCGGAGACAATTCGCGCAGGATCGCGACCTGTTCCCTATTAAAGCTCACCACCTCGTCAGAGGCAAAGCGGCGATAGTCGAGCCAATGCGCAGGGTTCGCTTCGGTCACGGTCAGATTGGGCGGGTCGATCTCGTCAAAGCTTCGATATTCCATCGACCAGAACACATTGCCCCACGCGCCGTTGAGCGCTTCAATGCTGCCATAGCGCGCCTCGCACCACTTGCGAAAACGCGCCGCCGCAGCGTCCGAGAAACTCAGCACCGTATCGTGGCAGCCATATTCATTATCGGTCTGCCACGCCGCGACAGCAGGGTGCTTGCCATAGCGCTCCGCCACCGTGCGCGTGATGCGGCGCGATTGCTCGCGGTAGCCCTGATGCGAAAAACAATAATGCCTGCGCGAGCCAAAGCCCCTTGGCCGCCCGTCTGCATCAATCGCCACCATATCGGGCATGGTATCGACCAGCCATTTGGGCGGCGTTGCGGTCGGCGTACACAGCATGATGGTGAGGCCAGCATCCGCCAAAGTGTCAATCGCGCGGTCAAGCCAGCCCCAGTCAAAGCGCCCGGGGTCAGGTTCAATGCGGCTCCACGCAAATTCGCCAATGCGCACGAGGGAGAGGCCCATTTCGCGCATCCGCCGCGCGTCATCAGCCCACATTGCTTCGGGCCAGTGTTCGGGAAAATAACAGCAGCCAAGTTTCAAGCGAGTCTCTCCCGTGATATGCCGTAGCTGTCTCGCCACTTGGCAAAGGTCAGCCGGATTATCCTTTGCGGTCTGCCCTTGCACGCACAATCTGCAAACAAATTGCCCCGCCCAAGGCAAATTACGGACATTTCATAGGGCGCATTTACACATATAAAAATATCTTTATATGATCGTCTCGCTATGGTGATCGACGCAATCTTCAAGGCTCTTGCTGATCCTACGCGGCTGCGCATTGCGCGGCTTTTGTCGGCGATGGAATTGGCTGTGGGTGAGCTCGCGCAGGTATTGGGCCAAAGCCAGCCGCGCGTTTCGCGTCATGTCGGGATCTTGTGCGATGCCGGCTTGGCAGAGCGTCGGCGCGAGGGCAGCTGGGTATTTCTTCGCGCGGTCAGCGGCGAGGAGGCAGGGCCGGTCCTTGCCAGCCTTGACCGGCTTCTTGCCACCGCCGAGGCCGAACACGAAGAGTTCGCAAAAATTTGCGCAGACGACCGGCGAAAGCTCGCCGCCATTCGCGAAGCGCGCGAGGCCAATGCGGAAGAGTACTTCGCCGCCCATGCAAGCGAGTGGGATGAATTGCGTGCGCTCCACACCCCTGATGCGCAAGTTGAAGAGCTTCTGCTTGAAGCGCTTGGTAAAGGCGCGTTGGGGTCAGTTCTCGACATCGGCACGGGTACGGGCCGCATGGCTGAATTGTTTGCCTCCCATGCAGAGAAAATCACCGCGCTCGACAAAAACCTTGAGATGATGAAGGTCGCACGCGCGAAGCTGCAAAACCTGCCAACCGGGAAGGTTGATCTTGTTCAGGGTGACTTTGCCAATTTGCCCTTCGCAGCGGCGACATTTGACAATGTGCTGCTTCATCAAGTGCTGCATTTCGCGCAAGATCCCTCCATACCGCTTGCCGAAGCGGCGCGCGTGATCAAAGACGGCGGGCGTATCGCGATCGTTGATTTTGCCGACCATAATAACGAAGATTTGCGTCACCGTTACCAACACGCGCGCCTTGGTTTTAGTGATGAGCAAATGACTTCGCTTTTGCGCGGCGCCGGGTTCGAGCCGGGCGCTACCCATGCACTGGCCGGCGGTGAGCTTGTCGTCAAAATCTGGATCGCCACGCGCAAAGGGTCTGTCCAAGCCCATCCGATTGAAGAACCCTGCAAAGAAGCTGCTAATCCATGACCCCTACTTTGAACCAACTCCACGAAGCGCGCACCGCGCTCGATAGCCCGCTGTTTTCCGATCTTCCCGGAGATATCGACATCAGCTTTGAGTTCTTTCCGCCCAAAAGCGAAAAGATGGCACAAACGCTGGAGGAAAGCGTGGCGACGCTGCAGCCGCTCGGGCCCCGATTTGTCTCGGTGACATATGGGGCAGGGGGCTCCACCCGCGAGCGAACTCACGAGCAGGTCGTGCGTATTCAGAACGAGGCGAATATCCCTGCGGCAGCTCACCTCACTTGCGTTAATGCGACCAAAGAAGAAGTGAATGCGGTGGCAAAGCATTATTGGGAAAGCGGTATTCGCCATATCGTTGCACTTCGAGGGGACGCGCCCGACGGCGGTGCGTACACACCGCACCCAGGTGGCTATGCCAATGCGGTGGAGTTGATTGCAGGTCTGAAAGAGGTCGCCGATTTTGAAATCTCGGTTGCGGCCTATCCCGAGGTTCACCCTGACAGCCCCGATGCGCAGACTGATATCGCGAACCTGAAAGCAAAGTTTGACGCAGGCGCAGATCGTGCGATCACGCAGTTCTTCTTTGACCCGGAATGCTTCTTCCGCTTCCGTGACGATGCAGCCGCAGCAGGCATTGATGCAGAAATCGTTCCCGGTGTCATGCCGGTGATGAGCTTTGCGGCTGTGCAGCGTATGAGCGGGCTTTGCGGCACGGCTATCCCTTCGTGGATGGAAGGGTTGTTCGAAGGGCTTGATGATCGCCCCGACGCGCGCCAGCTTGTATCTGCAACCATCGCTGCCGAGCTGTGCCGCAAGCTTTACGCTGGCGGCGTGCGCCAGTTTCACTTTTACACATTGAACCGCGCAGAGCTCTCCTATGCCATCTGCCATATGCTCGGCAAACGCCCCAAAAGGAGGCCAGTAATGACCGCTCGTGACAGGCTGGAAAAAGCGGCTAGCGAACGTGTGCTGATTTCTGACGGCGCGTTCGGTACACAAATCCAAGTGCGCAAGCTCACCGAAGAGGATTACGCAGGCGATTTGAGGCTTGCCGCTGATCAGAAGGGCAATAACGACATTTTGGCGCTGACCCGCCCTGATGTGATTGCAGATATTACACGCGCCTATCTCGATGCAGGGTCTGATGTGATTTCAACCAACACCTTTAGCGCCAATCGGGATCAGCCAGGCCGATTACGCGGCAGAGGATATGGTGGCTGAGATTAACATCGCCTCAGGCAAAATCGCCCGTGCGCTGGCGGATGAATATGAAGCAAAGGATGGTCGTCCGCGCTTTGTTGCTGGTGCGATTGGGCCGACCAATAAAACACTCTCGCTTAGCCCCGATGTCGAAGACCCCGGTTATCGCGAGATCGACTTTGATGAACTGACCGCTGTTTACAAGGAACAGGCAGCCGCTCTCATCGAAGGGGGGTGTGATTTCATCCTGATTGAGACGGTATTCGACACGCTTAACGCCAAGGCTGGTATTATGGCGGTGAAGCAGCTTGAGGCTGATCTGGGCCGTGAGGTGCCAGTGATGATCTCGATGACGCTCACCGACTTGTCGGGCCGCAATCTGTCTGGCCACACGGTTGAGGCATTCTGGTATGCTGTGCGCCATGCAAAGCCTGTTACCATCGGTCTGAATTGCAGTTTTGGTGCGGATCAATTGCGTCCCCACGTGCAGTCGCTATCGGGCCTCGCGGATACGCTTATCATGGCTTATCCAAACGCAGGGCTTCCCAATGAGCTTGGCGAATATGACGAGATGCCGGATACGACCGCTGGACTGGTGAAACAGTGGGCGCAAGGTGGGCAGGTCAACATCCTTGGCGGCTGCTGCGGTTCCTCGCCAGCTCATATCAAGGCGATTGCCGAGGCAGTAAAGGGCTTGCCGCCGCGCGAAATTCCAACCCCTGAAACCGCGATGCGGCTGTCGGGTCTTGAAGCCTTTACCTTTGCCGCATGAGTGTGCCTCACGCTGATAGAATTACAGTGCGCGAAGCGTGCGCACAGGATGCGCAGCGCCTATCGCTTATCTCCGATGCGACGTTTCTGGAAACATTCGCGCATGAAATTCCCGGCGATGCCATGATCGCCCACTGCCGCGAAAAGCACGCGCCCGAATATCTCGCGGGTCTGCTAAACGACGGGGCGAGGGGGTGGCTTGCCGAGATTGACGGCACACCTGTTGGTTATGCCCTGCTCATGCCTCGGCCTGAACTTGATGCAGCCTTGCCGGGTGATGTGGAGCTGAAGAAAATCTACGTCCTTTCCCGCTTTCAGGGGACCGGGACGGCTCAGCGTCTTTTTGCCGAGGTGTTGAGTGCGGCTAAAGGCAATAAGCGGCTCTTGCTCGGCGTGAAAGACGACAACCACCGCGCGATTGCTTTTTACAGGCGGCAGGGTTTCGAAATTATCGGCACCCGTCAATTTAACGTCGGCGGCGCACTTTACGATGACTTTGTTTTTGCCCGCGACCTTACCGACGTCTCTCTACCGGAAAACACCCCATGACCACCCAATCTGCCTCCAGCTTCATCAATATCGGTGAGCGCACCAATGTGACCGGCTCTGCTCGGTTCAAAAAGCTCATCATGGCGGATGATTACACCGCCGCGGTCGAGGTTGCTCGCCAGCAGGTTGAGAACGGCGCGCAGGTGATCGACGTCAATATGGACGAGGGGCTCTTGGACGCGAAACACGCGATGACGACCTTCCTCAAATTGATCGCTGCCGAACCCGATATTGCCCGCGTGCCGGTGATGATCGACTCATCGAAATGGGATGTGATTGAGGCTGGCCTAAAATGCGTGTCGGGCAAGCCCATCGTCAATTCGATCAGCATGAAGGAGGGCGAAGAACCCTTCTTGGAGCAAGCGCGCAAGTGCATGGCTTATGGCGCGGCGGTTGTCGTCATGGCCTTTGACGAAGTGGGACAGGCCGACACCAAACAGCGCAAGGTCGAGATTTGCAAGCGCGCCTATGACCTCCTTACTGGCATCGGTTTCCCGCCCGAAGACATCATCTTCGACCCCAACATCTTTGCGGTCGCAACTGGCATTGAAGACCACGACCGCTACGGGCTCGACTTCATCGAGGCGTGCACCGAGATCAAGGCGCTCTGCCCCCATGCAAAGACCAGCGGCGGGCTTTCCAACCTCTCCTTCTCTTTCCGCGGGAATGAGACGGTCAGGCGGGCGATGCACTCGGTCTTTCTCTATCACGCTATCCCCGCCGGGCTCGATATGGCGATCGTCAACGCAGGGCAGCTGGACGTCTATGACACCATCGACCCCGTGCTTCGCGAGGCCTGCGAGGATGTGATCCTTATGCGCCCAGTAGAAGGGGGAGCCGAAGGCGAGGAAACCGCGACCGAGCGGCTCATCAATCTCGCCGAAAGCTTCAAGGGCAAGAGCAAGGAAGACGACAAGCAAGCAGCCGAATGGCGCGGCTGGGAAGTTGCCAAGCGCCTTGAACACGCGCTCGTCAAAGGGATCGACGCGCATATCGTCGATGACACTGAGGAAATGCGCCAACAAATCTTCGAGGCCGGTGGACGCCCTATCGAGGTGATCGAAGGTCCGCTCATGGACGGGATGAACGTCGTTGGCGACCTGTTCGGGTCAGGCAAGATGTTCCTGCCCCAAGTGGTCAAATCCGCGCGCGTCATGAAAAAGGCGGTCGCGCACCTCATCCCCTTTATCGAGGCGGAAAAGGAATTGCTGCCAGAGGCCGAGCGCACCTCCAAGGGCACGATCATCATGGCGACCGTCAAAGGCGATGTGCACGATATCGGCAAGAACATTGTGGGCGTGGTTTTGCAGTGCAATGGTTATGAAGTGGTGGACCTGGGCGTGATGGTCCCGTGGCAGGACATTCTGAAAGCGGCGAATGATCATAAGGCCGATATGATCGGGCTTTCAGGCCTCATCACGCCATCCTTGGATGAAATGGTGACGGTGGCCGAAGAAATGCAGAACGCTGGCATGACCATGCCGCTTCTTATCGGCGGCGCAACCACCAGCCGGGTGCACACCGCGCTCAAGATCGACCCTGCTTATGACGGCCCCGTCATCCACGTGCTCGATGCAAGCCGGGCGGTAGGGGTGGCTTCAAAGCTCCTTTCCGACACTTTGCGCGATGCTTTTGTCGAAGAAACATCAGACGAATACGAAAAGGTCCGCGTCGCGCGCGCAGGCAAAAGCGAGAAGGCGCTTCTTCCCATCAAGGAGGCGCGCGGCAATTTTTACGACGCGTACCTGTCCGACAAGCCTGCGCCGCCGCTAAAACCGGGCGAGCATTTGTTTGAAGAATGGCCGCTCGATGACCTCGTCGAGGTTTTTGACTGGACCCCGTTCTTCCGGGCCTGGGAACTTCACGGGGTCTATCCGCGCATCCTTGAGGACGAGATCGTGGGTGAGGCTGCGCGCAACCTCAAAGCTGATGCAGACGCGATGCTTGAAAAGATCATCTCGGAAAAATGGCTGACCGCAAAGGCGGTGGTCGGCCTGTGGCCGTGTGCCCGCGCGCATGATTGCCGCGATGATGTGATGATCCATATGGGCGAGGATGATCACATTCGGATGCCCTTCCTTCGCCAACAGGTGATCAAAAGTCGCGACAGGGCAAATATGTGTTTGGCCGATTTCATCGATCCTGCTGGTGATTGGATCGGCGGCTTTGTTGTCGGCATCCACGGGATTGAGCCCCACATCGCCCGCTTTCGCGCAGAGAAGGATGATTATTCCGACATTCTCTTGAAAGCCCTTGCCGACCGCTTTGCCGAGGCCTTTGCCGAGCGTTTGCACCAACACGTGCGCACCGATTTGTGGGGCTATGCGCCGGGCGAACAGCTCACCAACGAGGCGCTTATCAAGGAAGAGTATCGCGGCATTCGTCCAGCGCCCGGCTATCCGGCGGTGCCCGATCACTCGTTAAAACCGATTCTCTTCGATATGCTGGATGCCGAGGCTAAAATCGGTGTTTCCTTGACTGACAGCTTTGCAATGTTGCCTACAGCCGCTGTGAGCGGGCTTTATTTTGGTCACCCTGAATCGCAATATTTTGGTGTTGCAAAGATCGGGCGCGACCAGCTTGAAGACTATGCAAAAAGGCGCGGCGTTGATGTAGCAACCGCTGAACGCTGGCTCAGACCGAACTTGTAAGACACTGTTCATGGGTCATAATTGGTCCGATCAGCGTTAGAAAATTGTGCGCCAATCGCTCATTCGCAATGCGGCAGGGGCGCAATCTGGCGCGCAAACTTGCCTGACCCAGATAGGCACAGAATCGCAGAAAACCCCCTTTGACGCACCAATCGAGCGCACAAACGGCTCGACACTTACGGCATTTTACGTAATAACCGGATGCGAAAATTAACCAGTTGTTAGGGCTATCTCAGAGGTAGAGGGGGAATTTTTGGATATGATTCGCAAGCTTGCGGTGGCAACGGCTTTGGTAAGCGCCTTTAGCGCTGCGCCCGCCATGGCACAAGATTTGGTGCATCAACCAATCAGCCCGACTTTTGGCGGTAACCCCTTTAATTCCAACCACATTCTTGGAATTGCCAACGCGCAGAACAAGACCACCGATCCCAATGCGGTGGATCGCAACGATCAATCCAGCATCTTTGCGCGCCAGCTTGAATCGCGGCTCTTGTCGGCGCTCTCTTCGCAAATCGTCGATGCGATCTTTGGAGAGAATCCACAAGAGCAAGGCACGATCACTTTTGGCGGGCAGACGATTGAGTTCTTCCGCAGTCTGGATGAGGTGACGCTGGTCATCCGCGACGACAACACTGGCGAAGAAACGCGCATTGTCATTCCTCTGTTTATCGAGGTGAATTAATGAAGCGCGTTGCCAAGAATGGCCTTCTGGCCCTTTGTGCGCTTTCAATGAGTGGGTGCATGAGCATCGGCTCGGATGGCCGGGATTTCCTGCCTGAGACTACCAGCCTTGCGTATTTTCCGAAGAAAACGCAGACGCAAAATCTGCTCCACCAATTGCCCGCGCCTCAGCGTCAGGTGGCGATTGCGGTGTATGGTTTCAGCGATCAGACCGGACAATTCCGCCCGACCACGACCGGACAAACGCTTTCCCGTGCTGTGACGCAAGGGGCGGGCTCCATTCTGGTAAAAGCCCTGCAGGATGCCGGCAATCGCCAGTGGTTTACCGTGGTTGAGCGCGAGCGGCTCGATAACCTTCTTAAAGAGCGTCAGATCATCGGCGAAATGCGCAAGCGTTACTTGGGCGAGCAACAGGTCGATCCCAATGCGCTTCCCGCGCTTCTGTTTGCAGGCGTGCTGCTGGAAGGTGGCATCATTGGCTATGACACCAATACGGTGACTGGCGGGGCGGGCGCGGCGTTCCTTGGTATCGGCGCGCGCACCGAATACCGACAGGATACGGTGACAGTGTACCTGCGCGCTGTGTCAGTGCGCACGGGCGAAGTTTTGACCAATGTTCAGGCCTCCAAGACGATCGCCAGTCAGGCGATTGGTGCGAACGCTTATCGTTTTGTGGCTTTCCGCGAGCTTTTGGAGGCGGAAGCAGGGATCACCTCGAACGAGCCCGACCAGGTCGCTTTGCAGCAGGCTATCGAAAAGGCGGTTTACGGCCTTGTTCTTGAAGGGGTGGATCTGGGGCTTTGGCGTTTTGCCGACAGCCAGGCGGCTGAGGCTCTGATGAGCACCTACCGGGCTGAGCGTGACGGAATTTATGACGCGGACGATGTGCAGGATGCGGTGGAGCGGGCTGGCTCGCTCACGGCTTTGACTGTCGTGGATCGCGACGATGAGGAAAACGAAGGCTCTTAATCGCGATTGCGGGTTTGAGCCGGGGGCAGCGCCCAAAAAAGGGCGCGCGAAGAGAGGGTTGCACAACTGAAGGCGCGCTTTGTCGGTGGGCGGCGTGCAGGAGCAATTCGTTGGCGGGCTTCGCCATGCTGATGCCAGTTAAATGGCCTCGCGCAATCAGGTGGAGCCGGTCGGCTAAGGGGGAAGGGCGATATGAACATTGCCCAAGGTGGTTCCCCGAAAGTGAAAGCGCCAAGGCCATTCAGGGGGTGGTCCGAGCGCCATACTGTTGAAAATCCCCAGAGAACCCTGCGGCGGTTAGGCGCAGGCAATTCGAAAGGAAATACGATGAAGTCAGTAATTTATACAGGTGCGTCCGTTCTTGCTTTGGCAGCGGCAACGCCGATTTTCGCACAGGCCACTGTTCCAGCAGACTGCGTGGGTGCAACTGGCAACTGCAGCGTCATTGACACCGTAGGCACGGATAACACCGCCACCGTTGATCAGGATGCGACTGGCAATGTCTCCGAAATTCTTCAGGATGGCGATACTTTGGCGGCCACAGTGACCCAAGGCGGCGCGACTGGCTTCAATCTTTCCAACGTGGACCAATCAGGCACGAACAGCTCGGCCACAGTGACGCAAGAAGGCTTTGACCTTGGTTCGCCAGACGTGGAAACCAACGACAGCGACATCACTCAAACGGGCGACAACCAGACCGCGTCTGTTACTCAGGTTGGCGATGCCAACTCATCGGTCGCAGACCAGTCCGGCGTCGATAAACAGGCAACCGTCGTTCAGGGCGGCTTCGACAACAGCTCGAGCCTCGTTCAATCGGGCGCCGATGCGACCGTGGCTGATGTGCTGCAGGATGGCGATGGCAATGACTCGATCATCTCGCAGGCTTCCGCAACGCAGCTTCAGACTGCAGACGTCGATCAAACGGGTGATTTCAACTCGTCAGACATCGACATGGCAGCGGGCAGCAGCGGCACCGCAACTGTGGCGCAGTCGGGCGACGATAACGTCTCTGATGTCGACTACCTCGCTGGTAGTCGCGGCAATGCGACTGTCGATCAGAGCGGTGATCGCAACACGTCGAATGTCATTCTTGACCGTTTCAGCCTTGATGCAACCGTCGATCAAAGCGGGGATGACAACACCTCCGACATTTTCATGGGTGGTCCGTTCTCATCGCGCACCACGGTCGACCAAAGCGGTGATCGCAACAGTTCGACCGTTGATCAGGGTCTGGCGAGCAATGGTGGTGTCGACATCGACAATCTCATCACCCAGTCGGGCGATGATAACACCTCAACCGTGACGCAGGACAATGTCAGCAGGGCTGACGCAACCGTTACCCAGTCGGGCGACACCAACACCAGCACCGTCAATCAGGAAAGCGGCGGCGACACGATGTTCGCGACCGTCGAGCAGCTTGGTGATGGCAACGATGCGCAAGTCGTTCAAACCGGCGATGCTGGCGGTGCTGGCTCTCCGAACGACGCATCAGTCATTCAGGTTGGCAACACCAACTTTGCCGGGATTGAGCAAAGCGGCAATGCACGCGGCGAGACTGCCGTGATCTTCCAGGCGATTGACGTATCGGATAGTGGTGCTGGCATCATTCAAACAGGTGACGCAGCAGCAGGCGGTGCGGCAAACCTCAACGGGGCTCTGATTGATCAGAGCGGGGGACAGTTCAACACATCCTTCGTTGAGCAAAGCGGCACTGGCAATGAAGCCGAGAGCATTCAAAACGGCTCTTTCCACTCCTCACTCGTGATCCAGACCGGTCTGAGCGGCCTTGTCCAGATCGACCAGATCAGCTCGAACAACGACAGCTCGGTCGAACAGGCGGGCGATAGCAACCAGGCCTTGATCAACATGGAAGGCGCCGATGGTATCAGCGGCACGTTCCAATACGGCGGCATTGGCAACATCACCGACGTTTCGCAAACCGGCGATGGTAACGAAAGCCAGGTGGAGCAATCATTTGCTGGCGGTGACGGCAATGAAGCAAACGTAACCCAGTCGGGTGCAGGCAACACCAGCATCATCGGGCAGGGCAACAATCTCCTGAGCGATCTCAACATCGCAACAGTTGACCAGCAGGGCGATGATAACCTCAGCCTGCTCGCTCAGGATGGCGCCAACAACCAGGCCACGGTTACCCAGCTGAGCAACGGGTCGGTTTCCGACCTCACGCAGACCGGCAGCGGCAACGTGATCACGGTTACGCAATAACACAAGGGGCCTTCAGGGCAGGCTCAAGGGCTTGCCGTGAAGGCCTGAACGCTTTGCAAATCTAGGTGAAAACCCATAGGCTCGCAGCCCAGAATCAGGGGAAAGAGATAACCATGAAAAGTCTTATCTACACAGGCGCATCAGCACTCGCTCTCGCAGCAGCAGCGCCAGCATTCGCTCAGGCAACCGTTCCGCCCGCGTGCGTTGGCGCAACCGGTAACTGCAGTGTCGTCAACACCAATGGTTCAGGCAACTCTGTTGCTGTCGATCAATCGGCCGGAACAGGCAATGTGTCGGACATCGTCCAATCGGGTGACAATCTTGATGCTTCTGTGACTCAAGGCGCAGACAACAATATCTCCAACGTCGATCAGGAAGCCACTGGGGCTACGCCGATCGATACGGCGGCTACCGTCAATCAAGTGGGCGGTGCTGATTCGGTCATCACTCAAGCGTCTTCGGGCGACAATGCGAGCGGTATCGTCGCTGATGTTCTCCAAGACGGTGCAAGCACCTCTGATGTTGCACAAGTTTCAAGCGGCAATGACAGCGTGCTTATCAGCTCAACGGTTACCCAGACCGGCGATGCAAACGCATCGATCATTCTGCAAAACGATGTTGGTTTCGACAGCGCGGTTCTCGAAGTCGAAGTCGAGCAAGAAGGAACGGGCAACCTTGCCGATGTGAACCAATCGGGCACCGACAACCTTGCGACTGTCTTCCAACAAGCTGACGATGGCGTTGCTGTGATCATTCAGGCTGATGAATTGCAGGACGCTGACATTCAGCAAGCGGGCGATCTCAACGAAGCCGGGATTGATCAATCAAACCTTGGTAACACCGCTGCCATTCTGCAAACCGGTGATGAAAACCTCGCAACTGTAACCCAAACGGGCGAAGACGCGCTTGCTGCGGTGACGCAAACGGGTCTGGGCAATGACGCGGATGTTGCTCAAGCAGGTGCCTTCAATGAGGCAACGGTGATCCAAACCGGCGATGACAACATCGCGGTTGTCGATCAGGCTACCGGCTCGGTCGAAGGCTTCAGCTCTGCCAACATTCAACAAGATGGTGTGAGCGGTAGCGCGACGATCAACCAGAATGATGACGCGAATGGTGAATTCGCCCTGATCCTTCAGGGCGTTGATACGGACACTAACACGGCGACGATCACTCAGACTGGCGCTGTCGCAAGCCTTTCCACGAACGAGGCGCTGATTGATCAAGTCTCTGGCGAAGGCAATGTCTCCTTGATCGTTCAAGGCGACACCACCAGCGTTGGCGGTGTCGTGGAAAATGGAGTTCTTAACGTCGCTGAATCGACACAGGACGGGGACTTCAACGATTCGATTATCGGTCAGGGCGGCGTAAGCCAGGTCGCCTTTGTGGACCAGATCGGCTCTGATAATGTCAGCCAGGTGTTCCAAGGCACTCTTGGCGGCGACGGCAACACCGCGAACGTCACGCAAACCGGGACAGGCCTTGGCCTTTCCACATCGCAGGTCTTCCAAGATGGCAACGGCAACGAAGCCACTTTGACGCAAGGTGGCGGCGAGCTGAACGCCAGCGTCATCGATCAAGGCCTTGGCGGGGGTGACAACAACCTCGCCGACGTGACGCAGGATGGCTCTGAGAACGACAGTGAAGTGCTCCAGAATGCCTTCAGCATCGGGGCAGATAATATTGCCACCGTACTTCAAGAAGGCATTGGAAACGTCAGCCTGATCGAACAGGACGGCGATCTCAACAATGCGAGCGTGTCACAATATGACGGCAGCTCTTCTACCGTTTTCCAAGACGGTACTGGCAACACGGCTACGGTGACTCAAGGGGCACCGGGGGCGCTCTAAGCCGATCTGGTGAACTTTGTGGGCGGGCGATCAAACGCCCGCCCAAATTGTTTAAGCCTACCTTGTCTTGGCGCGTTACTGCCAGGACACCTCACTCAGCTTTGAGGTTAAATAGGCTGACGTAGAATTGGGGGGAATCTAATGAAATCGATTATCTATGCAGGCGCGTCTGTGCTCGCACTCGGCGCAGCATCCGCAGCTTTGGCTCAGGCTACCGTGCCGCCAGCGTGTGTGGGCGCCACTGGCAATTGCAGCGTCATTGACACGAGCGGCACCAACAACTCCGCCAGCGTTGACCAATCGACTGGCACCGGCAATGTTTCGGACATCGTACAGGATGGCGAAAACCTGACGGCGAGCGTGACGCAGGGTGCCGATAGCAACATCTCGAATGTCGGGCAGGAAACCACGGGCGCAAACCCGCAGAATATTACCGCGACAGTTACGCAAGCGGGCGGCGCTGATTCAGTTGTAGACCAGATTGTCAGCGGCGATGACATGGACGGCATGAGCGCAATCGTCGATCAAAACGGGGCGAGTACGTCCGACATTGTTCAGACATCGGTAAATAACAACGTCACCACCAACATCAGCGCAAGCGTTACGCAAGTGGGCGATGCCAATGCGTCGATCATCACCCAGTCAGACAATGGCGGCGGCACCGATCAAAATCTGGTCGCAACCGTGACTCAGAACGGCACTGGCAACACTTCTGATGTGATCCAGAACAATCGCGAACAGGACGCGGTCGTCGAACAGACAGGCGATGATGCCACATCGACCGTGATCCAGAACGGCCAGACGGCGGACGCCTTCGTCACGCAAAGCGGCATGGGTAACACATCGATCGTCGATCAGGCTGGCTTTGGCAATACCGCTAACGTGGACCAGACCGGTGGCGACAACCTTGCTGTTGTGGATCAGGCATCGGGCGTAACCGATGGCAACAATACAGCCACCATTGGACAAGATGGCGATCGTGGCACGGCCGAGGTTTTCCAAGTTGATCAGGCGCGAGCGGATAGCGCTACCATTGATCAGCAGTTGGGGACCACGGACAATATTGCCTCTATTGTGCAAACTGGCGATGACACTTCGGGATCGCCCGTTACCGATAATGAGGCGTCAATCACCCAGTTCAATGGAGCTGACAATACGTCAACCATCGTGCAGGGCGACACCACCATCTTTGGCGGCGTGGTCACTGGCGGCACCGAGAACCAGGCATCCAGCGTACAGGCCGACGGCAATCAAGAATCGCTTATCGTTCAGGGCGGCAACTCGCAATTCGCAACGGTTCAGCAGTTTTTTTCTGACAATGTGAGCCAGGTTCTTCAGGGCACTGTTGACGGTAGCGACAACAATGCCACGGTCGTGCAGACGGGCATCGGCCCGGATGCCAGCACCTCTGTTGTGGTTCAAGACAGCGACTTTAACTCAGCCACAGCCACCCAAGGCGGCGGCTCAGGCAATGAGAGCCTGATCGAACAAGGCTTTGTCGGTGGAGCAGGTGTGGGCGGGGATTCCAACCTTGCCGATGTCACTCAAAACGGTTCGTTCAACTCCAGCGACGTGCTGCAAAACTCGTTTGATCTAGGCAGCGGGAACTCTGCAACTGTTGCGCAAACGGGCGATGACAATGTGAGCGCGGTTGAGCAGGACTTCTCGAACAATATCGCGAATGTGACGCAGACTGCCAATGGGAACACTTCTGATGTGTTTCAATTGACCGATGGCAACAGCGCGACAGTCGAACAATTTGGCGATGACAACACATCGCTCGTCGATCAGTCCTCTGCGATTGCCGATACGGCAGCTGTATTGCAAACAGGCACGGGCAACGAGACGTCGATCACTCAGGCCAGCAGCAATGGCGGCAGCAGCGCCGACACCATCCAGGCTGGTACTGATAACATCGCGACTATTGATCAGTCGGGCACAGCGGACACTGCCACCGCCTTTATCTTCCAGCAATTGGATGCACTTACCAGTGAGGCGACGATCAACCAGACGGGCGGTCTTGATAACGGTGCATTGATTGATCAGAGCGGGGGTGCCGATAACACCTCTACAATCAATCAACCCGATAACAGCGGCATTTCTGCTCAGAACACCGCCGAGAACATTCAGGTCGGTAACACCAACAGCTCTACGATTGATCAGGACGCGTTTGATTCCACAATCTTTGTTGATCAGATTGGTGATGGAAACTCGTCAATCGCCTCGCAAGGGGGGGATGGGAGTAACACGATTGATGTTACGCAAACCGGTAATAGCAACATTAGCAACATCAATCAGGTGCCCGCTGGTGCCTTGGGCTTCGCCAACGCTGCCACTCTTGTCCAAACTGGTGACACCAACACCAGCACGATCAATCAAGGGCTGAATACGATCAGTGACGGGCTCAGCGCCGATGTGCTTCAAGAAGGCCATGGCAACACCAGCATCATCAATCAGGATGGCGTCTTCTTCGGATTTGGCAACACGATTGACGTTGATCAGCTGGCAGATGGCGCAAGTAGCACGATCACCCAGTCTGGCGATCAAAACTCAATCACTGTTAGCCAATTTACCGATGCTCACGTCTCGGATGTGACGCAGGCTGGCACTGGTAACACCGCGACGGTAACGCAAGGCGCGCCGTAAACGAGAAAAAGCGATTGCCGGGCGGGCGCATTTGCCTTGCCCGGCGCATTTGCCTTGCCCGGCGATGTCAATCTGGGAGTAATGATTGCTCAGCTAAGGAAACGGTGGCTAGGGGATGTGCTTCAAGCCTCTCGCCATGGGCGGCGTAATCAGTTAGGATCGACACCATGAAATGCAAAGCTTCAAGCATCCTTGCCCTTTGCGCAAGTCTTATTGCCACCATGGGTGCGACCCCGGCCTTTGCTCAAACACAGGTCAGTGCGCCTGATACAGGGCCCTTTGACGGCGTCTTTGTTGAGCAGATTGGCGATGACAACTCTGGCTCTTTCAGCCAGTCCAACGCCGAACAAAATGCCGAAGTCACTCAGGATGGCGACAACAACACCGCGCAGGTCGCGCAGTTTGGCGATGGCGATCACTTTGCCGCAATTGACCAGACTGGTGGCGACAATCTTGCCTCAGTCACTCAAGGCGGTTCGGCGCAGACCGTTGCGCTGCTTACGCAAACGGGTGATGCCAACACGATCTTGCTTTCGCAAAACGACAACGGGCTGACCGGATCAGGCGCAGCGATTGCGCAAAATGGCACAGGCAATCTGGCGACGCTTATTCAGGATGGTGACAACAATCAGGCAATCCTTGCGCAAAATGGCGACAACAACACGATGAGCGCAACGCAAGTGGGCTCTGGCAATGCTCTGGAGTGGACGCAAAATGGCAATGGCTTGCCGGATATGAGCGTTATTCAAACCGGCGGCGCCACAGCTATCATCACACAGGGCAATTGAACCAGTCGAAGGTGAGGAGCCGCGTCATGCGAGGGACAGTACAGGGCCAGACCATCACAGCGGTAAAATTGAGCCTTGTCACTCTGGCCGTTTTGCCTTGCGCCTTTGCGTCGGCTCAAGACGCCCCCCAAGACGCCGCGCAAGACGTACCGCGCGAGGCAAGCGCATTTGTTGAGCAAGCACCTGAGGATGCCTCCTCCAAGGTCTATTTTCCCGATGCGATTACGCCTGAAAGCGTGGCCGCTGCTCGTGCACGAGCGGCGCAGCAACAACAAATCGAAGCGGCCAGAGGGGGTGAAGACGCATCGCTTTCTCAGGTGTCTGCCTCTGGCGACACTCAAAACGATGTCTCACAAGTCGCAGCTAGATCGGCTGACCCTGCGCTGGCGCAATTGACGCCGGCAGAACGGCAAGTGCTGCTCGAAGCGGTTGAAGGCACTGATATTTGCGAACGTGGCAGCGATATACCCGCGCTCAAGGAATTGTGTGACGCGCGGATTGAGACACGTTCTGAAGAATTTGGCGAAGCGCGCGCCTCGTCGGCTGAGGACAGCCTGCTTGGCGGCGGGCTTGATGCAGGGCGCACGGCGACACTTCAGGCGGCGATTGCCCGGCTGGCGGGGGCGGATGCGAACCCTGCGAATTTCGATAATCAAGTGGTCGCCTCGGTTGCGCTTAACAATCAGGCATTAAGCGATGCGCAGGCCACGGCCGCTGAGGGTGATCCCACCGCTGGCCTTTCGCCAGAAACGCAAGGCCTCGTAAACGCCATTGTACAGCAGCTTGGCGGCGGCGGGTGACCCGGCAACACCATGAGCAAGCTTGGCCAGATCATCGCAGCAACCGCATCGCTCCTTATGCTTGGCGCAGGCGCTAGCATGGCGAGCGCATCGTCCCAGCAGCGCGCCTTGTCGCTCAATGTGATCGAAGGATCAGACACGGTTGAGGTCCAGGTTATCGCTGACAGTGCGCTCACCCAGCAGGTTGAGTTTGAGGTTGAATTGTCAGGGGCATCCCATTCGCGCCACAAATCCAATGTCACGCTTGCTTCGGGCAACCGTCAGGTGCTCTCGCGGTTAAAGATCAACACCACCCAAAGCTGGTGCGCCAAGCTTATCGTGAGCGAGGCAAGCGGAGAGCAATATACGCTCACCGCGGGTGAATGCGGCCTAATCTGACCGCTTAGCACGCTCGTCCCTCACATTTGGGATGGCGCCTCGCCATTTTCGCACAAATATTTCGCCAAAAGCTGCGTCTGCTGATTGACGGGGCTCTTCGCATCCGCAACATGGATTGCGCCTGCCGGAAGTGATTCTGGCGTCTCTCGCGGGAGAGATCGGGATTTCCAGAAATGGGCCCTGGCGCCGAAGGAGCAACCGCCCCGGAAACTCTCAGGCAAATGGACCGCGAAAAGGCATAGGCACTCTGGAAAGCGTGAGGGCGGTATTGTCCGTTTGCCTCACCACCGAAGGGGAAGGCTTGCGTGTCCGCGCGCTCGCTTAAGCTCTCAGGTTAACCCGACAGAGGGGGCAAGACCTGCGTCTTTGGGCGCCCTTGCACCTGTTATTCGGGGAACAATTTTTGAGCGACCAATCAATTGACGAAACGCCAGAAGAGGCAGTGGAACTGGGCAGGCTCCCGCTCGACCAGTGGCACCGCGACCACGGCGCGCGCATGGTGCCGTTTGCGGGCTATGAAATGCCAATCCAATATGAAGGTATCGTTGCCGAGCACGAGTGGACGCGATCAAGCGCAAGCCTGTTCGATGTAAGCCACATGGGGCAGTTGACGGTGCACTCACCTGAGGATGATCCGACGCTGGGCGCGCGCGAGCTTGAAAAACTGCTGCCCGGCCTCATCACATCGCTCAAACCCGGCAAGATGCGCTACTCCATGCTGCTCACCGAAGAGGGCGGGGTGATCGATGATCTGATGGTCACCAACACTGGCCCGCATCTGGGGCTGGTGGTGAACGGCGCGTGCAAGTGGGACGACATTGCCCATCTTCGCGAACATCTCGCTGATGAGGTGACGCTCACCCACCAGGACGAGTTTGCGCTGCTCGCATTGCAGGGGCCCAAAGCTGGCGAGGTGTTGGAGGCGTTGGTGCCCGGCACGGCTGCGCTCACTTTCATGACCGCCGGCCTGTTTGAATTTGACGAAGGCCATATCTGGGTCAGCCGCGCGGGCTACACCGGGGAAGATGGGTTTGAAATTTCGGTCCATGAAAACTCGGTTCAAAAGCTTGCCGATGCTCTGGTGGCGGACGAGCGCGTGAAGCCAGCAGGACTTGGCGCGCGCGACAGTTTGCGGCTTGAGGCAGGCCTTCCGCTTTATGGCCATGACCTCACGCTCGACATTGATCCGGTAAGCGCTGATCTCACCTTTGCGCTTTCCAAAAAGCGCCGCGAGGGTGGGGGGTATTTGGGCCATGCACCAGTTATGGAGGCCTTCAACAATGGGCCTGTGACCAAGCGCGTCGGCCTCAAACTCGAAGGCCGGATGCCCGCACGCGAAGGCGCCGAGGTCTATTCCGGCGACACCAAAGTCGGCGTGGTTACCAGTGGAGGCTTTTCGCCCACCTTGGGCCAACCCATCGCCATGGCTTTCGTCGATGCAGCCCACTCGCAAGAAGGAACTGAGCTTACCTGCAAGGTGAGGAACAAGAGCTTGCCTGCAATCGTTTCACCCATGCCCTTCGTGGCCCACAAATACTTCAGAGGAACTTGAATTATGCCGCGCTATTTCACCGATGAACACGAATGGATCGACGTCGAGGGCGAAAGCGCGACCGTCGGCATCACCGACTATGCGCAAGAGCAATTGGGCGACATCGTCTTCGTCGAACTCCCCAGCGTTGGCACGATGCTCGACAAGGGCGGCGATGCGGCTGTGGTCGAAAGTGTGAAAGCGGCAAGCGACGTTTACGCTCCCATCTCCGGCGAAGTGACCGAAGGCAATGACGCGCTCGAAGAAGAGCCGGCTCTGGTCAATTCCTCGCCCGAGGAAGAAGGCTGGTTTTTCCGCATGACCATCGGCGACAAGAGCGAACTCGAAGGCCTGATGGATGACAAAGGCTATAAGGCGTTCGTCGACAATCTCTGATCTTTTCCAAGCCCCTCTCACTTAGGAAAATTTGATGCGTTACCTCCCGCTAACCGATACCGACCGCAGCGATATGCTGGCCAAAATCGGCGCGAGCAGCATTGACGATCTCTTCGTCGATGTGCCCGAAGTCGCCCGTCTTGATGGCCCCATTCGCGGGCTTCCCATGCACGCGAGCGAGATGGCGGTTGAGCGCCATATGAAGCGCCTCGCGAACAAGAACACGGTTGCGGGCGACGTGCCGTTTTTCCTCGGCGCAGGGGCTTATCGTCATCATGTCCCCGCAAGCGTCGACACAGTGATCCAGCGCGGCGAGTTCCTGACCGCTTACACGCCCTACCAGCCTGAGATTGCCCAAGGCACGCTGCAAATGCTGTTTGAGTTCCAGACGCAGGTAGCAAATCT
The DNA here is from genome assembly GCF_019904235.1 of Erythrobacter sp. SCSIO 43205. NCBI lineage: Bacteria > Pseudomonadati > Pseudomonadota > Alphaproteobacteria > Sphingomonadales > Erythrobacteraceae > Erythrobacter > Erythrobacter sp. SCSIO 43205. The sequence continues at coordinate 3,219,383 of NZ_CP063202.1, read as the reverse complement.
TTACGGCTGCGCGGTCGCCAATGCGTCGCTTTATGATGGGTCCACCGCGTGCTGGGAGGCGGTGGCGATGGCGACGCGCGTGACCAGAAAGAAACGCGCGGTCCTCTCCGGCGCGCTCCACCCGCATTACAGCGAAGTTGTCAAAACCATGGCGCAGTTTACTGGCGATGTGATTGCCGACAGCGCGCCTGCCATCCAGGCCGACCCTGACATGGAGGGGCTGACCGCTCGCATCGACGAGGACACTGCCTGCGTGGTCGTCCAATATCCCGATATTCTGGGCCGGATCACCGATTTGTCGGCGCTTGCTGATGCAGCGCATGACAAGGGCGCTTTGCTGGTGGTGGTGAACACAGAGCCTGTAGCACTCGGCGCGATCAAATCGCCCGGCGAGATGGGCGCAGACATCGTTGTGGGCGAGGGGCAATCACTTGGCGTTGGCTTGCAATTTGGCGGGCCGTATCTGGGTCTTTTCGCCGTGCGCGATGCAAAACACGTGCGCCAGATGCCGGGCCGTTTGTGCGGGGAGACTGTCGATGCGGAAGGGAAACGCGGCTTCGTCCTCACGCTGTCCACGCGCGAACAGCACATCCGGCGCGAGAAAGCGACGTCCAACATCTGCACCAACTCTGGCCTGTGTGCGCTGGCATTCAGTGTCCACATGACGCTGCTCGGCGAAAAGGGCCTGCGCGAGCTTGCAGCGGAAAACCACCGTCTTGCCTGCGTTGCAGCCGACCGTTTGGCGAAGGTTCCGGGCGTGTCGCTCCTCAACAATGCCTTTTTCAACGAGTTCACCATCATGCTTGACGGCAAGCCCGCGCGCGAAGTTGTGCGCTCACTTGCTGATCGCGGAGTGCTTGGCGGAGTGTCGCTCGGGCGGCTGTATCCGGGTGTTGAACGCTTGCAGCAGGCGCTGCTTGTCGCGGTCACTGAAACCACCACCGAAGACGATATTGAGACTCTCGCTAGTCAGCTTGAGGCTATCATCAAAGAGTCTGGCATCAAGGAGGCTGCCCAATGAACGCCCCGAACAAATCTGGATGGAAGCCGCAAATGGAAGTGGCTGATGCGACAGGTGAGACAGTAACCACGACCGGAAACCGTGCACTGATGCTCGAAGAGCCGCTGCTGTTTGAAATCGGCCATGCGCAAACCACTGGCGTTGACCTCCCTGAAATTGATGCATCTGCGCCAAGGCGTCTGGCTGGTCTGGAACGCGACGAGCCCATTGGCCTCGTTGGCCTGACCGAGCCCGAAGCCGTGCGTCATTACACCCGCCTCAGCCGCCAGAACTACGGTATTGATCTGGGCTTTTTCCCGCTTGGTTCGTGCACCATGAAACACAATCCACGCCTCAATGAAAAGATGGCGCGGCTCCCCGGTTTTGCCGATGTGCACCCGCTGCAACCGGTTTCCACCGTGCAGGGTGCATTGGAAGTGATGAATGAGCTTGCCCACTGGCTGCTTGACCTCACGGGAATGAACGCAGTCGCGATGAGCCCCAAGGCGGGCGCGCATGGCGAGCTTTGCGGTATCTTGTGCATCCGTGCAGCCTTGGAAGCGCGCGGTGATGCGCGTGAAGTCGTGCTGGTCCCTGAAAGCGCCCACGGCACCAACCCCGCCACGGCCGCTTTTGCCAATTACCGCGTCGAGAATATCCCCGCGACCCCTCAAGGCCGTGTGGACCTCGAAGCTCTCAAAGCCCGTCTTGGTCCAGACGTCGCGGCGGTGATGATCACCAATCCCAACACCTGCGGCCTGTTTGAACCCGACCTTCGCGAGATCAGCGATGCTGTGCACGAAGCGGGCGGCTTTGTTTATTGCGACGGAGCAAACTTCAATGCGATTGTTGGCCGGGTGCGTCCGGGCGATCTTGGCGTTGATGCAATGCACATCAACCTCCATAAAACCTTCTCCACCCCTCATGGCGGCGGTGGTCCCGGTTCTGGCCCCGTGGTGCTTTCCGAAGCGCTCGCGCCGTTTATGCCGCTTCCCTATACCGCGCGCACGAAGGATGGCGTGGTGCATCTCGTCGAAGAAGAGCAGGCCGATGAATTTGCCCGGACACACTTTGGCGGCGAAATGTCGAGCTTTGGCCGCATGACTGCCTTTCACGGGCAAATGGGGATGTTCACCCGCGCGCTCACCTATATGCTCAGCCACGGTGCCGATGGCCTGAAGCAAGTGGCTGAGGACGCGGTGCTCAACGCCAATTACATCTTGCGCAGCCTTGAAGATGTCCTCCACGCGCCCTATGCCGACAGCGGCCCGTGTATGCACGAGGCGCTGTTTGGCGATAAGGATTTTGGGGGTGGCCTCTCAACGCTCGATTTGGCCAAAGGCATGATCGACGAAGGCTTCCACCCGATGACGGTGTATTTCCCGCTTGTTGTGCATGGCGCGATGCTGGTCGAGCCGACCGAGACGGAGAGCAAGGCGACCATCGATCAATTTATCACCGCCTTCCGTTCCTTGGCTGAGCGCGCGATTGCGGGCGATGAGAGCCTCAAGCAAGCGCCATACTTCGCGCCTCGCAGGCGTCTGGATGAAACGGCGGCTGCGCGTAAGCCCAAGCTTAAGTGGGAAGCGCCAGAAGCGTAGTTCGTAGCCCGAGTTCAGGGCCTCTGATCGGGGTCAGCGGCGGGGATCTGCGCGTCCTCGTCAGGCTCCACCACGATGCGGATTTCATGCAGGTTGAGGATCGCGACGTAGAAGCCGATCACTGCAAGCGCGCTTGAGCCAAGGACCGTGAAGGCTGCGCCCAATGCGCCGTTCCAGCCGATGGCAAGATCAAGCAGGCCAAAGGCGAGGAGCGTGGGGGCTGCGCGAACCACGAAGGCTGTGCCTGCGCGCCCGGCGGAGACAAGCAGAGATTCCAAACTCGCGCCCACAAGCTCAACCGCCCCTGCGATGGAGAGGATCACCATTGCCCAGTAAAACCCGCGCCCGCGAAACTCTGGCCCGCCGATGAGATCAAGCCCGAGGCGACCGAATATGACCGCGCCAAGCACCGCGATGATCCCGCCAATCAGCGCCACATTCGCCATCCGCCGCGCGATCATCAGCGCATCTTGCTGTGAGTGGACGAGCTCTGGCAGGATGGCTTTCGAAATGACTTGAGCCAGCGCCACCAACGCCTGGCCAAGCTGGCTCGCCACGCGGAAACCGCCCAAAAGTGCAGCTCCTCCGAATGTGCCAACCAGAAGCACTACGCCCTGTTTTCCTGCTACCGTCAGGCTGCCCGACATATTGGTCGCCCACACAAATCGCCATGCGTCCTTGTGGAGCGACGGGATTTTAGTGAGGCTAATGCGCGAAAATTCGATCCGCTCATAGCGCGCGGCTGCCACCCAAAGGGCAAGCGCGACGGCTATTTCTGATGCAGCATAAGCGAGAATGAAGCCTGTGACATTCGGCATATAGGCCCAGGCCAGCACCGCTCCGGTGGTGCGCACAACAGGCTGAACCGTTTCAGCAGCCGTTGTGAGAGCGTATTTGAAATGCAGACGCAACAGCCCGGTTGGCGTTGTGCGCATCGCAAGCAGTGAGATGATGCAATAGCCGAAAGTCAGCCACAGCAGGTCTGACGGCAAGGGAAGCCAATAAGACGCGCTCAACACGAGTGCGGCGGAGAGCACAGTGCCAAGGGCAAAGGAAAACAGATCTAGCGCAATGGCAAAGCCGATGGCATCGCGGGTGGCCTCTTGCGATGGCTCACCGCCATTTTCGCCGCCATTGGCTCCCCAGCGAACGATAAATTGCCAAGTCTGGAAACTTGCCACTCCAGTAACCACCAGGCCAAGCGTGATGATCGTGGCAAAATGGCCAAATTGCTCAAGCCCAAGTGAGCGCGCGGCGAGCGCCAGATACACAAGGCTGAGCAGCGCGTTGATCCCGCGTCCCCCTAAAAGCCAGCCGATATTGGTAAAGAGGCGCTGCATCAGCGAATTTTTCCGAAACTTCCCTTGCCGAAGCGAACCCAAGACCCGCTTAAGTCACGCGCATAGCAAGGAAAGTACCGGATGCGACAACAATTTGTCGCCTGTGCGGTAAAGCAAGACTAGGACTTGTGACCAATGCGCATCATTTTTTCACGCAAGGGCTTCGATTCCAGTGCCGGCGGCGGACCATCGCCAATCGTTGATGGTGCGCCTGTGACCCTCCCCATTCCAGCAGGAGCGGCGAGCCAAACGACTTATGGTGATCTGGGGCTAGCTGAATACGCGGCCAAGGCGAGCCGTGGGAAATTAGGCGCGAGCGATCTGTGCCATCACGACCCGATGTTCCTTGACAACGGCACCTGCGTTTTCGGGCAATGCGGCGCGGCGCAAACCCATCTTGAGCGGCAGGGGGTTGGGCTTGGCGATGTATTCCTCTTCTTTGGCCTTTTTGCCGAAGAGGACACGGGAAAGCCGCATCACCGCATCTTTGCCTATTTGCGCGTTGAGGAGATCGTGCCTTTGGCGGGCGGTGCGCCGACGAGTGATCTTGTGCAGCTTGGCCACCCCCATGCGTTAGCGATGCACCATTCCAATGACGTTGTTTGGCGCGGCGAGGGGCGGGTGGCGAGGCGTGCCAGCGAAACTCTAAGGCTAACAGTGCCAGAGGGGCCGCCAAGCCTTTGGGAGCGGCCCAATTGGCTCAGCCGCGGAGGATTATCCTATCACGATAAGCCGGAACGCTGGCTGCGCGGGGGGCGGCTGAAGAGCGTGGCGCGAGGTCAGGAATTTGTAGCGGATATTGGCCGACGCAAAGCACCGCGCGAATGGCTTGATCAGATGATCGCGGAGATCAACGGCGATTAATCAATCGTAAGTCTTGATAATCGCTGAGAAATCGAGCGCATCGTTCCCTGCGCCCAAGAAATCTTCATAGAGCGCCGCCGCGCGCGAACCCAGCGGTACCGCCGCATCCGCAGTCTCAGCCGCTTCCATCGCAAGCCGCAGGTCTTTGACCATCAACGGCGTTGCAAAGCCGCCTGCGTACCCATTGTCAGCAGGGCTCTCAACCCCAACACCGGGAAGCGGGGTGTAGGCGTTCAATGACCAATTGTAGCCCGAACTTTGCGAGCTGATTTCGTAGAATTTCTGCGGATCAAGGCCGAGCTTTTCAGCCATTTTCATCGCTTCAGCGGTGCCGATCATTGTGATCGCCAGCAGCATATTGTTGCAGATCTTGGCCGTTTGCCCTGCGCCTGCATCGCCTGCGTGGATCACCGCTTTCCCCATCGCCTGAAGGATCGGTTCAGCGCGGGTGAAAGCTTCATCGGTCCCGCCCACCATAAAGGTGAGCGTTCCGCCATTGGCTGCAGCGATACCGCCAGAAACAGGTGCATCGACCATGTCATAGCCTTGCGAAGTCGCCGCCTCGATCACTGATTTCGCGGTGGCAACATCAATGGTCGAGCAGTCGAGGAAAACCGCGCCTTTGGGCGCTGTGCCGAAGACATCGTTCTCATAAACCGATTTCACGATCCCACCATTGGGAAGCATGGAGACTACCGCTTGCGCGTCAGAGCAGGCTTCGCTCGCGCTGGTGAAGGTTGTACAACCTGCCGCCTCAGCTGCCGAACGGGCACCCTCGCTAAGATCAAAGGCGCGAACGTCGTGGCCCGCTTTTACAAGGTTTGCGGCCATGCCGCCGCCCATATTTCCAAGCCCGATAAAAGCGATTTTCATTTCTCTCTCCTGCGTTTGATCAAACGACCAATCAACGCCGCTATAAAGGCGGGGACAGCGGCAAATACACCTAGCATAAAGTAGACCCACAAGGTTTCAGAGCTAAGCTCCCTGTTCCAAGGGGTATGGTGCATGGCTTGCTCTGCGATCAAAATTGTCGCGAAGACAAACAGCCCAGCCGCAAGCCCAATCACGATGACGCGGATGCGAGTGAACCAGCCAAGGCCAATGCCAAGCGCCAAAAACAAGCCAACGAATATCTCAAGAAAAGGTGACCAATTCATCGGCTCGTCTCTCGCTTTAGCGGCCCTTCCACTGGCCTTCGCGTTTTTCGATAAATGCGGCCATGCCCTCCTGCTTGTCCTCACTCGCGGTGAGGATCTGGAAGATGCGCCGTTCCATGATGAGGCCTTGGTCAAGCGTCATTTCGAACGCAGCATTGACCATTTCTTTATTCGCAATCGCGGCCATCGGCGGCTTCGATGCAATGGTCGCCGCCGTTTTCAGCGCATCCGCGAGAAGGTCGGCTTGAGGCACCACGCGCACGACGAGGTTGGCGCGCTCTGCTTCTTCTGCGCCCATCATGCGGCCCGTCAGGCACATTTCCATCGCCTTTGATTTACCGATAGCGCGCGTGAGGCGCTGCGATCCGCCCATGCCTGGTGCCACGCCCAGATTGATCTCTGGTTGACCAAATTTGGCGTTGTCGCTCGCGATGATGAAATCCGCCATCATGGCAAGTTCGCACCCGCCGCCAAGCGCAAAGCCATTGACCGCCGCGATCCATGGTTTGCGGGTCTTTTTGACGACCTCGCTGGTCCAAGGGGCAAAGAAATCGTCCAGATAAAAGTCAGCCGCCGGTTTATCGGACATCTCTTTGATGTCTGCGCCCGCCGCAAACGCCTTCTCACCTGAACCGGTGAGGACAAGGCAACGCTGGCTGTCATCGGAATTGTAGCCGGCAAATGCGCAAGTGAGGTCCGCAAGAACCTGACTGCTGAGCGCGTTTAGTGCCTTGGGGCGGTTAAGAGTGATCAGTGATACGCCGTCATGGCCCTGCGCGTTGGTTTCGTGGATGATGGTTTCGTAGGTCATGAGAGGGGTTTCCATTCTTCGTCAGCGGGAAGGGGGGCAAAAATCTGATCGAGCAGTTCTTCGCTCACGCCTTCAGGTGTTGCGGGATCCCATTTGGGATCGTGCGTTTTGTCTACGATCACTGCGCGCACGCCCTCGGCAAAATCGGGGCGGGTCAGCACGCGCGACGCGATGCGGTATTCCATGCGCATATTGTCTGCAAAATCATCGAGCTTAAGGCTATCAGCAAGCTGACGCAGCGCCACTTTGCAGGTCTGCGGCGATTTCGTGCCGAGCGTATCACGTTCTTTTTGCGCCCATTCGTCGCCATCTGCCGCTGCCGCCTCAAGGCTTGCCAGAATGTCTTCGTAAGTGTCTGAGGCAAAATGTTTGGCGATTTTCGGGGCGTTATCCTGAATGCGCGCCGGGGGAGGTGATCCGACCGCTTCTGAGAGAATTCCCGCAATCCGATCAGGCTTTTCCGCGATGCGCGCTTTCAAAGTTTCGATCATGTCGTGCGGCGCATAATGAGTGGCGAGGCCCGCCCACAGGCATTCTTCGCCTTTCAATCGCGCGCCGGTGAGGGCCAGAAACTGTCCCAATCGCCCGCCAAGCCGCGACAAATACCATCCGCCGCCAACGTCGGGGAAAAGACCAATGCCCGTCTCCGGCATGGCGAAGCGCGTATTTTCGGTCGCGACGCGGAATTTCGCTGGCTGCGAAATGCCAACCCCGCCGCCCATCGTGACCCCGTCCATGAAAGCAACGATTGGCTTTTCATAGGTGAAAATTTGATGGTTCAGCTGATATTCGTCATGGAAGAACTTGCGGCCAGACGCTCCACCATCATTGAGCGCTGAGTTGCGCAGGAAAGCGATATCGCCGCCAGCGCAAAAGCCGCGTGACCCTTCAGCATGGTCGATGATAACCGCTTTCACATCATCATTGCTCGCCCACTCACTGAGCGCCGCGCTCATCGCATGGCACATCTCCAGCGTCAGAGCGTGAAGCGCCTTGGGGCGGTTCAGCGTGATGGTGCCAATCGGGCCATCGATACGGGTGAGAACTTGGTCAGTCATTTTTATCTTTCGCCTCAATCAGGTCCCACGTGTTGCCAAACGGATCAGCAAATGCGGCGACTGTTGCATAAGGCTCGTGCCGTGGTTCTTCCATAAATTCCACCCCTGCTGCGATAAAGCGCTCGTGTGAACTTGCGAAATCATCAGTGTGCAGGAAAAAGGCAACGGGCCCGCCGGTCTGGTTACCGAAAGCGGCGGTTTGGCTTTCGTTTGTGTCACGTGCGAGGAGCAAGCGGCCCCCAGAACCATTGGCACCAGGCGCTTCGACGACGACCCAGCGTTTGCCGTCGCCAAGGTCGGTGTCTTCCACGAGTTTGAAACCGAGTTTCTCGGCATAGAATGCAATTCCAGCGTCGTAGTCTGGCACGACAAGGGTGCTCATTGCCAAGGTTTCGGTGGTCATTTCGCCACGTCATCGCACGCCGCTTGCACTGTTGGTGGAAAAAACCGCCACGCTACAAGCCAATATGTGATTCCCGTCAGTCCGGTTGCGACCAGCCATGGCAGATACGCTACGAAGCTATCATGGGGGTCTAACGGCAAAAAAATGCCAACTGTCAGAGGGCCACCGAGCGCGAATATCCACCACCTCCCAAACTTCAAAATCTCAGTAGCAGCGATAATCAAAATAGCCGGGATGGCCGCAAATAACGCTCCGAAGAAGAATATGAACCCAAACGTGTTTGCTGGATCGATTCTTGAATACTCATCCACCGAGTAGAGCCATAAGGATATGGCTAAAGAGCCGACTAACCCGGCAACAATACATCCGAAGATAATATTCGCTGCGCGCCTCACTGCCGCAGCAAATCCCGGCCCACGATCATGCGCATCACCTGATTGGTGCCCTCAAGAATCGAATGCACGCGAAGGTCACGCCAGAAGCGTTCGATCGGATAATCCTTCAAATAGCCATAACCGCCGAACAATTGCAGCGCGTCGTTCACAACTTTGCTGCCGTTGTCGGTGGCAAGCCGTTTTGCCATTGCGGAAAAGCGCGATTTGTCAGGCGCGCCATCGGTGACTTTGGCTGCCGCGAGATAAAGCAGGGCGCGCGCTGCCTCCAGATCGGTCGCCATATCGGCGAGCATGAATTGCGTGTTCTGAAAGTCGGCGACAGGCGTATCGAACTGCTTGCGATCCTTGGTGTAAGCAATAGTTTCATCAAGGCACCTTTGCGCCCCGCCTAGCGAGCAGGCACCGATGTTCAAACGCCCCCCATCAAGGCCCATCATCGCAAAGCGGAAACCCTCGCCTTCATCGCCAATACGGTTGGCAATCGGCACGCGCGCATCTTCGAAAATGACTTGCGCAGTGGGCGACGCGTTCCAGCCGAGTTTTTTCTCAGGCGCGCCAAAACTGACGCCCGGCGTGTCCTTGTCGATGACGAGACAAGTGATGCCCTTGGTCTTGTGCTCGCCAGTGCGAACCATGCAGACATAGACATCGTTGACGCCGCCGCCTGAGATGAACTGCTTAGTGCCATTAAGGACATAATGATCACCATCAAGCCGGGCGCTGGTCTTGAGCGCTGCTGCGTCAGACCCGCTGCCCGGTTCCGTCAGGCAATAGCTGGCGATTTTGTCCATGCCGATGAGGTCAGGCAGATAGCGGTCTTTCAAATCCTGTCCGCCAAATTCGTCGATCATCCACGCGGCCATGTTGTGGATCGAGATGAAGGCGGATGTCGTGGGACAGCCATAGGCCATCGCCTCCATAATGAGCGCCGCTTCGAGCCGTCCGAGCCCGATCCCGCCGCTTTCTTCCGAGACATAGATCGCACCAAAGCCAAGCTCGGCGGTCTGTTTGATCACATCCTTGGGAAAGATGTGTTTCTCATCCCATTCCGCCGCGTGCGGCGTAATGTTGTCGGCGGTGAAGCGCTGCGCCATTTCCTGAATCGCGAGCTGGTCGTCGGTGAGGGAGAATTGTCCTTGCATAATGCGAAGGCGGTACCCCCTCCCGACGATTGAGAAAAGTACCCAAATTGATAGGCGCATTTAGCGAACACGCCGAAGGGGCGATGTGAAATTTTCTGTAACCAGGTGGAAGGTGCGCTCGTATTTATGTTCATGAGCCATGCAACCCGCCATGATCGCACGCGCCTGATCTGCGTTTACAACGCCGATACCGGCCTGATCGAAGGCTTGATTCACGCAGTGCACAAGGCGGTGCGTCCCGAGACTTATCCGTGCTCGCTATGCGCACTTACCTATGGCGCGGTGTCGATGAGCGGGGACTGGAAAGCGTTCTGGAAAGGACTCGATGCCGAAGTTGAATTCTACCATCGCGATGATTTCACGCGCGATTTCCCCGAATTCGGCGATGGAGGACCGCGCGAAGTCCCCTTGCCAGTCATTATGATTATCGAGGCCAGCGCAGAGCCTCGCGTGCTTATTTCCGATAAAGAACTGGGCGCGATGGCCGATGTCGAGGAATTGATGGCAAGGGTCGAACGCGAATTGCGCGCATCAGTCCGGTAGGATCGCCTCGGCCTCTATCTCCACCTTCCACTCACGCCGGCATAGCCATGCAACGCCCGCCATGGTCGCGGCAGGGCGCGCCTCGCCAAAATAGCGCGCATGAACTTCGCCCACGGCTTCCTGGTCTTCAAAGTCCGTGAGCAGCATCCGTGTGCGCACCACATCCTTGGCAGAGCCGCCGAGCTCTTCGATGGCGGCAATGATGATGGCAAGGCAGCGGTCTGCTTGCGCGGCGGCGTCCCCCACGCCCGTCAGATCGCGAGTGGTCGAACCGTCTGGCTCAACCGGGCCGGTCCCGGCCACCACGATGCGATTGCCATGCCTGACCGCGCGGCAAAAGCCGAACTGGTCTTCGTAAGGAGAGCCGGATGTTGCGCGTGTTCTTTTTGCCATGGTGCTCCTTTTTTCGCTCACCCCATGGTCGGGATTACGAACGCGTTGCTGCCATCGCCCCCGCCGTCGGGCCAGCGCTGGGTGATCTTTTTCTTCTTGGTCCAGAAGGCCAAGCCTTCGGTGCCATATTGGTCGATGTCGCCAAAGCCTGAACGCTTCCATCCGCCAAAGGAGTGGTAGGCGACAGGAACAGGGATCGGCACGTTCACGCCGACCATTCCGACTTGCACGCGGCTCGCAAATTCGCGCGCGGCGTGGCCGTTACGGGTGAAGATCGCAACGCCGTTGCCATATTGGTGCTCGGACGGCAGACGCACGGCCTCTTCAAAATCCTTGGCGCGCACGATCTGCAGCACAGGGCCGAAGATTTCTTCTTTGTAAGAGCTCATATCGGGCGTCACATGATCGATGAGGGTCGGGCCAACAAAGAAGCCTTTCTCATGCCCCTGAAGCTCAAAGCCGCGCCCGTCGATCACGATCTCGCCGCCCTCTTGTTCAGCCGTGGTGATCCATTGCTCGATGCGAGCCTTGTGCTCTGGCGTGACCACCGGGCCATAATGCGCATCCGCGTCGGTCGATACGCCGACGCGCAGCGCGTGGATCGCAGGGATCAGCTTCTCTTTAAGCCGCTCTGCCGTGTCATCGCCCACCGGGACCACGACGGGCAATGCCATGCAGCGTTCACCCGCTGAACCAAAGGCAGCGCCAGCCAGATCGTTCACCACCTGATCGAGATCCGCATCAGGCATGACCACACCGTGGTTCTTCGCCCCGCCAAAGGCCTGAACCCGCTTACCCTTCTCAGCGCCGCGGTGGTAAATGTAATGCGCAATATCGGATGACCCGACAAAGCTGATTGCAGGGATATCGGCATGATCGATAATCGCATCGACCATTTCTTTATCGCCGTGGACGACCTGAAGCAGACCCTCTGGCGCGCCTGCTTCAACGAACAGCTCAGCGAGGCGCACAGGCACCGATGGATCGCGCTCTGAAGGCTTCAGGATAAAGGCATTGCCAGCCGCGCACGCCATGCCGAACATCCACATCGGGATCATCGCAGGGAAGTTGAACGGGGTAATGCCAGCGCCAATGCCAAGCGGTTGGCGCATGGAGTAAACATCAATGCCCGGCCCTGCTCCTTGCGTGTACTCACCCTTCAAAACTTGCGGGATGCCACAGGCATATTCGATCACCTCAAGCCCGCGCTGCACATCGCCCATGGCGTCAGGCACGGTCTTGCCATGCTCGCTTGAGAGCAACTCAGCGAGGTCCTTCATATTGGCCTCAATCAGCTCTTTGAACTTGAACATCACGCGCGCACGTTTTTGCGGATTGGTCGCCGCCCATTCAGGCTGCACGCGCTTGGCAGTCTCCACCACCCGATCGAGCAAATCAGCGCCAGCCAGCGCAACCTCAGCCTGAACCTCCCCCGTCGAAGGGTTCCAGATTTGAGCCTTGCGAGTGGCTGCCGGGCTGTCGCCCACGATAAAATGATCAACTTGGCGCATGGGTGCCTCTCTCTCTCTTGTCCTTTGCGTGCGGACATGACGAGGGTTGCGCCAATGTGCAAGACGGGTGAGAGCCTATTGTGCGAAGCGGTTGTTTTACAGCCCTTTTGGGTAAAGAAGTTGCTTTTGCAAAAGCATGAGGGTTCAGTTTGGAACCTTCCCCCCTTTAAGCGGCAATTTGCTGAGCCGGGTGCGCGGTTTGAAGTCCGCGTTCGACACTTGAGTGGGTGCTGAAGTAAGACATTGTGTTCCCTAACACGGTCGCTTCGTGCGCGAGATTGGTGGCTGCCGCATTGGATTGTTCTGCCATGGCCGCGTTTTGTTGGGTTGAGCGATCAAGATCGGCCACCACGCTATTGATTTGCGAAAGGCTTGCAGCTTGTGAGTTGGTCGATTCCGCGATGCTGCGAATGGCCACTTGCAATTCATCCACGCCCGACACAATCGCCGAAAACGCTTCGCCGCTGCGTTTCACCAGGTCCACGCCAGATGACACCTGCTTGTTACTCGAAGAAATGAGGTTCTTGATCTCATCTGCTGCCTCACCGCAACGCTGCGCAAGAGCTCTGACCTCGCTTGCAACAACCGCAAAGCCTTTGCCCGTCTCGCCCGCGCGCGCCGCTTCAACGCCCGCATTGAGTGCGAGAAGATTGGTCTGAAACGCAATTGATTCAATGACAGAAATGATATTGTTGATTTCGGCAGAAGACTTCTCGATTTCGTCCATCGCTGCTACAGCTTCGGAGACGACCTGTGCGCCATCCTTTGCGGTGCTGCTCGTAGAAGATATTGTTTCAAGCGCCGTGTCTGTGGTCTTGGCCGCCTCCTGCACTCTTTGCGTGCTTTGCGCGACCGCAGCGGCGGTTTCTTCAAGATTGGCAGCCTGTTCTTCGGTCCGGCGAGCGAGATCGTTGGATGCGTGCTGGATTTCGCTTGACCCGGTGGTCATCGTCTCCACACCTGAGACAACGGCAGTGACAGTTTGGCTGAGCGAGCCGATTGCTCGATTGAAATCTTCCTCAACCTTGGCAAATTCGTCGGGAAGCCCCGACAAAGATACTGTCAGATCGCCTTCGGCGACTTTCTCCAGAGCATCTCCCAAACTTTCCACCACGACAGCGCGCGTTTTTTCCATCTCGTTAAAATAGGCCGAAAGCGCAAAATTGATGTCGAGCAGAGCCACTTTGACAAGTGCGTTGACCTCGTCGGCTTTTGCTCTTGAACCGGGTAGCAATTTTCGTCCACCGGGGGCGACGATCTCCTCGATCAGCCGTTCGAGGATTTGCGAATAAGAGCCCAGATACCAACGTGGGGGAAGGCCGATTCTGGCGTGAACCGCTCCCACATGAAGTGCGCGTTTTTCAAACCGTTCATCGACGCCGTCGCGGAAAACCGCAGTCCAGTGATCTTCCTGAAGGCCTCTTGCTCTTTTCAAGCTGCTCGCGTCGTCGAAATAAGCGCCCAGATCGGGATTGTTGGCAATTGTGTCGTAAAACGCGTCCAACGCCTTATCCATCGCACGGTTGAGAGCCTTGCTGACACCTTTGCGCGCCTTTGGTGTGACGCGGTCAAAACCATAAAAATCAATTCTCTCTTGAAGAGTGCTCATCGGTTCGAGTTCCTAGGGGCATGGTGCATAAGGTACAAATATCTCAGGCCGCGCGCGCAGACGCGCCGAGCTATTTGTTCTTTAGTTAAAGAGGCACAAGGTCGGCTTGCATAATGCCTTGGGGAGATTGCTTAGTGAGTGGATGGAGGTAGTCCGAGCGTGGCCGGGTGGATCGGCCAAGTGAGGTCTATCTCAAGCACGATCCTGTGCCCGCGACAGCGATCTCGACCCTTGGAGGGACGGGGAACAATCTAAAATAGCGTTTTGGGCGGAATCAACCCGTCTACGAGTAGAGCGGGTTTGCGCCGAGCCGCAGAAAACTCATGGTTTCATAAAATTCTGAAATTGGATGAATATTTTCGGTCGAAGCACGAGTTGCTTGCGATCCACGGGATTCTTATAACCGTTGTCTCTGAAAGTCGCGCTCTACTCACATTCGAGTTGCCAATCTTGCCGGTGACAACCGACAGCTCGCAGGCTAATTACGAAGTGCGGTGTCGGGCGTAGCCGTCCCTCGCAGCCCCGGGTTTTTCCAGAGAAGCGCAGGCAGGTGGGGGCCAGATTGGGGACCTTTTATTTCTCAGGTTTTGGAAAATCGAATAAGCTCAGCTGCTTACCTGGCCTCTTGGATTCCCTTCACCCGCTCCAGATTTCTCGCTAAGCGGGCTTGCATGACCAATCTCACCACGGCCCGCGCGATCCTTGACCAGTTGATCGCTTTCGACACGACTTCGCGAAACTCTAATCTTGCGCTTATCGAATGGGTCGAGGCCTACCTTGCCGAGCACGGCGTCACCGCCACTCGGGTCGCTAATCAGGAAGGCAACAAGTCCAATCTTTTCGCCACCATCGGCCCGGCGGTAGAGGGCGGAGTGATCATGTCGGGCCACACCGATGTGGTGCCGGTCGACGGGCAGGACTGGTCGAGCGACCCCTTCGTAACGGTGGAGAAAGACGGCAAGCTCTATGGGCGCGGCACGTCCGATATGAAAAGCTTTATCGCGCTCACCCTCGCCTATGTGCCCGCCTTCGTGAACGGCTCCAAGCCGATCCATCTCGCGATCAGCTATGACGAGGAAGTCGGCTGTCTTGGCGCGCCTGCGATGATCGAGGAGATGAAGGTGCGTGTCCCCGCGCCGCGCCTGGCGATTATCGGCGAACCGACGCTGATGAAGCTGGTGACAGCGCACAAAGGTATCAGCGTCTTCAAGGTCGAGGTGCGCGGGGCAGAGGCGCATTCCTCCCTCGTCAATCACGGGATTTCCGCCAATGAGCACGCGATCGACCTGATGCACTCGCTCATCGAGCTTTCGCGCACGCTCAAGGCCAATGCCGATCCCGACAGCGGTTTTGATCCGCCTTACCCGACGCTTACCATTGGCCTGATGAACGGCGGCGAGGCAGGGAACATTCTTGCAGGGCACGCTGAGTTCCAGTTCGACCTGCGCTGTCCGCCGGGCTATGTGACCGAAGAGCTTCTCGCGCCTTTCAAAGCCCGCTGCGAGGCGCTTGACATAGAGCTTTCTGAGCGCTTTGCCCAAGCGGGGGTCACCTTCACCAAGATCGCCGATGCCCCGCCGCTCTCAGATGCGGGGAGCGAGGATGCGATTGCCTTTGTGCAAAGCCTGACAGGAGAAAACTCGCCGCCCTCCAAGGTGTCCTATGCCGCAGAAGCGGGGCAGTTTCAGCAAGGCGGCTTCCCCACTGTCATCTGCGGCCCCGGCTCGATCGAGCAGGCGCACCAGCCCGATGAGTGGATTGCGATCGATCAGCTGGAGCAAGGATGCCGCTTTATGGAACGGTTGGCCGAGGAATTGCGATAGCGCGGCGAACCATGTACCCGCCTAAATCGCTGACTCGAAAACGATAGGATATCTCTCTTGCGTCTTCTTACTTTGTTGCTTGCCCTCCTGATTTCTTCTCCTGCTCTTGCGCAAGGAATCCAGCAGACCAAGGGCGATTTTGAAGACAAGTTTCGCCAGTTGGACGAAGTGCTGCGCGACCCTAATGTCTATCGCAATGCGAGCGGGGCACCGGGGCACCAATATTGGCAGCAGGAAGCCGACTACCGGATCAATGCGACGCTGGACGAAGACCGCCGCCGTCTGACCGCGCGCGCGACGATCACCTATACAAACAAGTCGCCTGACACTCTGCCGTGGATCTGGATGCAGCTTGACCAGAACCGTTTCCGCACGGACTCCATGGCAGAACTCACCGATACTTTTGGTGGTCCGGGTCGCCGTGGCCCGGCGCGGTCCATGGGGCGCGGCGATGACCCTGCGCGCCTCTCTCTGGAAGAGCTACGCCGCCAGCAGGCCATGGCCGACAACACTTACGGCTATGACATTAGCCGCGTGCAGCTGACCAGCGGGCGCGCGCTTGATCACACGATTGTCGGCACGCTCATGCGCATCGACTTGCCAACGCCTCTGCGCCCCGGTCAAAGCGTGAGCTTCAACATCGACTGGGCCTACAACATCGTTGAAGAGAACGTGATCTTTGCGCGTTCGGGCTATGAGCACTTCCCTGATGATGATCGCGAGGGGGGCAATGACCTTTTCCTGTTTGCCCAGTGGTTCCCACGGCTCGTTGCCTATTCGGACTACGAAGGCTGGCACAATAAGGAATTCCTTGGCCGCGGCGAGTTTACCCTCGAATTTGGCGACTATGATGTCTCGATGACGGTGCCGAACGACCACATCGTCTCTTCAACCGGTGTCCTTGCGAACCCCACAAGCGTTCTGACCGCGACCCAGCGTCAACGTCTTGCGCAAGCGCGCAACAAGACCGATGAGCCCATGTTCATCGTCACGCCCGAAGAGGCGCTTGCGAACGAAAGCTCTAACCCTACGGGCACCAAAACCTGGCGCTTTACTGCGCAAAAGGTGCGCGATTTTGCCTGGGCGACGAGCCGCAAGTTCATCTGGGACGCGCAGGCGCACAAGCAGCCTGGTGCCGAAAACGAAACCGTGATGGCCATGTCCTTCTGGCCCAAAGAGGGCGGGGAGCTTTGGCGCAAATATTCGACCGCTGCGGTGGTCCACACGATGAAGGTCTATTCGCGCTATTCCTTCGATTACCCATATCCGACCGCGCAAAGCGTGAACGGTCCTGTTGGCGGGATGGAATATCCCATGATCACCTTCAACGGGCCGCGCACGACTTTGCAGGACGATGGCACGCGCACCTACTCGGAAAGCGAGAAGATCTTCCTCATCGGCGTCGTCATCCACGAGATCGGCCACATCTATTTCCCGATGGTGGTGAACTCGGACGAACGCCAATGGACGTGGATGGATGAAGGGATCAACTCCTTCCTCGACAGTGTTGCGGGATATGAGTGGGACCCCGACATCCAATGGACCCGCAGCCTGCCGCGCGATCTCATCCCCTATATGACGTCCTCGCAGCAGGTGCCGATCATGACGCAATCGGACAGCGTTCTGAACATCGGCCCCAACGCCTATGGTAAGCCGTCGGCAGCCTATCACATCCTTCGCGACACCATCATCGGGCGCGAGCGGTTTGACTTTGCGCTGCGTGAATATGCGCGTCGCTGGAAATTCAAGCGACCAACGCCCGAAGATTTCTTCCGCACGATGGAAGAGGCCTCTGGCACCGATCTCGACTGGTTCTGGCGCGGCTGGTTCTACACCACTGACCACGTCGATATTTCGTTGGACTCCATCCACCGTCTGCGGATGGATACCAAGAACCCCGACATTGATCTCGCTCGCGCGCGCCAGCGTTTGGCTGACGAGCCGGAGAAGGTCGGCGTGCGCCTGAACCGCGAACAGGGTTTGCCGATCTGGGTGCTTGAGAACCCTGGCGTGACTGACTTCTACGATGAGAACGACCGTTTCACCGTGACCCCGCGCGACACGAAGAAGTATGAAAGCTTCCTCGAAGGGCTCGATGATTGGGAGCGCCGCGTGTTCGACCGCGCGGTTGAGGAGGACAACAATTACTACGTTTTGAGCTTCTCCAACCTTGGCGGGCTGGTGATGCCGATCATCCTCGACCTGAAGTTTGCTGATGGCACAAGCGAGCGCATGATGATCCCGGCTGAGATTTGGCGGCGCAATTCGCGCGAGGTTTCCAAGCTGCTGGTCTATCCGCGCGAGAAGGAATTGGTCGAAGTCGTGCTCGATCCCGATTGGGAGACAGCGGACGCAGACCTCAACAACAACTACTATCCACGCCGCATAATCGACAGCCGGGTGGAAGCTTTCAAGCGTCCAGAGCCGACTTCGCGCAGCGGGCGCGACCTGATGGCCGAAGTGCAGCAGGGCGCGAAAGAAGCCGACGAAGAAATGGCAGATGAGGGCGGCGAATAATGCTGCGTTGGCTCGCCGCGTGTCTGCTCTTGATGCTCGCTATCCCGGCGGCTGCGCATCAGCAAAAGGCGGCGATCACCACTGTTGAGCATAACCCGCGCACTGGCCAGATCGAGGTGGTGCACACCATCCCCTTGCACGATGCCGAACACGCACTTCGCCATCAGGGGATGAAAGCTGCCGACCTTTTGGGCGATCTTGAAAGCAGGCGGGCCTTTGCGCGCTATGCGGCGGAGCGCTTTGCGATTGCATCAGATGGCAAGCCGCTTGAGCTTACCCTGCTAGGTACCGAGGTTAAAGGTGCCAGCCTGCTCGTTTTTCAGGAGGGCGCATCGCCGGGGGTGGGCGCAAAGCTTACCATCAATGCGCAAGTGCTGACCGACATTTGGCTGAGGCAGGTGAATAGCGTCAATGTGGGGGGAGGGACATCGCCTCAAACGCTGGTCTTTCGCGGTGGCGACAGCGCCAAGAGCGCGGTGCTGCGTTAACCTCTGCTCGCCAATCGCGGGGCGCTTATTTCGTCATTTTGTCCCTACAATCGTTTGGCCGCCGCCTTGCAAAGTTGGAAACTTCACCGTTAGAGCATCCGCTTCTGCGCCCGAAGGAGAAGTTCGCTGATTGGTCTTGCTGGAATTGCCGTGATGCTGGCGCTTGGGGTGATCTTCTCCGAGGCACGCGGCGCCATCCACTTTGTCAACGCAGGCCGCGCGCTGGCCTTGCAAATCGCAGTGGCAATCCTTGCGCTGGTCACGCCCGTGGGTCAGGCGATCCTGCAAACCCTTTCCAGCGGCGTGGTCGAGGCGATTTCCTACGCCAACGCTGGCATTGGCTTTGTGTTCGGCTCGCTCGCCGATCCGGGCGAAGGTCTGATCCTTGCTGTTCAGGTGCTGCCCATCATCATCTTTATCGCGACCATGATGAGCGTGCTGTTCCACATTGGCGTGATGACATGGGTGATCCGCATCATCGGCGGCGCGCTGCGTTTTATCACAGGCGCCTCGCGTTTGGAGTCAACCTGTGCTGCGGCAAATATCTTTGTCGGCATGGCCGAAAGCCCGCTCACCATCCTGCCTTATTTGAAGAAAATATCGCGCGCGCAATTGTTCGTGATGATGTCGCTCGGCCTCTCCAGCGTCGCGGGCACCGTTCTGGTGGCCTATTCCGCGCTTGGTATTCGCTCCGACCTGCTGCTGACGGCTGCCTTCATGGCCCCGGCGGGCGGGCTCTTATTCGGGCGGTTGCTCGTCCCTGAAACGGGTGAGGCGTTCGACCTTGAGGAGGGCGATAACACCAATCCAGCGAGCCTTTCGGACGCATCGACCCTGATCGAGGCGGCAACCGATGGCGCGACCCTGGGGATGCAGATCATGCTCAGCGTGATTGCGGTGCTGATCGGATTTGTCGCCGGTATCGCTCTGCTCAACGGCATCCTTGGCGGGATTGGCGGCCTTCTTGGTTGGCCTGAGCTTAGCCTTGAGTTGCTCGTCGGTTACCTTTTTGCTCCCGTCTCCTACATCATCGGTGTGCCATGGGAGGAAGCAGCGCAGGCGGGCGTTTATCTGGGCCAGAAAATCGTGCTCAACGAATTTCTCGCTTACGCAAATTTTGCCCCAAATGCTGAAAGCTTCAGCGTGCAGGGGCAGGTGGCGCTGACCATCGCCATGTGCGGTTTTGCCAATTTTGCAGGGCTTGCGATCCTCATCGCAGGACTTGGCGCAGCTGTGCCGGAGCGAAAGGGCGAGATTTCCGCGCTCGGCATGAAATCGCTTCTCGCAGGTACGCTGTCCAATTTCACCAGCGCTGCGATTGTCAGCGTGCTCTATGCACTGGGCGGGTTCGCCTGATTCGATCCTCGCCGGGCTGCGGACCAGCACATAAGTGAGCAAGCCAGCATGGCGGAGGCCAAAAAATTTTCAGGTCTGGCTGGCTTGCACCCAAAAGCCAGCGACGATGCCAGCTTCCCTTACGGCTTTGCGGGCCATGTGGTAATGTGCATCCAAATGGTGCGCTGCACCGTTGCTTTGATGCGAATATCCAGCGCCCCAAATGCCACCAAACAGCCCTTGACGTTTACGTAAGGTGTGGCAGGAGGGCGGCAACCAGATCAATCGGAGAGAGAGCATGAACCTAGAATTCACGCCCGAAGAAAACGCCTTCCGCGAAGAAGTGCGCGCCTTCATCGAAGAGAACCACCCCAAGCACCTTGAGGGCATGGGCAGCCGCGAAGATATGTCGCCTGAAGACATGACCGCGTGGCACAAGATCCTTGGTAAAAAAGGCTGGTCTGCGCCCGCATGGCCGGTTGAGTATGGCGGCACGGGCTGGGACGCGACGCAGCGTTATATCTGGTCCGAAGAAAACGCCCGCGTTGGCACCTTCATGCCTCTGCCGTTTGGCGTTTCGATGGTCGGCCCGGTGATCTACACCTTCGGCAATGAAGAGCAGAAGAAACAGCACCTTCCCGGCATTCTTTCGGGCGACGTTTGGTGGTGTCAGGGCTATTCTGAGCCGGGCGCTGGTTCAGACTTGGCCAGCCTCAAGACCACAGCGGTGCGCGATGGCGACCACTATGTGATCAACGGCCAGAAGACCTGGACGACGCTCGCACAGCACGCCGATTGGGGCTTTTTCCTGTGCCGCACCGATCCCGATGCTGCGAAGCCTCAGGAAGGCATCTCCTTCATCCTCGTTGATATGAAAACGCCGGGTGTTGAAGTGAAGCCGATCAAGCTCATTGACGGCGGCTATGAGGTCAACGAAACCTGGCTTACCGATGTGCGTGTGCCGGTTGAAAACCTCGTGGGTCAGGAAAACAAAGGTTGGACCTATGCAAAGTTCCTGCTCGCGCATGAGCGTTCAGGCATCGCAGGTGTTGCGCGCTCCAAGCGCGGCGTTGAAAAACTGCGCGAAATTGCTGCCGCGGAAACCCTCGACGGCAAGCCACTGATTGAAGATTTCGACTTTGCCCGCAAAGTCAGCCAGCTTGAGATTGATCTTGCCGCGCTTGAAATCACCGAACTTCGCACGCTTGCTGGTGAACAAGCAGGTAAAGGCCCGGGGCCAGAAAGCTCGATCCTCAAGATCAAGGGCACCGAAATTCAGCAACGCCTGACCGAACTCACGCTCGAAGCGGTGGGTTCCTATGGCACGCCGATGTACGGCTCAATTGCTGATCATGGTTCGAACGAGTATCAGATCGGCCCTGACTACGCTCAGCATTCGGCGGCGACCTATTTCAATATGCGCAAGACCTCGATCTATGGCGGGTCGAACGAAATCCAGCGCAACATCATCACGAAAATGATCTTGGGCCTTTAAGGGCACGCGCCTTTAAAGGACTCTAGGGGACACAGAGAGGAACTGACGTGGACTTCAATTTCACTGAAGAGCAGGACATGGTGCGTGATGGTTTGTCGCGCATGGTCCGTGAGCAATACGGCCCGGAAGAGCGTCGCCAGCTGATCGCAACCGATGCTGGATGGAGCCGTGAGGTCTGGGGCCAGCTGGCAGAGCTTGGCATCCTTGGCATGAGCTTTAGCGAGGAAGACGGCGGCTTTGGCGGCGGCGCGATCGATTCCATGGTCGTCATGGAAGAGTTCGGCAAAGGCCTCGTGGTCGAGCCTTACGTGCCGACTGTCGTTTGTGCAGGCGGATTTTTGAAGCACGCTGGCACAGCGGCGCAAAAGGAAGAGCACATCGGCGGCATCGTCTCTGGCGAGCGCGTGTTCGCCTTTGCCTATGCAGAGCCACGCGGGCGCTATGACCTTGCCAACCTTGAAACCACCGCCAAGAAAGACGGCGGCGACTATGTTCTCAACGGCCACAAGGCTGTCGTCATTGGCGCGCCTTGGGCAAGCCACCTTGTCGTCACCGCCCGCACCAGCGGCGCGCAAACCGACCAGCAAGGCATCAGCGTCTTCATCGTCGACAAGGCAGCCGAAGGCGTCACCACCCGCGATTATGCCACCGTCGATGGTCGGCGCGCTTCCGAAGTCTATTTCGAAAACGTGCGTGTTCCCGCCGATGCTCTCATCGGTGAAGAAGGCGGGGCATTCCCGCTGATCGAACGTGTCACTGATGAAGCAATTGCAGCCCAGTGCGCAGAAGCGTGCGGCGCAATGAAAGTCTCGCACGCGATGACGCTCGAATATGCCAAGCAACGCAAGCAATTCGGCGTTCCGATCGCGAGCTTCCAGGTGCTTCAACACCGCATGGTCGATATGTACACTGAGTACGAGTGCTCGGTCTCGATGACCTATCTGGCAACGCTGCGCCTCGATGCAGATGAGCGCACCCGCAAACAGGCTGTGTCAGCGGCCAAGGTCCGCGTTGCTCAAGCTGCACACCATGTGGGGCAGGAATCGATTCAGATCCACGGCGGCAACGGCATGACCGATGAATATGCCATCGGGCACTATTTCAAGCGCCTGACGATCTTCGATTCCGAGTTCGGCAATATCGACCACCACATGAAGCGACACATCGCTTTGGCGAGCGGCTAAGGCCGCATCGTTCAACCAACACCATCGTAAAAGGGCCTCGAAACTCCCATGTTTCGGGGCCTTTTTGTGTCCTGCATCACTTTTTTGCTCGAAATTGGCAGCTATGCGCATTTGGTGGTTGCATCCACTCGCGAAGCTTGGAACAATCATAGGGCGGCCTTTGGCTGTAACGGGATTTGGTCCAATGGGCCGGGTGAAGTGTCGGTACTTTACAAGCTTTGCTTGGCGGACCGGGCTAAACCAAGGGTAGGAATTTTTTGGAAAGTTCGGGGCTGATCGTCCCAAAGGCCTTGCGCCTCTTTCCAAATAGACGCAGTTTTGTTGCATCTCGAGGGGGGAAGAGATGACGGTTTCCAGGCCAGCTTTCTTTGGGGCGATTGCTTCCGGGCCGATTGGCAATCTTATTCGATCAGCGCGCCGCTTTGATGGCGCTGCGATGCGCGTGGCTGCGGCGTTTGCGCTGCTGCTGGCTCTCCCATCCACCACTTCCACCACATTCGCCTCCAGCCTTGAAGGTGTTGCTTCGTGCGCGGGCTCGACCTGTCATGGCCGGGCAGAGGGCAATGGCGCTGTCGTGCGTCAGGATGAAATCGCCACTTGGCAAGAGCCCTCCTCGGCCAGCGGCGCGCACTCACGGGCCTACGCTGTTCTGGCTGGGCGTCGCGGTCAACAGATTGCAAAGAGCCTTGGGCTTGGTGATGCGACGCAGGCGAAAGACTGTCTTGGTTGCCACGCGACCTATATGCCCGGAACGCCGCGCGGGGCGAAGTTTCAGCTGTCCGATGGGGTTGGCTGCGAAAGCTGTCACGGGCCAGCGGGGAACGCCTGGTTGTCGAGCCATTATGCTGTGCCAGCTAGCCATGCGTCCAATGTGGCCGATGGCCTGATCCCGCTCGAAAATCCGCAAGTGCGCGCCAATGTCTGTCTCGATTGCCACTATGGCTCGACCAAGCCGGGGCAATTTGTCACGCACGAAATGATGGCAGCGGGTCACCCGCGCGTTTCATTCGAGCTTGATCTGTTCAGCGCGCTGCAACAGCACCACAATATCGACGCCGATTACAAACGTCGCAAGCGTGCGCCCAATGCGGTGCGGTTCTGGGCGGTGGGTCAGGCTGAGGCGGTGAAGCGTGCGACGGGTCTGTTTGCCAATCCCAAATACGCGATGGAAGGCGTCTTTCCGCAGTATTACTTCTTTGATTGCCATTCGTGCCACCGCGAAATTCAGGATTCGAGCCAAAGGCGGCTGACCTTTGAAGAGAACCCCGGTCGGCCAATCCCATTTGGCAACGCGCCTTTCAATGATGAGAACATCATCATGCTGACCGCTGTGGCGGGTGCTCTTGTTCCGGGCCAAGCGGATGCATTCAAAAAGGCGAGCCGCGATTTCCACGGTGCATTGGGTGGCAGCGGTGCGTCCCCGCGTGAAGCGGCTATGCAGCTTTCGCAGCGGGCAGGGGCGCTCTCCAACGCTTTGTCACAGCGCGCTTATGCCAATTCCGATGCTTTCCAAGTGATCGACATTATCGGCAGCAATGCGCTGCGTCCGCGTTTTACCGATTATTCCGGCTCGGTTCAGGCGGTGATGGCAGTCGATACGCTGTTGAACGGTCTTGTGACCAATGGCCGCGTCACACCGGGGGCAGCTGCCAGTATCCGGTCGAGCATCAACAAAGCTTACGCTGCGGTTGAGGAGCCCAATTCCTTTAATCCTGCCGACTTCCGCACGGCGCTCGCCTCCGCGCTTGCCGCTATCAAAAGGTTGCGTTGATGATGGCGGGGGGATGGAGATCTTTGAACGC
This sequence comes from Erythrobacter sp. SCSIO 43205, assembly GCF_019904235.1. Taxonomy (NCBI): domain Bacteria; kingdom Pseudomonadati; phylum Pseudomonadota; class Alphaproteobacteria; order Sphingomonadales; family Erythrobacteraceae; genus Erythrobacter; species Erythrobacter sp. SCSIO 43205. The sequence continues at coordinate 3,194,912 of NZ_CP063202.1, read as the reverse complement.
TAAAATTCTTGGTGCGCCGCTTATGGCGCTTGCGCTTTTGTCGTGCGGTGGTGGGGGTGGCTCTACGCCTGCTGGCGGTGGGACGGGCGGCAATCCGGTCCCTGCGCCAACGCCAACGCCTGCGCCTCCCGGTGATTTGTTCGCAGCGCCCGCTCAAGAAAGTTTGAGCGTCGCCGAGGTCCAGCAAATCATCGCGCAGGCCGCAGCTCAAGCCACCGCGCAAGGCGATGCGGCAACCATCGCTGTGGTGGACCGTGTGGGCAATGTGTTGGGCGTTTTCGTGATGCCGGGCGCGCGCGCAACTGTGGCAATCCCCGGCGCTCCCAATGGGCAGGATGTCGATATTCAGGGCCTTGATGTGCCAGCGGCAGGCGCTGCTATCGCCAAGGCGATCACGGGCGCCTATTTGTCGAGCGCTGGCAATGCGTTTTCGACCCGCGTGGCTTCGCAAATTGTGCAAGAGCACTTTCCCCCATCGCCCACCACGATTGGCCTTGAAAGCGGGCCCTTGTTCGGGGTGCAGTTCAGCCAGCTTCCCTGCTCTGATTTTAGCGCGCGCGCGTCTGACGGTCTGATCGGGCCAAAGCGTTCTCCGCTTGGCCTTTCCGCTGATCCCGGCGGTTTTCCGCTTTACAAGAACGGTGTGGTTGTCGGCGGGATCGGCGTTGCAGCGGATCCTGATTACACGTTTGATCCCAATGTGCTCGACGTTGATAATGACGTTGATGAATTCATCGCTCTTGCTGGCACGGTGGGTTTTGAGGCTCCTGTCGAAATCCGCGCGGACCGCATTTCGGCAGACGGCACCAGCCTTCGCTATACCGATGCGACCTATGGCGCGCTCGCCAATGTGGCAGGGGCAAGCTTTGCCGGGACGGCGGGCACTGTCGCTCCGGTTACCGGCTATAATGCAGGCGCGATTATCGCTGGCACGGCATATGGCGCAGAAACATCGGGCATTCGCCCGGCGACTTCTGCGGAATTCTCGCTTGGCGGTGCATTTGTGATGTCGGACGGGGCGGGCACGAACCGCTTCCCCATCAGAGGTGGCACTGATGGCGCGGACATCGGCAATCCGATCACGCAGACCGAAGCAACCGCAATCCTCGAAGAGGCGTTTCAGGTCATCGCGCGTTCGCGTGCGCAAATCCGCAGGCCGCTGGACAGTCAGGCGCAAGTGACCTTGAGCCTTGTCGATACGCGCGGACAAATCCTTGGGATTGTGCGCTCTGCCGATGCGCCGATTTTTGGCTCGGACGTGTCCTTGCAAAAGGCGCGCACCGCGACTTTCTTCTCCGCGCCCTTTGCTGCGAATGAGCTTCTCGCTGGCGATCTGGAAGTGCCGCAATATGTTCAGCGCGTGCGCGATTTCCTGAATGATCCCAATGCTCTGACGGGTGCGTTTGCATTTGCGGATCGTTCCGGTGGCAACTTGTCGCGGCCATACTTCCCCGATGGCGAAGTGGGCACGCCCAATGGCCCGCTCTCGCGCCCGATTGAACAGTTCAACCCGTTCTCTACCGGGCTACAATCCGCACTTGTGTTACAGAATCTGGCCGAACACCTTGCCTTTGTGACGGGCGCATCGCCCACGGATACCGCGCGCGGTTGCACCAAGCTTCCGCAAACGGCGGGCGCGCCGCGGCTTGGCAATGGCATCCAAATCTTCCCCGGCTCGGTTCCGGTCTACCGCGGCAATCAGCTGATCGGTGGGATTGGCGTGTCGGGCGACGGGATTGATCAGGATGACATGATCAGCTTCCTTGGCCTGCATAACGCCGGGGTTCGCACGGGCACGATCAATAACGCACCAAACGACATTCGCGCTGATCGCATCGTAGTCCAGGTGGGCAGTCGTCAGGTTCGCCTGCGCTATATCAATTGCCCGTTCGCGCCATTCCTCGATGATCCGTCGCAAAACGTATGTGAGGGGCTTTGATCCATGGGCGTTGCTCCGCTTCTTCCTTTTCTGATCCTGATGCAGGCCGCTCCTGGAGATGAGCCTGCAACTGCGCCTCAGCTTGATGAGGGTGGCCAAGAACTGGAGCGCAATCAAAGTGTATCGGGCCCTGGGCTCAACACCACGGCGAAGGACGAGGCGGACGAGCTCGACAATCAGATCATTGAAGGGCGCGAGCGTCCCGGTTTCAATGCTGAACTGCCAGAGAAAGTCACGCAGGAAAACCCCGGCGCGGTCCGTGCGCCCCCTCCACAAGCGTTCTCGCCGGACCAGGTGCCGATCCCTGATCGCTGGCGGCTGATCGACAATGTGACCGACATCAACGGCAATCCTGTTATCAAGGAAGCCTTGCTCGATCCCTATAACCAAAACACCTATAAGGGTGACCGTCCGATCAATCCGGACAAGGTTCCATGGCTTCCGATCAAGGGCGATGACTGGTTCTTCGTCCTCAACGCGATCAGCGACAGCGTGTATGAACCGCGCACTTTCCCGATCCCCGTCGGCATTCAGACGACAGAGGATCCGGACCGCCTCGACGTGTTCGGCGATGATTTCTCGACCGTTCTGTCGCAAACATTTATTGTGGGCGCGGCGCTGCTTAAGGGCTCAACCGCTTACAAACCGCCGAGCATCGAATACCGCCTGACGCTTGCTTATAATGTCAACTATGTCGATGTGCCGGAGCGCCGCGTTCTGTTCGTGGAGCCATCGAAAGAAAGCCACCGCCTCGACCATTTCCTTGGCGTGCAGGAAGCTTTCGTCGACTATCACTTCACCCCGCTTGATCGCGACCGGTTTGATTTCATCTCTATTCGCGCAGGTATTCAACCGTTTCAGGCTGATTTCCGCGGCTTCCTGTTTCAGGATCAACAGCTCGGCATTCGCCTCTTCGGCAACCGCGACAACAACCGTTTTCAGTTTAACGTCGCTGGATTCTGGCGGCTTGAGAAAGACACGAACTCCGGCCTCAACTCTGTCACCAAAACGCCGCGCGATGATTTCGTCTTCATCGCCAATGTCTATCGCCAGGATTTCCTGATCCCGGCGCTGACCAGCCAGTTTACGGTCGCCTACAACCGCAACCGTGAGGCGGACGATATCGAGATCGACACCAATGGTTTCCCGGTTCGCCCGGCGCTTTTGGGTGATCTTCGGGGCCGCGATTACGATGTCTTCTACCTTGGCTATAATGTCGATGGACGCATTGGCCGCATCAATCTGACCGGCAGCGCCTATTGGGCGCTTGGCGAAGATCGCAATTCGATCCTGACGGGTGAGCCAGTCGACATTGACGCACAATTTGCCGCGCTTGAGCTTAGCTATGACCGCGACTGGATGCGTTTCCGCCTGTCTGGCCTTTATCAAAGCGGGGATAGCGACCCGTATGATGATACGCACACCGGCTTTGATGCAATTTTCGAAAACCCGCAATTTGCAGGCGCGGATACCTCTTACTGGATCCGCCAAACTTTGCCGTTCGCAGGCGGTGGCCGGGTCATTTCCGTCAATGGCCGCAATGGTATTCTGAACACGCTGCGCTCTTCGAAAGAGCAGGGGCAATCAAACTTCTTGAACCCCGGCCTGTGGTTGGTCGGCGTTGGTGCGGACTTCGACCTGACGCCAGAGGTGCGCGTCACTGCCAATGCCAATCACCTTTGGTTTGAAGATACGGCGACGCTTGAAAACTTCCGCATCGAAGGCTCAATCCCAAGCGAGATTGGCTACGACGTGTCGGCCAGCGCGATTTACCGGCCCAAGGCGAACCAGAACATCGTGTTCCGCCTGTCGGCTGCGACGCTGTTTTCGGGCAGCGGGTTTGAAGACCTGTTCGATAATCTTGGCAATGACGGGAATTTCTATTCCGTCCTTGCAAACCTGACGTTGACCTATTGATGGCTGGGGGCTCCATCTTGACCAGCAAACGCGAGAATTTCCGTTTCCTGACACCGCTCCACGGGCTTTTGGCGGTGGCGGCGCTTATCCTTGGCGTGTCCGTGTTTCAGTCCGAAACGCAGGCCGCCGACAAGGAAAAGCCGACCAAACGCGATTATAGCCTCGTTATCGCTGCGCCTGCTCCTGCGCGCCAGTCACAGGCTGATGCGGACGCCAAATCCGAAGGGTGCCTGACCTGTCACCGGGCAAGTGATGCGCCGACCATGCACGAAACGCCGGCTGTGGTACTGGGTTGTACCGATTGCCACGGCGGTAACCCAAGCGTGTCGGGTAATCCACAGCTGCCCTACGATCACCCCGATTATCAGGCCGCTCGTGACAACGCGCACGTCCTGCCGAAATATCCCGACAGCTGGCATTTCCCAAGCAGCGCGAACCCGGAGCGTTCCTATGCGCTTCTCAACAAGGAATCGCCTGAATTCGTCAAATTCGTGAACCCGTCGGATTACCGCGTGGCGCGTGAGGCGTGTGGCTCGTGCCACATCCAGTCGATCGAAGCGGCCGAACGCTCCATCATGGCGACTGGCGCGATGCTGTGGGGCGGGGCGACGTACAACAACGGCATTTTGCCTTTCAAAAACTATATTCTGGGTGAGGCGTACACTCGCTCTGGCGACAGCGCGACGATCTCTGGCATTGCCAATTCCATCACTTCACCCGGCGAGGGTGATGACGGAGCTTTGTCCGACGCTCAAAAGGCGCGCGGCGTTCTGGGGCAACTTTATCCTCTGCCGACATGGCACGTCATTCCGCCTGCTGATGTGTTCCGCGTGTTTGAGCGTGGCGGTCGCACGATCAACTCGCAATTCCCCGAAATTGGTCAGCCCAATATCACGGGCCGTATCCAGCTCTTGGAAGAGCCCGGTCGTCCTGATCTGAAGCAATCCAACCGTGGTCCGGGCACAGGTTTGCGCGTCGCTATCCCGGCGCTCAACATCCACAAGACGCGCCTCAACGATCCGTTCACATGGTTCATGGGGACCAACGACCAGCCGGGCGATTATCGCCACTCAGGCTGCGCGTCGTGTCACGTGGTTTACGCCAATGACCGCGAGCCGCGTCACAGCCTCATCTATGCTCAATATGGTCGCGATGGTCAGACGGTGACGGCTGACCCTTGCATCAATCCGGAGGCGAACACCAATGCCGCGCTCCAATGCTATCAACGCGTCGTGGGGGCATCGCGCAATCCGGGCGAAGCGGGGCACCACGGGTATAAGAAAGACATCGGCCTTCCCAAAAGCGGGCTCAAAGATGGCGGATACGAAGGTTCTGGCGGTCACGGCGCGTTGAAAGGCCCGGATGATCACGCCGATGATGATCACGGCGAAGACAGCCACAGCGACAAGCCCAAGCGCGAAAAGGGTCACCCGCTCCGTCACGTCTTCACCCGCTCCATCCCGACATCGCAGTGCATGAATTGCCACATGCACCAGCCCAATATCTTCCTTAACTCCTACCTTGGTTACACCATGTGGGATTATGAGAGCGATGCGCCCTTCATGTGGTCAGGCCCGGAAAACAAAACGCCGCGCCCGCACGGGATGAGCGATGAGGCTTACGAGGAATTCTACAAGACGCAGCGCTTCCCGACGGCTGAACAAGTGCGCTCGATCATGGACCGTAACCCCGAAGGGGCGGCGGCGCGCGGAATGTGGGCTGATGTCGATTTCCTTCGCAATGTTTATGAACTGAACCCCAATCTCGAACACACGCAGTTTGCCGATTATCACGGCCACGGATGGAACTTCCGCGGCATTTTCAAACGCGACCGCGACGGCAATCTGCTTGATGCAGAGGGTGAAATTCTTCGCCCCGGCAATCCGGAAACCGACACGCCCGAAGAGCAAGCCTATCACGACAACCGCTGGCGCCAGCGGTGGCGCAAGGATGGTGAGGAGCTGTTCGTTGAGGTTGAGAAAAACCCTGCGAAAAACGGCTCAAACAATCCGGGCACGGCGGTCCATATGATGAGCATCCACGCCGAGGTCGGGATGCAATGCGTGGACTGCCACTTTGAACAAGACACGCACGGCAATGGCCTTATTTATGGCGAGGTCGCCAATGCGATCGAGATCGGGTGTAAGGATTGCCATGGCACGGCTGATGCTTATCCAACCCTACGCACCAGTGGCCCTGCCGCGCCACCAGAAGGGCACAATCTCGCGCTCCTTCGCAACCCCGATGGACAGCGCCGGTTCGAATGGATGGAGAACGAAGACGGCCGCCGCGTCCTGATCCAGCGCAGCCTCGTTGACCCGGAACTTGAGTGGGAGATGAGCCTTGTCAAAGACTCCGTTGATCCTGCGGCTCCGACTTTCAACGCCAAGGCCGCGCGTTCCAAATTGATGAGCGTTTACGGTGCAGAAACCGGCAATTTCGAATTCGGCAGCGGCATCGCCAAGGATGAGCGCGCGCATAATGACGACAATATGGCGTGCTTCACCTGCCACTTGTCTTGGACGACCAGCTGCGGCGGTTGTCACCTTCCGATTGAGGCGAACTGGAAGACCAAATCGCATCGCTATGAAGGCGGTTCGACGCGGAACTTTGCGACATACAACCCTCAGGTTGCGCGCGATCAGATGTTCCAGTTGGGTAAGCACCAAACCACCAAGGGCAACCAGACCGCACCGGTGCGTTCATCCTCGGCGCTGGTCCTGTCTTCGACCAACATCAACCGTGAGCGCATCTATGTGCAGCAGCCGCCAATCTCGGCTGTGGGCTTCTCAAGCCAGGCCTTTGCACCGCACTTCCCGCACACGGTGAGGAAGACCGAAACGAAGCAGTGTTCTGACTGTCACTTGTCGCAAGACGAAGACAACAACGCCATCATGGCGCAGCTGCTTTTGCTCGGCACGAACTATGTGAACTTTGTCGGGATGCACGCTTTCACTGGCCTCGAAGGCGGTATTTCCGCCGTGCGTGTCACCGAGTATGACGAACCACAAGCAGTGCTCGGTTCCTATCTCCACCGTTACTCCTACCCCGATTATTGGCGCCGCCACGTCGAGGACAATGGCCGCGAGCTTAAGAATTGGGTGCGCGGGCAAGCGTTTGATGGCGACATCTCTGGCGAGACGAAGCCGTTTGAGGAATTCGTCAACGTCCACGAAGGCACGAGCGACCGTGTCGGCTGTCTGCAAATGCGCGGCGAATATCTTTTCGTGGCTGAAGGCAAGGGCGGTTTCCGCGCTTACGACATTGCCTCAATCGCCAACAAAGGTGTTTCGGAGCGGATCCTGACCGCGCCATTCTCACCACTTGGGCACGATACCCATGTCGACACCAAGGACGCGACCTGTATGGCACTGGCCACCAACCAACCCGTCGCACCAGAGCGTAACACCGCAAAAATGCGGGAGGTCAATCAGGAGCAACCATTCAGCCCGATCTACGACTATGCGTTCATCACCGACGCACAAGAAGGTCTGATCGCGGTTGACATCAACACACTTGCCGACGGGGAATTCCGCAACAACTTCTTCAAGCGGGCACGCTTTGGCGATGGTTCAGATGCCTGGAACCCCAATGGCGTGCTGAACGGGGCAAGTCACATCACTCTTGCGGGCGATTATGCCTATATCACCGCCGATGCAGGGCTTGTGGTGGTCTATCTGCCCAAAGACATTCCCGACAATCCGGCGACCCCATATGTAGATGAGTGCGAGATTGATCCGGCCAACCCATCGGAAAGCTGCCTTGCGCCGCGTGTGACCAGTGTCATTCCGATGTCGGGTGCACGGGCAACGACGATCCAGTTCCGCTACCTGTGGGTGACGGACAATGAGGGCCTCAAAGTCTTTGACGTGACCGATATGGCAAGCCCTGTGGCCGTGCCTGAGGCGACTTACCCAATCGCGGATGCGCGTCGTATCTATGTCGCGCGCACTTTCGCATATGTCGCGGCGAAGGGTGACGGGCTGATGATCTTTGATGTGAAGAATCCTCGTTCGCCCAAGCTCTATAAAAAGGTGACGATGGATGGCATGCTGAACGATGCCGAGGATGTGATCGTTGGTTCAACCAACGCCTCGCTCTTCGCCTATGTCGCGGATGGGGTGAACGGGCTGAAGGTGCTCCAACTCACCAGCCCTGATAGTCAGCGCAATTTCTACGGCTTTAGCCCCGCGCCGATGCCAGAGCTTATCGCCTATGCGAAAACGCCATCTCCTGCGCTTGCGCTTTCCAAAGGCCTCGACCGGGACCGCGCGGTGGATGAGACCGGTGGACAGATGGCTATCTTCGGCAGGTTGGGCTCGCGGCCCTTCACCCGCGAGGAGATGGAGAAGCTGTTCATGACCAGGGCCGGCGTTCCGTGGAAAGTCACCGACGAAGTCGATATGAACCGCTGGGTGGGAAGCAATTTCGGTCCCAATATGGCTGTTCGGCGTGAAGAGGCCGAAGAGGCGGATGAGGACAAGCTAGGCGGTTAAGAGCGCGCCCCATTCACCTTGGGGCCTTAACCCCTTTAGTTCATTTGCAGTGCTGGATTGAGGATCGCCCAAGAAGAGGCGGTCGCTCGGTTCACTCTACGCGCTCGGCGAAGAGGCCTTTCATCATCGGCTTGATATGCTCTTCAAACCGGGCAAGCGTTTGCCAGTTTCCAACGGGTTGGAAATGCGAGACGAAGCTTTGGTCACGCCAGATATGCAGGGAATAGAACGGCGGCTCTGCGTCCACGATAGGCCGGTGATCGGCGAAATCGACATCCATCGGCCTAAGGTCCAAAGACACCGCCGGCGCCACCGCGGGGGTGACACTTAATGGAATGCCCTCAACCGTTGAATGCAGCGGACGGTGCAGGTGCCCTGCCTGAATCGCAAGAATTTGTTTGTGTCCGCGCACGGCATCGTGGAAGCGGATCATCCACGGTTCGTGCGGCTTGGGGTCCATCCAGTCTATCGACGAGACTACCGGCGGGTGGTGAATGAACAACACCGTTGGCGTATCTGGATGCGCCTCAAGCTCTTTTGTCAGCCAAGCTGCGCGCACCTCGCAAAACGCACCGCCATGGCGGCCCGGCTCAAAGCTATCGAGGCACAAAATGCGCAGCTTGTCTTCACCCTCTCCCAGTTCGAGCGCGAATTGGGCAAAGCCATCTGCGGTCGGGCATTCGGGGAAGATTTCGAGCATGACATCGCGGCTGTCATGATTGCCCGGAATAATCTCAACCGGAATGGGGCAATCGGCGATCAGTTCGCGAATGCGGTGATAGCAATCCGCGCTGCCATTATCGGTCAAATCGCCGGAAAGTATCAGAAGATCAGGCTGCACAGGCTGGCTGAGCAAATGGCCAAGCACATTGCGAAAGCGCACGAAATTGAACTCGTTCTCGCCGGCATCGGGCTCAAAACCGACATGAGTGTCGGTGATCTGAGCGATGAGCACGCCCTTTTGGAGTTTGTTCGCAGCGCCTGAGGTCATTCTAACGCCTTAGACTGCTCAAGATTGCTGCAACATTATCGTTCGGGCCATTTCCGGGCAATTTGGGGTGATCCTCCGGTTTCCAAGGAGCGGCGGGTGTATGATAGCCATGGCACATGGCGCAGCTCGACGGCACGATCTCTTCCGTTTTGACAGCAGTTTCGCCTAAGTGGCAGTCGCGGCAGCTTTCCAGATCAGGCAGCAACAGATCGGTTGCCTCGCCCGATTTATCAGTCGCGTGACAGTCGGTGCATTCCGCCACATCATCGCCATGCGCCTCGTGGTTGAAGAAGCCTTTGTGCAAGTATTGATCGGGGATGTTGACCGGCACCAGGTCGGGACGGCCATCGGTTGTGGTTCGCAAGTGGCAATCCCCGCAGGTGCCGCCCTTTTGCAGAGCGCGTGTGATCGCAAGGTAAGAGCCAGAGGGCCGACCAAAATTGGCGTAATAACGCCCGCCAGAGCCATATTGGCCCGGGCGATCGCGCCCCGTTGTAACCCGGCTGCGCGATGCAAGGTTCACTTTGGCAAGGTCTTCCATCAGATCGGATACATCGCCATGGCGAAGCGAGGTGAACGCGCCGCCTGCCGTGCCAGACACAAGGCTGTGACACGCTTCGCAGGCATCCTCCATCACGACCGGCTTGAACCCGCCCGGAGCGCTTTTGTCTTCCTCGTGGCAATCGCTGCATTCAAGCGGGGCGCCGTACTGACCAAGGCTCATCGCCATTTTTGCTGCCCCCCCGGTTTCAGAGACGTGGATGTCATGCGGGAAAACAAGGCCGCTCATCTCGACCGGATTATCGTCAAGGCTCACACGCTTGGCTTCCTTGGCGAAGTGTGCGTCGTAGAATTTGGGACGGAATTGCGGGTGTTTCTCGCCAAAATCGGCTGCATTGCCAAAGCTCACATCGGTGAGACGTGCATCCATATCGTTATGACAATCGGAACAGAATTGCTCATCGGATGCCTCAAGTTTGACCGGACCCTCGTGCTCGGTGTGGCATGAAACGCAGCCCAGCGGCCCCTCTTTGCCGAGCGCTTGTCCGATGTCCCACTGGATTTTGTCGCCCGTGCTCATGGGGGCCATGCCGGTCAGTTGACGGTCCATCTTAGCGTGGTCGTCGAGTTCCTCGTGGCAGGTTAGACAGGTTTCATCTTGAACCGAGACAAAGGCGCTTTGGTGACAGGCTTCGCAATTGTCCTCCAAATCGTGGTGCGCCATGCTGAGATCACCAGTGCTCCACGAAGCATCGAAAAGAACGGCGCCTTTCTCAAGGTTGTCGGGATCGTTTTCGACCGGCGTGCGGAAGAGGTGGGTGAACACCGGAATAGACAGCAGCAGCACCAGAATAGCAACCGATCCGATCCACGCCATCGCGCGCTTGCTGGGCATGGCTTTTGCGAGGGCGAAGCCCGCCTCAGGGTCGCCTGATGCCTTGTCCTTGGGCGCTGGTTGAATATTGATTTTGACCGGACCATCCGCATCGCGCGACACCGCAAGCAGGGCAGGGCCTACCGCGATTTCAGCGCCCGCATCAGGGTCAATGCGCGCCTCGGTGACGCTTTGCCCATCAACGCTGAACGGCAATTCGCCCAGCGCGCGCGCCGCAATCATACCTTGGCCGGCATCGGTGAGCTTTACGTGCTCAAGCTCAACAGTGAGGTCGGGCAGGTGAATGTCGCTGGCCGGATTGCGTCCGACAATGAGTTCGTCTTTGTCGATCCGCCGGTCGCGCACGATCTCGCGGCCAGACTTTGCAACGGCGATGGTGCGGATCAGGAATGCCATGGCGTTGTCCCCCTCACCAGTAATAGAACACGCTGATCACGTGCGCGAGAAGCGCTGCGAGCAGGGCGATCGTTGCAGGAATGTGGATGAAGAGCCAGATCTCAAGCATCGCCTTGATGCGAAGATAGCGGCGGATTTGATCAAGTTGTTCGGCGCGCGCTGAAAGAAGCTCGCGCACACGCGCCTCGGCCTCGCTGCCCGACGCGGGGATGCCGGCACGTGCCTTTGCCGTGGCGCATCCGGGATAGGAATTGGTAAGGCGGGCGAGCGCGCCGCCGTGGAATACATCCTGACGAAGAACGCCGAGCACAAGATCAGAACCCTCGCGGCCCAAGGGCTGCGCTGCGCTCTCAAGCTTTTTGTCGATGTCCGCGATGGTTTCAAGCATATCGCCGCCGGTCTTGTCGCCGCGACTGGCCGACAGTTCCTTAGGCAGCACCGCATAGGCATATACGCCCCAAATCCCGCTCAAAATGACGATCATCATCAAGGCGTAGGCGAGCGTATGAACGTTCCACCCGATTTGAAACCCGGTGTGCAGCGTGCCCACAACAATGAGAGAAAGGCCCAGATAAACGTGCGCGCTGGTCCATGCCTTAAGGCTCCACGAACCTTCGGACATCCGGCGTTTGCGAACACCCAAAAGCGACAGCCACACGATCAGCAACAGGCCAATCGTACCCAGCGTATAGCCATACCAGCTCCCCCCGTTGGGGCGCGGTTCCTGATCAATCAGGGCATAGCCAAGGATACTCACCACGCTGAGCAGCAGCGCAATCCATAGCCAGCGGAAACGGCGGTGTTTGAGAAAGCTGATGTGATCAGCGTTACGCCGTTTCTCGTCTGCGGAGAACCTATTGCCGGGAACGCTAGCCATTAGTTTTCAACGTCCTCTGTCATTTTTGCCAGAGTGAGGAACTTGTCAGGCGCAACGCGGATGGCCGCGCCTGTCGGGCAGGCTCGAACGCAAGCAGGACCGCCTTCGATCCCGGCGCACATATCGCATTTGACTGCCTTTTTGGCTTTGTTTGGGTCGCCGTTTTCCTTGCGCCACGAATAGGACGGTTCGCCAGGGCCCGGACCATTGCCGAACAAAAGCCAGCTTAAAAAGCTCGGCTTTTCAGGCGGGGCAGGCTCCATGCTGATGACGCCATAGGGGCAGTAGCTTTTGCAATTGCCACAGCCGATGCAGGTGTCCTTGTTGATATTGACTTCGCCATCCGCGCCGCGCTGGATCGCGTTAGGCGGGCAATCGGTCATGCAGTGCGGGTGCTCGCAGTGGCGGCACGAGATCGGCACGTGGAGATAGGCGAAGGTCTTGCCTGTCTCCCGGTCGAGGCGCGACAAACCTTCGTGGCTGTCCGCGCACGCTTTCTCGCAATTGTCGCAGCCGATGCACAAACGTTCGTCGATCAGAAGCGCGTCAGTCGCCTCGCCCATCCCTTCGTCAAAGAGAAAGGAGGCAAGGCCGGAAAAGCTGTCGACTTTGCCGTCTTCTTTGCTTTTCTGTGTTTCAATCTCTTCGTTGGAACGGCGGCGATCATCCATGATTTGACGCGCGCGTTCGCGCAATTGCGGCTTTTTATCGAGCAGTTCGAGGAAAGCTTCGCCCGGAATACGGATCACTTCCGATTTGACCGCCGCGCGCACGGTGGACATCCGGGGTTGTCCGTCGATTACGCCCATTTCACCGAAAAGATTGCCTGCCGGGATAAGGCCGAGGAAGGTCGTATCGCCGCCTTCGCCCTTTTCCACCCGCATAGAGCCAAAGCGCACGATGAAGACGTCTTTGTCCTCGGTGTCGCCTTCGGTGATGACAGGTTTTCCTGCGCTGATTTCCTCGGTGACGGCGCTGTCCACCAGCGGGCGCACATCATCAGGGGTGAGCCCTGAACCGAACAATTGCAGCATTTGCCGCTCGATCGATATGCGTTTGACCGCTTCGGCTGCTTCGGGTGAGGAACCGATGAGTTTCAGAGCAGCTTTACGTGAGAGTTCGACCACCACAACATCTTCTGCCGCGCGAATGGTCGCGCCCCTGCGGCGGCCGGACACAAGGCCAACCTCGCCAAAGATCGAGCCTTGGCCGATGGGAACGGTGATCGAAGGATCGTTGGGATTGACCTCCACCGCAACGCTGCCTTGAGCGATGGCAAAGAGCGATGATCCAGGCTCATCGCGCCTGAATATAACTTCGCCCGGCGCAAAGGCAGAGCATATGGAATCGAGCATAAGCTCACGCATTTGCAGCGTCGAAAGACCGCCGAACAGGTCCACTTGCGTGCGGTAAAGTTCAAGCCAATAATCAACGCTTCTGTTGCCGGGAAGGTTCTCGAACACCTTCTCAAGCAGCGGCTCGTCCGCCGGCTTCACCGCCTCGCCAGTGGCGAGATATTCGATGACGTCATAGCCCTGGTTCATGCAGTGCTTGATCAGCGGATAGCCCGCGAGCGCGCCGATCACAAAGATGCCTTCCTTGGTCGTCTCAAACTCTGGTGAGAGCTTGGGGAAGGCGCTGCGGTCTTCGGATGTGAATTCGATCCCCATGCTTTCGATGAAACGGCGCGGCGGCTGTGAACCGATGCGCGTGATGATCATGTCGCATGGGATGACTTCTTGGCCAGTCTCCGTTTCGACCACCATCTCCCCATCGCGCACCTCTGCGGGTGAAGTGCGATAGGCAATCCGCAAATACCCCTCTTCATCGGCAGAGGTGAGGTCAGTCGCGTTCTTGGTCTTTGCCTTTGCAAAATCGGTGCCGCGATTGAGGATGGTCACCGTGTTGCCAAGCGCGGGATCAGTGGCGAGGCCCAGCGCGTTTTCAATCCCGGCATCGCCAGTGCCAACGACAATCACATTCTTGTCGAAGTGATCTTCCGGGTCGTCCAATTGCGGGGTGATCATCGGGTGATCGGCGCCCGGACAGCGCAGCAGGTTGGGGTTGCCTTGCGTTCCGATCGCAAGGATAATCGTCTCAGCTTGAATCGTGTCGCCGTCTTTGAGTTTAACGGAGAAGTTACCCTTCTCCCCCTCGACCCCGACGACTTCAGCGTTGAGGCGCGTGTTGATCTCGAAATCCTGTACCTCGTGGTCAGGTTCGGGAATGCTGGGGTCAACGATCCGGCAATGCTTGTTCCAAATGCCAAGGATGCGCTCGCGCGTACCCTCTTCAAATTCCATGCCGGCATGAACGCCCTCTTCGTAACCCCCGCCACGCAGCGCGAGGTCCGAAGGGGTTGCCATAACGTGCTTGCCCTTTTGGTATTTGAAGATTGTGTCGGAGAGGTGGTCGGTTTTTTCCAGCAGGATATGCGACATCCCGCGCTTGGCCGCCTGGCCAGCTGCGCTCATCCCCGCAGGGCCAGAGCCAATAATCGCGACTTTGAACACGTCAGACAATCTATCCCCCCCTTTGGATAGATCAGGCATTTCCAAGACAATCCACGCATGGTTTGTCGATCCCAATTGGCATTACAATTGCCGCTTTTGAACGGCGATGCTAGTACAAAATGCACAGAATCCGGGTATTTTTCAGGAAATGAGGGGGTAAATGGGCGACAATTTAACTGAGCTGCCCGCTGGCGAGGACCAATCCGGGGCACAGCCATCAAGCCGCGAATCCAGCAAACAAACGACCAATCCATCCGGCGGCAAAGCGGGCTGGGTCTTGTTGGGTGGCGCTGCTCTTCTGGCTGTCGCCTCTATTGGCTACAATGTTTATTCCGGCGGCGAGGATAGCACGCAAGATGTCGCATCGGCGGATGGCACTCCCTCGATTGAGGAATTGCGCGCAGCGGCTGAAGCAGCGGACGATGACGCAGGACCCTGGTCCGAGCTTGGCTTTGCCCATTTTGAGCGCGGCGAATTTGCCGAGGCAGTCGATGCCTATGAACGCGCAGTTGCAATCGACGATAGCTCGGCCTTTTTATGGTCTGCCCTCGGCGAAGCTCGGGTGATGGCGGTGGACGCAGAGCAAGCCGATGCGGACCCTCTCCCGCCAGCCGCGCTGGAGGCATTTGCCAAAGCGGTCGAGCTGGACGCAAATGATCCGCGCGGGCGTTATTTTCTGGCGGTTAAGAAAGACATCGACGGCGATCATGAGGGCGCTCTTGCCGGCTGGCTAGCGCTGCTTGAGGACACGCCCGTCGGCGCGCCATGGGAAAGCGATGTGGTGCGCACGATCCAGCAGGTCGCAGCGATCAATGAGATTGATGTGGAAGACCGCCTGAGCGCTGTCATGTCCACCCGCACCCCCGAAATCGCCATCCCCGGCTCAGGGCAAATGGCAGGCGATAATGCGTCCGCCAATGTGCGTGGTCCCACCGCTCAGCAGGTGAATGAGGCGCGCCAAATGTCCGCAAGCGATCAGGAGGCGATGATTGCGGGCATGGTCGAGAGCCTTGAAACCCGCCTCGAAGACGACCCCAGCAACCTTGATGGCTGGGTGATGCTCATGCGCAGCCGCATGACATTGGGGGAGCGGGGCAAGGCGCGCGAGGCGTTGAACAAAGCGGTCGCCGCCAATCCTGGCAATGCGGACGAATTGCGGCGGCAAGCGGCGCAATTGGGGATTGAGTGAGAGTGCAAAGAGAAGGGGCGCTTCCACCGGAGTGGAAACGCCCCTCGTCATTTGTCTGGTGCGGGCGCTCCTAAAACTCGCTCCAATCCTGATCGTCTTCAAACGCATCAAATTCCGGTTGCAGCGCTGTATTACCGGCCACCTCCGGCATGGGAGCGTGTGGAACCGGTTCAGGCGCTGGAGGTGGCGCAGGCGGTGGGGGCGTATGCGCTTTTTGGGGCTGGGGTGCGGGCGTTGGGGCAACCGCTTCAACCGGCTTTTTGGGCGCGGGCGGCGGCAGGCTTGGAGTGGTTTGTGCCTGCGCCACGGCTGGATTCTTCTTCCCCCTCAACGGCAGGTAAATGCTCTCATCATCAGCTTGCGGCTCTGTGCGCGGGGCCTTTCGCTCATCGGTGCGGAACTTGCCGATGAGGATCGCAAGCTCTTCTGACTGTTCCGAAAGATTGCGCGCGCTCGCTGCCGTCTCTTCGACCATTGCGGCGTTTTGCTGCGTCATCTTGTCCATATCGGCTACGGCATCGCTGACCTGCTCAATGCTGCTCGCCTGAGCGCTGGCGCCCTCGGCAATCATCTGAATCTGCGCATTTACCTCGCCAACGCGCGCAACAATGCCTTCCAGAACCTTGCCCGTCTCTCCGACGAGAGACACACCCTGATCAACTTTTGCGGTCGAAGCTGAGATCAGTTGCTTGATGTCATTGGCAGCCTCAGCGCTGCGCTGAGCCAGCGCACGCACTTCGGTGGCAACCACGGCAAAACCCTTGCCCGCATCACCCGCGCGCGCGGCTTCGACCCCGGCGTTAAGAGCAAGCAAGTTCGTCTGGAACGCGATGCCTTCGATCACATCAATAATTTGTGTGATCTCCTTTGAGGAGGCTTCGATCGAATCCATTGCGCTGACCGCTTTGGTCACCACTTGTCCGCCGTCTGTGGCTTGCTTGTGGGTTTCGTCGATGGATGTTTTGGCTTCAGAAGCATTCGTCGCGGTTTGACGGATAAGATCGGTCACCTGCTTCATCGCGGCAGCGGTTTCTTCAAGGCTGGCGGCCTGAGTTTCGTTGCGATGCGCGAGATCATTGGATGCTGCGCTGATTTCGCTCGCGCCTTGGCGCACATTTGTGACCGAATTGCGCACACTCTCAATCAGGGCTTCAACCTCATTGGCGGACTCATTGTAGCCTTTGCGCAGTGGCTCATATTGTTCGTCCAGCTTTTTGTTCAGGCGGAAAGCAAGGTCGCCTCCAGCGAGACGGCGAAGCGAATTGAAGACAAGCTCGACGACCTCCTCTTGCTTGAGGCCATCCTCGACCTGCTTTTTGCTGTTCGCGCGAAAGACTTCGATCGCGCGGGTCATTGTGCCGATTTCATCGTCAGCATGATCGTGGCGCTTGCCAGCATCAAGGTTGCCCGCAGCCATCGCTTCCATCGTGTCGGCGGTTTCCTTGATAGGGGCCAGAACCTTTGAACGCAGGAAATACAAGCTGCCGACATTGGCAAGAAGCAGAATGAGCGCGGTTATTGCGAGCATGATCTTGACCCACAGGACGGTCGTCCAGGAGCTTTCAGCCAGGCTTTCTGAAAGCTCGTCCACTCCTGCAACGAGAGTGTCGATTGTGGCCCGGTGCGAATTGTAGTGTGCGCCAAGGCGTTGGAGCGACGCCTCTGCTGCACGCCGGTTGCCGCGCTGCATCGCGGGAATCAATCGTTCCTCGATCTCACGCCAGAAGGCTGTGCCATCCGTTGCCACGGTCTTGGCAATGCCAGACTTCAAATTGTCCTGAAGATCAGATGCCGCCCAGTAATCAGCCCGCTCGCGCCATTCTTTTTTCAGACGGTTAAGCGTTGAGACGTGAGCATTGAAATTGTCCGGTTCGCGCACCAGCAAATTGGCGACCAGATAGCTTTCAACCAGATATTCCGGCGGCGGAAGGATGTCGGCCTTGAATTCGTTCACCTGGCTGTCGCGGCGGTCCATTTCGCCGCCGAACCTGATCTGGTTGATGCCCAGAAATGCGACGATACCGGCGATCAGCATTAAAGCGATGACGGCGCCGCCAATGCGGGTGCTGGCTTGGTTGATGGTCACGGCCGTTCCTCAATACATTGAAAAATTCGAGTGCGGGATGTCGGCGTTTAACCATGGAATGACTGGATCGCGTTGAGGGGAGAGTAGGTAGCTCGCCGGAGCTTGAGGACTAAGATGTTCACATTCTCATCGAAAATGCCCGCGTCACGTTCAGACACAAGAAAGGGACGCTTTCCCGCATAGGAAAGCGCCCCTCAATTGTTCGCTTTGATATTCTTTCAGGTTTCAAAGAACCTGTTTTTAGACAACGCCAAACGCCAGCATCGCATCGGCGACTTTCTTGAAGCCTGCGATATTTGCGCCCTTCACATAGTCGACATAACCGTCGCCCTGGTCGCCATATTCGGTGCATTTTTCGTGGATGCCCGCCATCAGATCGGTCAGCATTTCGCCAAGGCGTTCGTGGTTCCAGCTGATGCGCTCTGAGTTCTGGCTCATTTCGAGGCCGGACACCGCCACACCGCCAGCATTGGCGGCTTTACCCGGACCGTACATGATCTTTGCATCGTGGAAGACCTTCACGCCCTCAAGTGTGGTTGGCATATTTGCGCCTTCCGATACGCCCTTAACACCATTGTCGACGAGCGCTTTGGCTTCGTCTTCGTTAAGTTCGTTCTGGGTTGCGCAAGGCAGTGCAAGATCGGCTGCGACGCTCCACGGACGCTCACCTTCATGATAGGTGGCGCCTGAGAATTCATCCACATATTCGCTGATCCGACCGCGCTTGACGTTCTTCAGGTGCTTTACCCAATCGATTTTCTCTTGGGTGATGCCGTCAGGATCATGAATAAAACCGCCCGAATCCGACAAGGTTAAAACCTTGCCGCCAAGCTGGACGATTTTCTCGGCGGCATGGGTCGCCACATTGCCGGAACCCGAAATAACAGCGCTGTGGCCTTCGACATCCATGCCTTTGTGCTTGAGCATATTTTGCAGGAAATAAACCGCACCATAGCCGGTCGCCTCGGGCCGCATTTGCGAGCCGCCATATTCCTGACCTTTGCCCGTCAGAACGCCTTCCCAGCGCCCCGTAATGCGTTTGTATTGACCAAACATATAGCCAATTTCGCGCCCGCCAACGCCAATGTCGCCCGCTGGTACGTCAGTATCGGGGCCGATGTGGCGATAAAGCTCTGTCATGAAGCTTTGGCAGAAACGCATGACTTCCGCGTCGGACTTACCCTTGGGGTTGAAGTTTGCGCCGCCTTTGCCCCCGCCCATGGGAAGGCCGGTCAGAGAATTTTTGAAAGTCTGTTCAAAGGCGAGGAACTTCAGGACGCTTTCGGTCACCGAGGGGTGAAAGCGAATGCCGCCTTTATAGGGGCCAATGGCATTGTTGTTCTGAACCCGCCAGCCGCGCTGGACGCGGATGTTGTGATTGTCATCTTCCCAGCATACGCGGAAACTGACGATGCGGTCAGGTTCAGCGATCCGGCGAAGGATCTGCGCTTCGTGATATTCGACCTTATCGGCCATAAATTCAAAAATGTCCTGAGCAACCTCATGGACTGCCTGGACAAATTCTGGTTGCCCCGGATTGCGCTTTTTCACGCCTTCCATGAATTGTTCGAGATTTACGTGGTCGGAAACCGGCATTGCTACACCCCCCAAAATGGAAACAACGCGACCGCTTTGTTTTGTTTTGCGTGGCGGGTGTATCGGCAAAAACTGCGCTTGGCGCAAGTGTAAGCATACACACTCCCGTCTCCAAGCTCCAAAAGGCAAGGGTCATAGCCAGTGGTGCCAACCAGCGCGGGGTTGCAAATGGCGCGCGAAGCTGGGTAAAGCAGGAACCTGAGCAAGCGCAGCCATCAGAGCTTTTCGCGCAGCTGGGCTCCCTTTGTCAGTCCGGCACGAACCCGGCCCGCACAGTCCTTGCGACCTTTGCGGCACAAAAATCGGACGCACTTTTTTCATGCACAGCCCGCAAGCTGACCAGAACACTCGCGACGACACCGGCTCTGACCTCCCGATTGCGCCGCCTCTGGTCGAACTTCCAATCGATACCCATGACGCAGGGTTTTATGACGGCTTTGCCCGAGAGGTCGCCATTCCGGGCAAGGTGATCGTCTCGTTTCTTATTATCTGGGCGATCTTTTTCCCCGCGCAGGCCATCGCAACCCTTCAGATTGCCAACAATTCGATCATCGAGATTTTCGGCGGCTGGTATGTCTATCTGGTCGCAGCCGTGATTGTCACGTGCCTTGGCCTTGCGCTTTGGCCGGCTTCAGGGCGATTGCGGCTGGGCGGGCCGGGTGAGATGCCTGAATTCACGCGATTTTCCTGGTTCGCCATGTTGTTTGGCGCAGGCATCGGCATAGGGATGCTGACTTTCTCGACTGGAGAGCCGCTCGCGCACTTTTCCAACAATCCCGATATTATTCGCGGCACGATTGAGGCGCGTTCAGCACAAGCGGTGCGTCCGGCCTATCTATACACCTTTCTGCACTGGGGGTTTGGCGCGTGGTGCACCTATGCGCTTGTTGGGTTAGGGATCAGCTATGTTGCGCACCGCCGCGGCCTGCCACTGACCATCCGCTCAAGCCTTGCGCCACTTTTTGGAGAGCGCCTGTCCGGCTTTTGGGGCCATGTGGTAGACGTGGTGGCTGTGGTCGCGACGATCCTTGGCGTCTCTTACACGCTTGGCTTTGGCGTCGAGCAATTTGTCGCAGGTTTGTACCGCATCGGGTTTGGCGACTGGTTGATGGTGATGGACCCCTGAAACGCAGCAGATGGGCGCGTCTGCTATAGCGATTGTGGTCGCTTTGGCTGTGCTGGTCGGCGCCTCGACCATCAGCGCGCTTTCCGGCGTTGGCAAGGGCATCAAATGGCTCTCTAACCTCAATATGGGCCTGTCCTTTGCGCTCCTTGCATTATTCGTCGGTGTTGGTTCAGCGCTGTTCGGACTTGAGCTTTTGGGACAGGGGTTGTGGGACTATTTCATCACTTTGCCGCAGCAAACGCTCACCCTTTACAGCAGCGATGGCAGCGAGGTGGGGGAGGCGCTGGTCGATTGGCAATTGGGCTGGACCGTGATGTACTGGGCCTGGTGGATCGCCTTTGCGCCTTTTGTCGGTATGTTTATCGCCCGCATTTCCAAGGGACGCACCTTGCGTGAATATGTGCTGGGCGTTGCCATGGTGCCTTCGCTCATGTGCTTTATCTGGATGACCCTTGTGGGCGGGACCGCGATTGATCTTGAGCTGTCGGGCGTTGCTGGCGGCTCTATTGTCGATGCGCCGATGGCTGATCAATTGTTTGCGACCTTGGCGCTGCTGCTCGATCCTGCGGTGGCTTCGATTGTGGCAGCGCTGATCGTTATCTTGCTGATGACATATCTCATAACCTCTGCTGACAGCGCCATCCTGATCGTCAACACGATTAACGGCGCGGGCGATGATGAGGGGCAGCGGCGCTATCACATCATCTTTTGGGGGCTGGCGCTTGCCATGGTGGTGGGCTCAATGCTCATCCTTGGCGGTCTTGAGGCCATTCGCATCACAATGATTATCGGTGCTTTGCCGTTCTCTTTTGTCTTGTTTCTGATGGGCATCGCGATTGTGAAAGCGATTGTCTACGACCTCATTCGCAAAAAGCACGGCATACCCACCACTGCCGAGGGTTGCGAGAATTGGGATGGAGAAGTTACGTGCAAGTGAGGACTTGAATGACCACTTAAGGTTTTCAAGTAAAAGTGTTCAAATAATGTGATTGCAAAAACTAAAGTGAATTCACGCTCTACATACTTGAAGAAGTTTCTTTATAAATCCATGCTTAACTCATGTTTCCTTGTGAATACATGAATCTGTTCTTCCTCGGCATTACATTGTTGTTTCATTGCAACACTGTTTCATAGCTTTGGGAAATGGGCGGCACCCCGGTGGCCAGAGGCGATTCGTCTTGTTAGTTCCCGCGCTCGCGCGCCCCATGTCTTGTTTTTCTACAATTCGTGTTGAGCGCGCTCTTCCTGGATGAGCTGGCGCCCCTTCGCGCCGCACCCTTCATCCGCAGGCCAAGAGGAATACATAATGAAGAACATCATTACCGGCGCGTCGCTAGGCGCGTTGGCGGTTGCAATCGCTTCACCTGTCGCGGCGCAAGACGCCCCGGCTCCTGCTGCTCAAGAGCAGCGTCAAGGCGGTGTCGGCACCATCGTCGTTACCGCGCAACGTCGCAGCGAAGATTTGCAGGATGTGCCGATTTCCGTGTCGGCCATCGGCGAAGAGCAGCTCGATGAACTCAACATCGACACATTCGAAGATTACCTCGATCAAATCCCGTCGGTCACAGCTGGCGGCAATGGCCCGGGTCAAAGCACGATCTACATCCGCGGTCTTGCATCCACCACGCCAAATATCACGGTTGCTGGCGTTGCGGGTCTTGCTCCGAACGTCGCGCTTTACCTGAACGATCAACCGCTTTCACAGCCGGGCCGTAACCTCGACGTTTACGCCGCTGACCTTGAGCGGATCGAAGTGCTTTCCGGCCCTCAAGGCACGCTGTTTGGTGCAAGCTCGCAAGCAGGCGTTGTGCGCCTCATCACAAACAAGCCTGACCTTTCCGGTTTCTCAGCGAAGTCGTCAGCTGGGGTTTCCTTCACCAAGGGCGGTGAAGCAAGCTATCAGGGCGAATTTATGATCAACGTGCCGGTCACCGACACGTTTGCACTTCGCGGTGTGGCATACCTTGATGACCAAGGCGGCTATATCGACAATGTGCCGGGCACCCGTGACCTTACTGAAAGCGCGCGTTTTCGCCCAGAGGGCACGGTCCGCGCCAATGGCGTTCCGGTGTCTGCGGTGCGCGCTGGTTTCCAATCGACCGACGACCTGTCGGGCGTGACCTTCCTGCAAGCTGACAACGCTGGCCTTGCGCAAGAGAACTTTAACGACACGCAATATGCGGGCTTCCGTGTTTCGGGCCTCTGGGAAATCACCCCGGATTGGACCGTCAACATCTCGCACCAGCGTCAGAGCCTTGAATCAGATGGCGTGTTCTTCGTCGATCCGACGCTTGAAGACCTCGCGATTGAGCGTTTTGAAGAGGACCGTCTCGAAGACGATTTCTCGAACACCAGCTGGACCGTCGAAGGGCGTATCGGCTGGCTCGATGTAATCTACACCGGCGCTTATACCGACCGCGAAAGCGATCAGCGCGCAGATTACACCGACTACCTGTTTGCCGGGCAATATCTGCCATATTACATCTGCGATGGATCGGTATCTTACCCCGGCACCGGCAATGACCCAAGCGGCACGTGTCAGGCGCCAAATCTTTACATCAACTCTGTGTCGAACACCGAAGTGTTTACGCAAGAGCTTCGTTTCTCGACACCTGATGACTGGCGTGTGAGCGTTCAGGCCGGTGCTTTCTATTCCGACCTTAGCCTCGAAGAGCGCGTGGACTTTGCCTACCCTGGCAATGTGCTGGCGCAGCCTTTCGGTCCGTTTGCTCCCAACTTCCCGCAAACGACCGGCTTTACATCGGACCCCGGTCCGTTCCCTGCCGAGACGATCTTCCGGAACGACATTCGCCGGACCGATGAGCAATTCGGCATCTTCGGTGAAGCCAAATTCGATGTCGTACCTGACCTGCTCTCGGTAACACTGGGCGCGCGTTACTACGACGTTGAAGTCGACTTCGAAGGGTCCGCCAACGGTTCGTTCTGTAACTCGGGCGCAGCGCAGGATGCCAATGCCTTCGGCACCGACATCAGCGACCTGTATAATGGGGATGGTCAATTCACCTTTATCGGATCGTGTGACGCGTCGCTGCGCCAGACGTTCGACCTCAACGATAGCCTTGCCGATATTCAGGCCGCCGGCCTTACCGAAGCTCAGGCAACGCAGGTCTTTAACGCCGTTCGCGCTCCCGATGTGGCAGACACAAGCGGCGTTATCTTTAAAGGCACCGTCACTTTGACGCCAACGCCTGACACGCTGGTCTATGCAACCTATTCGGAAGGCTTCCGTCCAGGCTTGCTTAACCGTCCGGGCGGCGCTGTTGGTGCAGGCGGTTTCGTCGTTCCGTTCGAGCTCGATACCGATGAAGTGAAGAACTACGAGCTGGGTTGGAAACTCGACCTAATCGATGGTCAATTCCGCTGGAACGGCTCGGCCTTCTTCGTCGATATTTCAAACCTGCAAACCCAGATTTTCGATCCTTCGATCACCAACCTTTTCTTCTCGTCCAATGCGGCGGATGCAGAGATTTACGGGATTGAATCGGACTTCATGATTGCACCCTATTCGACACCGGGGTTGAGTTTTGCTGGCGCGTTTTCGATCCTCGATACAGAGATCACCGACGTGCTGATCCCGACGAATGATGTGATCGCTGGCGAAGAATTGGCCTATGCGCCAGGCTTCCAAGGCAACATCCGTATGCGTTACGAATGGGATGTGTCGGACACGCTTGAGGCTTACATTCAGCCGCAGATGACCTATTCGGCATCCAAGTTCACCGACATCATCGAGATCAACAAGATCAAGCTAGACAGCTACACCACTTTTGACCTGTCTGCAGGTGTAAAAGCGGACCGTTGGAGCTTTGAAGTCTTCGGTGAGAACCTTTCAGACGAGCGGGCCGAAATTTCCGGTACTTTTGGAAATGACCGTGAGCGCATCGTCATCAACCGTCCATTGACGGTGGGTATGCGCGTTTCGTTCGACTATTAATCGGACAGCACAATTTCAAAGCGGCGGGAGTGGCATATGTTCACTCCCGCCGTTTTGCTGTCTAAGGGATACGCATGAGCCGCACAGAGCAATTACAATCCGCGCAAAAAGCGCTTCAAGCAGGGCAGTTTGAGGCGGGGCTTCAAACGGCAAAGGATATTCTCGCTGACGAACCAAGCGACGGCGAGGCGCTTTACATGGCGGCGGTCGCGTGCCGCTATCTGAAGCGATTTGACGAGGCGGCGGAGCATTTGTCGGCGCTCCATACCGCCATGCCCGAATATGGCCGCGCTTGGCAGGAGCAGGGGCACCTTGCTTTGGCACGCGGGGACGAGCAGGGCGCTCTGGCGGCGTTTGTTCGCGCTACCCGATTCAACCCGGCATTGGAGGCAAGCTGGCGCGAGCAGGCGCGGCTTGAAGCGGCGGCTGGCCGCATGGCTCAGACAAACGCTGCGAAGGCGCAACAGGAGCGGTTGGCAAAACTGCCGCGCGAATTAGTGGCGGTAACAAACCATCTTGCAGAAGGGCGTATTGCGCGGGCCGAAGAAATTTGTCGCCATTACCTCATAACCCATCCCTCGAAAGATGCCGCGCATATTGAGGGGATGCGGCTGCTTGCCAAGATCGGGATTGAACTTGGCGTTCTTGATGATGCAGAGTTTCTTCTCGAAAGCGCAGTCGAGTTTTCGCCAGACGACGTACAGCTTCGGCTGGATTATATCGACGCGCTGCGGCGGCGGCAGAAATCGGCGGAGGCGCTCGAACAGGCCGAATTGCTTATAAAGCGCGATCCCGACAGCCCTGTTTTCCAATCCCGCCTCGCGATTGAGCGTATTCAAATGGGCGACTATGAAGGTGGACTCGAGCTGTTTGATAAAGTGCTCGAAAAGCTGCCCAATGACCCCGCAAGCCTGACCAGCAGAGGCCACGCGCTTAAAACCAAGGGCGACCGGGGCGAGGCGGAGGAAAGCTACCGCGCCGCCATTGCCGCCAAGCCCGATCACGGCGATGCCTATTACGCGCTCGCCAATCTCAAGACCTATCGCTTTGATGGCGCGGAAATCGCCGCAATGAAGCGCCAAGTTCAGCGCCCGGACCTTGCCTTCATGGACCGCGTGCACCTTCACTTTGCGCTTGCCAAGGCGTGTGAAGACGAACGTGATTACGAGGCCGCGTTTGCGAATTACGACGCCGGCAATAGCCTCAAACGCGCCCAGACCCGTTACAAAGCGGAAGCCATGAGCAAGGAGCTCGCGCGGCAGAAAGAACACTGCACGAGCGAGCTTTTCGCCAAGCACCAAGGCGCAGGGCACAAGGCACCCGATCCGATCTTTATCCTTGGGCTCCCCCGCGCTGGTTCAACCCTGCTTGAGCAAATCCTCGCCAGCCACAGCCAGATCGACGGGACGCTAGAATTGCCCAATATTCTGGCGCTTGCCCACCGGCTGCGGGGGCGCAAGGCGGGCCAATCGCTCTACCCGCAAATTCTGCATGACCTCACCGCTGAGCAGCTTGAGAAATTCGGCGCGGACTTCATCGAGAACACCCGCATCCATCGCCAGGGTGCGCCGTTCTTCATCGATAAGATGCCGAACAACTTCCGGCACATTGGCCTCATCCATCTGATCCTGCCCAATGCCAAGATCATCGATGCGCGCCGTGCGCCGATGGATTGCTGTTTTTCAGGCTTCAAACAGCTTTTCGCCGAAGGTCAGGAGTTCACTTACGGCCTCCACGAAATCGGTCAATACTACGCCGATTATGTTGACCTCATGGACCATTGGGACACCGTCCTTCCGGGCAAAGTGCTGCGCGTGCAACACGAAGATGTGCTCGACGATCTTGAGGGCCAGACGCGGCGAATGCTCGACTTCCTCGACGTGCCGTTTGAAGAACAATGCCTCGCCTTCCACAAGACCGACCGCGCGGTGCGCACTGCTTCCTCTGAACAGGTGCGCCAGCCGATCAACCGCAAGGGACAGGATGCGTGGAAGCCCTTTGAGCCTTGGTTGGACCCGCTGAAAGAGGCGCTCGGCGACCTTGCTTAGCTGGTCGTCATTGCGAGGAGCCGCAGGCAACGCGGCAATCCATAAAGCGACCGTTTCGCCTAGGTGAACCCTCGGTTCATGGATTGCTTCGCTACGCTCGCAATGACGAGTTTTTTATATCAGTCGCGAACCCTTAGGCACGTCTTTATCCGGCGCCGCTAGCACAATCGCGCCTTCCTCATCTTCAAAGCCCAGCACCAAAATCTCGCTCATAAACGGGCCGATCTGACGCGGGGGAAAGTTTACCACCGCCATCACGGTGCGGCCGACAAGACTTTCGGGTGTATAATGCACCGTGATCTGCGCCGAGCTTTTCTTGATGCCCAACTCGCCACCAAAGTCGACCCAAAGCTTGATCGCTGGCTTGCGCGCTTCGGGAAAGGGTTCGGCGCGCACAACCTCGCCTGTGCGAATGTCCACTTCAAGAAAATCATCGAAGGAAATTTCAGCCATACTCTCTTCCGCTTTGTGAGGGGCACAATCGCGCTTTGACTTCGCGGCTATGACAGATAGATTGCAGCACGCAACTTAGCAAAACGAGAGAGAAAAGCCTTGGCCAATTTCGTCCTTAACGGGCAAGCCGTGACCATTGACGCCGATCCCAATATGCCGCTGCTTTGGGCGGTGCGGGAGAAATTGGGGCTGACCGGCACCAAATTTGGCTGCGGCATTGCGCAATGCGGGGCCTGCACCATGCATTTGGATGGCGACCCGATCCGCTCTTGCTCCACGCCTTTGAGCATGGCCGAGGGGCGCGAAGTCACCACGATTGAAGGCGTTAGCGGAGAGGATGGTCTTGCAAGCGCCATTCAAGCCGCATGGATTTCAGAGCAAGTGCCGCAATGCGGATATTGCCAATCGGGTCAGATCATGAGCGCCACGGCTCTCCTTCGCGACAATCCTTCGCCAAGCGATGCCGACATTGATGCAGCGATGCGCGGCAATATCTGCCGTTGTGGCACTTACACCCGCATCCGGCGTGCGATCAAAGTGGCAAGCGGGCAAGCTCAGCCGCGTGAAGAGGAGGCATAAGCCATGAACGATATGACTCCTGAAAAACCGGAACGCTCAAAGCTCGCCAAGTGGAGCCGCCGTGGCTTTATCGGAGCCGGTGTTCTTGCAGGCGGTGGTTTGCTGATCGGTATCGGCGTTCGCCCCGGCAATCCGGTGGGCGCGCTTTCCCCGAAAGTGGCAGGCGCTGATGAAAACCTCGTCAACAGCTGGGTTAAAGTCGGCGCGGACAACATCATCACCGCGATCGTCCCGCACTGCGAAATGGGGCAGGGCGCGCATTCAGTGCTCGCGCAAATGCTCGCCGATGAACTTGATGCCGATTGGGACAAAGTGCGCGTGCAGCAAGCGCCTACCGATGGTTCCTACGTCGTGACCGACACCGCGCGTATGTTCGTTGCGCCTTTCACCATGAATGCGGCCGATTGGATTGAGCCGACATGGAACGGCCTGTTCACGCAAATCGCGCGCATGGCCGATGCGATGATTACCGGCGGCTCATCCTCAATCCGCACCACTGGTCAGCATTCAATGCGCATCGCGGGCGCTGCGGCGCGCGGGATGTTGGTGGGAGCTGCAGCGGAAGCCTGGAACGTTCCAGCGAGCGAGATCACTACCGAGAACTCGACCCTCTTCCATAAAGCGTCCGGCAAATCTGCGCCCTATGCCGAATTCGCAGGCGCCGCTGCGCATCAGCCGATGGATCAGACCCCGCGCCTAAAAACGCCCGATCAATACCGTCTGATGGGCAAAAGCAAGGCGCGCACTGACATCCCGTCAAAAATCGACGGCAGTGCGAAGTTCGGGATCGATTCCGTGCCAGACGGGCTCGACCTTTCTTATGCCGCCGTGGTTCGCCCGCCTGTGCCCGGCACGACAGTGGTGAGCATGAACGCTGAACAAGCCAAGACCATGAGCGGCGTTCTTCAAATCCTCAACATGGGCAATTTCGTGGCGCTTGTCGCGGACAGCTATTGGCAGGCGCAGCAGGCGATCAACACCATCCAGATCGAGTGGAGCCAGTCGGAAAGCCCGATCAAAACGATGGACGATCAATACGCGAGGTTCGCTGCCGCTTTGGACGAAGCGGGTGAGACAGGCGGCGAGGAAGCGGCAAAGAAAGGCGATGCGCAAGCGGCGCTTGCTTCTGCTGCGACGAAGCTGAACGCTGAATATCGCGTGCCCTTTCTCGCCCACGCGCCGATGGAGCCGATCAATTGCACCGCGCACGTGAAAGACGGCAAATGCGACATTTGGGCAAGCACGCAGGTTCCCTTGATGGCAAGGAGCGGGGTGGCCGAAACGCTCGGACTTTCAGCTGACGATGTGACAGTGCATCACCCTTACCTTGGCGGCGGTTTTGGCCGACGCCTTGGAGCTGATGAAATGTCGATGGCTGCGCGCGTTGCGGCGGCGACGGGCTATCCGGTCAAGATGATCTGGAGCCGCGAGGAGGACACGCAAAAGGCGCTCTATCGCTGTGCCGACACGGCACGGATGCGCGCGGGGCTTGATAACAGCGGCAAGCTGGTCGCATTCGATCATGCCTTTACCCAGCGCCACGATCCCGCCGAAGCCTGTGTCCCTGCGATGTACGATATTGCAAACACCAGTGTGCGCGTGGCGCCGTCGGACTTGCACCTGCCTTTTCAGGCATGGCGTTCGGTTGACCATTCGCAGCAGGGCTTTTTCATCGAGAGCTTTATCGACGAAGCTGCTCACGCAGCGGGCGCTGATCCGCTCGAATATCGCCTTGAGATGGTCAAGGGATCACCGCGCCATGTGGCTGTGCTGAAAAAGCTCGCCGAGATCAGCGATTGGAATGGGGAGGTGGCTGAAGGCCATGCCAAAGGCGTCGCCATAGTCGAGAGTTTCGGCACCATCGTCGGCGAAGTCATCGAGGTCGACATGAGCAGCGGCAAGCCCAAGCTCGTCAACGCCTGGGCGGTGTGCGACGCAGGGTATGTGATGAACCCGGACGGTTTCAAAAACCAGATCGAGGGCGGCATGGTCTTCGGCCTCACGGCCGCGATGTATGGCGAGCTGGAGCTTGAAGGCGGAGCGATCAAGCAGAGCAATTTCCACGATTACAAAATGCTGCGCATGGACGAGACGCCCAATATCGAAGTGGCTTTGATCAATTCAGGCGATGTGCCGATAGGCGGGGCTGGGGAGCCCGGATTGCCACCAGCCGCGCCCGCTTTTACCAATGCAATTTTTGCAGCGACCGGAAAGCGTTTGCGCACATTGCCCGTTGCAAAGCAATTCGCTTAAGCCGGGTTCAGGGGAGAGTTTTGAGAATGCACAAACAGGCGATTTTCGCCGCGGGATTGCTCACCATTTCGGTGACGGCTTGCGGGTCGGCGGAGAAGCCGGAAGTGGTGGAGCAAATCGTCGTGCGTGAGCCGGGTTCGGCTGAGGTGGTCGCACCTGAAGCTCCCACACCTTCTGCTGGCGCGCTCGATCTGGTCGCGCTTGGCGAGGATGCATTTCAAACCTGCACCGGATGCCATTCTGTTGCCCCTGACGGACGATCGGCTGCGGGCCCCAACCTGTATGGCGTGATCGGACGCAAAGCGGGGAGCCTTGCTGGCTATTCTTACTCCGATGCCTTTGCAGCATCCGAGGTGGTTTGGGATGAAGCCAGCCTGGACGGTTTTCTTGCTGATCCGACGGGCTATATTCCGGGAAGCGAAATGATGGCTGGCGCGGTGCCGGATGAGCAAGCGCGCGAAGCCATCATCGCATACCTTTCAGCGCAATCCGATAACGCCTCGGGCCAATAGGTCTAGGCGACAAGGCCCTGCCATGGACCTGCCCCAAACCTTGCAGTTTTTGAGCGATGCTCAGGCCGCTGCCAAGCGCACGATTTTGGTGACGGTGTGCGGTGTTGAAGGCTCTTCCATGAGGAACCCCGGCACGATCATGGGCGTGGCAGAGGATGGTACTTACGCCGGGTCGCTTTCAGGCGGGTGCATTGAGAACGCGGTGGTATCAGAGGCGCTCGATGTGCTTAGCGAGGGCGCGCCAAGGCTCGTGCGTTTTGGTGTAGGTTCACCCTATCTCGATATAAAACTGCCATGCGGTGGCGGATTGGATGTCGCTTTCCATGAGATACGAGGGGGAGCTTTCATCAAAGCTTGCCTTGCCTCGGTTGAGGCGCGCTCGCCGTTCTCAATCGCTGCTGGTCCCGGCGGCCCTCAACACAAAGAGGGCTGGCGCAAAACTCACTTCGACCCCTCTGTCCCCGCCGCCACCTTTGGCCATTATCCGGGCCCGCACTTACAGATCATCGGCCATGGCGCGAGCGTCGAGCAGCTTGCTGGCCTAGCGCAGACTTTTGGCTGCACCGCTAATGTGCTCACCCCTGACGCACGTCTGATCGAGCAGCTGGCAAGGCGCGGCATTCCTGCTGAGCGTCTCACCCGCACCAACCAGACCGAGCTCTTGAAGAGCGACCCTTGGACCGCCACGGTTTTCCTGTTCCACGATCACGATTGGGAGATCGATTTAATGGAATCGGCGCTGTCGATGCCGCACTTTTATCTTGGCGCTATGGGAGGCAGGCGTGCCCATGCCTTTCGCACTGAGGCGTTGTCCCGGCGCGGAGTGGCGCCCGATCAGCTTGCCACCATCCATGCGCCCATCGGCCTGTTCCACTCCTCGCGCGATCCGCACACGCTGGCGCTCTCGACGCTTTCCGAAGTCATCCGCACCTATGAGGAGGCATCATGGGACGACGGTTAGGAGTGGCGCTGCTCGCGGCTGGTTCCTCGCGCAGGTTCGGGGATAAGGACAAGCTTAGCACCGAATTTCGCGGGCGCCAGCTCGGTGAATACGCCGCTGATGCCATCCCGACCAAGCTGTTCGACCGCGCATGGGTCGTCACCAGCGGTCCCGATCACCTTTGCGAGAACCATTGGCGAGCGCGGCGGTTTGAACCGCTTATCAACCTGCGGTCTGCCGAGGGGCGGGGCACTTCTGTCGCGCTTGCGGCCATGGCGGCCCAAGAGGCGCAGCTTGACGGATTGCTCATCGCGCTTGCCGATATGCCGCTTGTCCCTCCATCCCATTTCAAGGCGTTGATCGAAGAATGGGATGCGTCCGCCCCCATCACTGTGTCGGCCATTGGCGAGGCGCGAATGCCGCCTGCTCTTTTTGCCTCGCGTTATTTTAAAGACCTTGAAAACTCCAGCGGCGACCAGGGTGCTCGTGTTCTCGTTGCTCAAGGTGAGGTGGTGCCTTGCCCGCCCGAATGGTTGGCCGACATCGATACGCCAGAGGCCCTGCTGGCTCTATCGTAACCAACCACGGCTTTTCATGCTATAATCAGGCGTGTGATCCTAACCCAAGCGCGGTGAACGATGTCAGAGCCTTGCAAACATCTGCTCCTTGTTGGCGGCGGCCATGCCCACGTGGCGGTGCTTGCCGATTGGATAAAGAGCGGCCTGCCGTGCGAGCGGGCAACTCTGCTGACACCGCATCGGATGCTTCGTTATTCGGGCATGGTTCCGGGTTGGATCGCGGGCCAATATGCACGCGACGAAGGATTGGTGGACGTGGGCGCATTGGCAGCCCGCGCGGGGGTGCAATTGCTGCTCGGCCCATGCACCGGGATCGATCCTCAGGCGGGCTGGGTTAAGACCGGCGGCGGGCAGGTGATCGAATACGATGTCGTCTCGCTGGACACTGGCGGTGTCGGGCGCTCGTCGCGGATCTTGGGCAAAGCGCCAAAGCTTCTCGATATTCGCCCGATTGATCGCTTCGTCGAACGGCTCGAAAAATATCCGCTGGCCCGGCGCATTGCGGTTGTCGGGGGCGGGGCAGGCGGCGTGGAGATCGCCTTCGCTCTGAACAATCGCACCGCAAGCCCTGCGCAAGTAACACTGGTGACGGGCGCAGAGGGGCTGTTGCCCACTTTATCCAGCGCGGTGCGCCGAAAAGTAAAGCGCGAACTCGCCCGCCAGAATATCACTGTGATTGCGGAAGATGCGCGGCTTGAAGACGGCCAGTTGGCGACCGCTTCGGGCAAAGTGCCCAACCAAGACTTGATCATCGCAGCGCTCGGCAGCGGCGCTCCTGCATGGCCTGCGGCGGGCGGATTGGCGGTGGATGAAGACGGTTTTATCGCGGTCGATCAATACCAACGGTCAATCAGCCATCCCAATGTCTTTGCAACCGGAGACGTCGCCTCGCGCCAAGATCGCAGCGTTCCCCATTCTGGCGTTCATGCGGTGATGGCAGGCCCGCATCTGGCCGAGAACTTGCGCCAAGTGATGCGAGGGGACGCTCCCACCAGCGTATACAAACCCCGCCCCGCAAGCCTCTATCTCCTCTCCACCGGCGATGGCAGCGCGATTTTGAGCTATGGCCCCCTTGCTGCAAGCGGTCGCTGGGCCTCCAAGCTCAAAGCAGCCATCGACAAGCGCTGGATTTCCAAATACGCGAATTTGGCAAACAGCGTGTAACCGCGTTTACCTTCATTGCGAACGGATGAGGGACAACAGGGGGAGTGTGTGAAAAAGTTATTCATTCTCGCAGCGCTGGCGGCGCTCGTGGCGGCCTATTTCCATTTCGATCTGGGCCAATACCTCACGATTGAGGGTATCAAGGGCGTCGTTGACGATGTGCAGGGCTTTTATGCCGAGCACCAGATCGCGGTGCTTGCGGGCTTTTTCGTCATCTATGTTGCAGTGACTGCCGCATCGCTACCGGGCGCCGCTATTATGACGCTGGCCGCGGGCGCGTTATTCGGGCTCGTTCTGGGCACGGTGATCGTATCCTTTGCCTCCACCATTGGAGCAACGCTCGCCTTCCTCTCCTCGCGCTTTGTGCTGCGCGACACGATTGAGGGGCGTTTTGGTGATCGACTAAAAACCATAAACGATGGGCTGGAGCGCGACGGCGCGTTCTACCTTTTTACCCTGCGCATGATTCCGGCGATCCCGTTTTTCGTGATCAACCTTGTGATGGGGCTGACGCGGATAAAGACATGGACCTTCGTATGGGTCAGTCAGATCGGGATGCTGCTTGGTACGATTGTTTATGTGAATGCGGGCACACAATTGGCGCAGATCGAGAGCACATCAGGCCTTCTTTCACCTGCGCTCATTGGCAGCTTTGTCCTTCTCGCCATCGTGCCGTGGATCGCCAAGGGGATCGTCGGGTTTATCCAGGCCCGCAAGGTCTACAAAGGCTATACCAAGCCCAAGTCCTACGACCGCAATATGATCGTTATAGGCGCGGGCGCGGCGGGGCTTGTCTCTGCGATCATCGGCTCGACTGTCAAAGCCAAGGTCACTTTGGTTGAGAGCCACAAGATGGGAGGCGATTGCCTCAACTTTGGCTGCGTACCGTCCAAGGCGCTGATCAAGGCGTCCAAGGTTGCTGCCCAAATGCGCCACGCCGATAAATACGGGATCGAACCGCACGAGCCGACCGTGCCCTTCAAAAAGACCATCGCGCGGGTGATGGCGGCGATCAAGAAAATCGAGCCGATGGACAGCCCCGAGCGTTTTGAGAACATGGGCGTTGATGTGCAACTCGGCTATGCGACGATCATTGACCCGTGGACGGTTGAAATTGCGCGCAGCGACGGGACCACCATTCGCCAGACCACGCGCTCCATCATCATTGCAGCGGGTGCCGCGCCCTTTGTGCCACCGATTGAGGGGCTTGAGGGTTCAGGCTATCTCACCTCCGATACGATGTGGGATGCCTTTGCGACGATGGAACAACCCCCTTCGCGCGTCGTAATCCTTGGCGGTGGGCCTATCGGCTGCGAGATTTCGCAGGCGCTGTCGCGGCTTGGCTCGAAGGTCACGCAAATCGAGCGCGGTGACCAGATCATGGGGCGCGAGGACCCTGAAGTGGCGGCTCTCGCCAAAGCCACTCTGGAAGACGCAGGCGTTACCGTCCTCACCGGCCACAATGCGGTGCGCGTCGAGGGCGGGGTGGTTTACGCAGAGCATGATGGCGGCGTGGCCGAAGTGCCTTGCGACACGCTGATCGTGGCGGTGGGCCGCGCGGCAAGGCTCACCGGATACGGGCTTGAAGAGCTCGGCGTCGACACCTCCAAAACCGTCAACACCGATGAATTCCTCGGCACCAAATTCCCCAATATCTACGCTTGCGGCGATGTTGCAGGGCCGTTCCAATTTACCCACGTCGCCTCGCATCAAGCGTGGTATGCGAGCGTCAATGCGCTCTTTGGGATGTTTAAGCGCTTCAAGGCGGACTATTCGGTGATCCCCGCGGTGACCTTCCTCGACCCCGAAATCGCCCGCGTTGGCATGAATGAGGTAGAGGCGAAGAGCCAAGGCATCGAATACGAGGTCACGAAATACGAGCTAGACGAAAGCGACCGCGCGATTGCCGAGAACGAGACAAAGGGCTTTGTGAAGGTGCTCACCAAACCGGGCAAAGACACCATCCTTGGCGCGACGATCGTGGGGTATCATGCGGGCGAAATGCTGGCGGAATACACGCTGGCGATGAAGCACAAGCTTGGGCTTGATGCGATCATCGGGACGATCCACCCCTATCCCACGATGTCTGAGGCAAACAAGTTTGCGGCCGGTGAATGGAAGAAGGTAAGGAAACCTGAGAAACTGCTCGCGCTGGTGGAGAAATTCCACGATTGGCGACGGGGCTGAGGGGCACGCCTAGGTGGAGCTTTTCGACCAATTTCGTGGCATTTTCGGCATCGCTTTGCTGGTCGCTATCGCTTGGGGGATCAGCGAGGACCGTGGCTCGCGGCCAAGCCTTCGATGGATCGCAGGCGCGTTGGGCTTGCAATTGGCGCTGGCGCTATTGATCGTGCGCGTGCCCTTCGTGTGGGATGTTATTACTCTCGCCAATGAAGGGGTCGCAGCCATCGAGCGCGCGACGCTGGCGGGCTCGTCCTATATGTTCGGTTATCTCGGCGGCGCTGACCTGCCGTTCGCGGTGAAGGAGGGTGCCGATGCCCCGCTGATCATCGCTTTCCAAATCCTGCCCTTGGTGATCGTCTTCTCCGCGCTCGCCGCGCTATTATGGCATTGGGGTGTGCTTAGGTGGTTGGTAATCGGCCTGTCATTCCTGCTGCGCAAAAGCCTCAATGTCAGCGGCGTTGTCGGCTTGTCAGGAGGGGCGAATATGTTCCTTGGCGTTGTCGAAAGCCCGCTGGTGGTGCGTGCCTATTTTGCGAAGATGAGCCGCGCTGAATTGTTTCAGGTCATGGTGCTGGCGATGGCGACGATTTCGGGCGCGATCCTTATCCTGTACGCCACCACCTTGCGCGAGAGCGTGCCCGATGCGGTGGGGCATATGATCTCCGCATCGCTCGTCTCACTCCCCGCCGCGCTGCTGATTGCAAAGCTCATGGTGCCGGGCAATGCAGGCGACGCGGAAACGCAAGCAGACGACAGCGAGGAGGGGCTCAAATATGAGTCCTCCATCGACGCCGTGGTCAAGGGCACGATGGACGGGATGCAGCTGTTCCTCGCGGTCATCGCGATCATCATCGTTGTCTTCGCCCTGGTTGCGCTGACCGATCAGATCCTTGCGGTGCTGCCCTTTATCGAGGGCGAGCCGATCACCTTGAAGCGCATTTTCGGCTGGATTTTCGCGCCTTTCATGTGGGCCATCGGCGTGCCTTGGGCGGAGGCTCAGGCAGCGGGCGGCCTCATGGGTACTAAGGCCATCCTCAACGAATATGTCGCTTATCTGGAGCTTGCCGCGCTCCCCGAAGGCACCTTGTCAGAGCGCAGCCTGCTTATCGTCACTTATGCGCTGTGCGGGGTTGCGAACCTCGCATCCGTTGGTTTGCTCGTTTCCACCATCGGCACGCTTTGCCCTGAACGCCGCGCCGAAGCGGCGGGGCTTGGTATGAAAAGCTGGATTGCAGGCAATATCGCGACGGCCATGACGGGCGCTTGGATTGGGCTGGTTACGTGGTAGTTTCGCGCAATGTTTGATGCCAGATTGCGCCCGCTGATCGACCCGCCGTTGAACGCGGTTGGAGCGCGGATCGCGCGGCTTGGGGTCAGTGCCAATATGCTCACCTTTGCCGGGCTGTTCCTGGGGCTGGGCGGCGCAGCGGCGATAGCTTCGGGTGAGATTGGCTGGAGCCTTGCTCTGATCGTCGCAAACCGCCTGCTGGATGGGCTCGATGGAGCGGTTGCGCGGGCCACAAAGCCAACCCTCCTGGGCGGCTATTTCGACATTGTTGCAGACTTCGCATTCTATGTCTCCGTGCCCTTGGGCTTCGGCGTTTTAACGAGCGCAAACACCCTTCCAGCGCTCGTCCTTGTCGCGAGTTTCGTGCTGACTGGCGTGAGTTTCCTCGCCTTTGCCGTGGTCGCCGCCGAGCGCGGCGATGAGACGCAGGCACACGGAAAGAAGAGCTTCTTCTACTCCACAGGCTTGGCAGAGGGCGGCGAAACCATCGCGGTTTTCGTAGCTATGTGCCTATTCCCGGCGTATTTTGCTGTAATCGCCTACGCCTACGCCGCACTGTGCGTCCTGACGGTGTTTCAGCGAAGCGCGCTCGCAATCGCGACGTTCAAATAGGACCTAGCGCTGCCCGATTTGCGTGGCGACTTTTTCGCGCAAGGTCGCAATGCGCGCAGCGTTTGCGCCAAGATCGGATTGCCCCACGCGGCTGACCGAACGGAAGTCAATTTCAGCCTCGCCAATGCGCGCAACAACGTCGTCCTTAAACCCAAACCAGAAAGTCTCCGCGACCCCTTCGACCCGGCCTTCTTCGGCGTTCTGGCGGATGTCGGTAAAGCCCATTGAGCCCATTGCTGCGGCAACAGCGGCGACCGCATCGGCGCGGCTTGCCCCACCTAGGGGGAGCGGCGAAAGCTCTGGATAGGTGTCATTGATGATCTGCGCATGGCTCAAGATCGCAAGCTCTGGCGGCGCGCCTTTGAACATCTCGATTTCACTCAGCGGCTTTTGATAATCGTTCACCGGATTGGCGCCAGCCGCTTCGCGCTCTGCCAAAACCTCGGCTGAGAACATGGGCGGGTTGGCGGTATCGGTGGCGATGTCGTGGATGGGATTGCCGTCGGCCTTGGACGCTGCGGTCAGGCCGAATAGAACAAAGGCAACCGGCACAATCATGCCAAGGATCCCTACACCCATCACCATTTTGCTGCGCGGGCGTTTTACCCCATCGGTTTTTTCCGCTTTGCGCCCGGACCAATTGATGAGCCCGATGATCACAACGATAAGCGCCACCACGAAGGCAATGCCAAGCACGAATGGACCGCCGGTAAATGTCATCCCGACAAGCCCGGTCATCCATCCCCACAATCCGACTTTAGTGCCAAGGGCTGCGACAATGAAATAGAACGGGACGAACGCGGTAAGTGCGAGCGAAAGCTTTGTGTACCATGCGAGTGTTTTCATAAGCCAATCGTTTAGCGCGCGTCCCATCAAAGGCAATGGCATTCGTTTGGATGCAGTCGCTCAACCGCAATTTGTGAGGCGTAAAGCGATTGCGGAAAATCTTTTGCAAATCAGCAGGGAACCACGCCGCCACAGAGCCGTTATGTAGTCGGTGATCAAAGGTAAGTGAGGGTGCAGCTGGCCTTCATCGACCGTTGAACCCGGGTGAGAAATACTTTATCTCTTGCTCCGTGGGATACATCTCGGAAGGGCTGAGCCGGTTGCGCCGGTGCGGGTCTTCTCGAATAAAAGGGAAAATACCTATGCGTAAGATTGTTATGGGCGCGGCCCTTGTGCCCGCTGTTCTGGCACTGGCTGCCTGTGGTGGCAAACAGCCCGAAGCAGAAGCGCCAGCAACGGAAGAAATGGCAGAAGAAACCGCCGCAGAAGAGCCGGCTGAAGAGCCCGCTGCCGATGTCGCTTTTGCTGATCTGACTGGCGATGCTGCTGCTGGTGAAACCGTGTTCGCCCAGTGCCGCACCTGCCACCTTGTTGAAGAAGGCAAAAATGGCGTTGGTCCATCGCTCTATGGCATTGTGGGCCGCGAAGCTGGCTCAATTGAAGGCTTTAACTATTCAGAAGCCAACGCAAACAGCGGTGTCACTTGGACGCCTGAAGTGTTGTTTGAATATCTCGAAGCGCCGCGTGAATTCATGCCAGGCACCCGCATGGCATTTCCGGGCCTCAAAAACCCACAAGACCGCGCTGACGTGATCGCATATCTTGATGCGACCGACGAATAAGTCGAAAGCTGCATAAGTTAGCAGGAACACCGGGCTTCATCGCCCGGTGAACAAGAAAAAGGCCCCGTTGGAAAACCAGCGGGGCCTTTTTCTTATAGCTTTCGTCTGTGGGTCTAAGCCGCGATCCGACCTCTTGCCAATTCGCACATCGACCAGATTTCACTGAGCGCATTAATCAGGCGGGTTATATCGCCGCTGTCGTGCACGGGCGATGGGGTGAGGCGCAGGCGCTCTGTCCCGACGGGCACCGTGGGATAGTTGATCGGCTGCACATAGATGCCGTGATTGTCCATCAGCCAGTCGCTGATCATCTTGCACTTGGCCGCATCGCCGACCATCACCGGGATGATGTGACTGGGATTGGGCAGGTGCGGAATGTTCATCATGTCCAGCTGGCGGCGCACTTCGGCAACGCGCTCTTTCTGGAGGTCGCGCTCGTGGCTGCTCTCTTTCAGGTGCCGGATACTCGCCGCAGCGCCCGCAGCGACCGCTGGGGGAAGGGCGGTTGAGAAGATGAAGCCGCTGGCAAAGCTGCGCACGAAATCAACCAGATCGCGGCTGGCGGCGATATATCCACCCATGACGCCGAACGCCTTGCCAAGCGTGCCTTCGATGACGGTGATGCGGTCCATCAGTCCTTCTTGCTCAGCCACGCCGCCACCGCGCGGGCCGTAGAGGCCAACTGCGTGCACTTCGTCGATATAGCTCATCGCGCCGTGCTTTTCACACACGTCGAGGATGTCGGCGATGGGTGCGATATCGCCGTCCATCGAATAAACGCTTTCAAACGCGACGAGCTTGGGCGTGTCGGCGGGATATTCAGAAAGCAGACGGTCGAGGTCTTCGACATCATTGTGCTTCCAGATCTTGTAAGGCGCGCGGCTGTGACGGATGCCTTCGATCATGCTCGCATGGTTCAGCGCATCGGAGAACACGACACAGCCCGGAATTTTGCTCGCAAGCGTGCCAAGCCCGGCCCAGTTCGAGACATAGCCGCTGGTGAACAAAAGCGCGCTTTCCTTGCCATGAAGGTCGGCAAGCTCGGCTTCCAATTCAACGTGATAGTGGTTGGTGCCCGAGATATTGCGCGTGCCCCCTGCGCCTGCGCCGCATTCGTCGAGCACTGAGTGCATCGCCTCGATCACCTTGGGGTGCTGACCCATGCCTAGGTAGTCGTTGGAGCACCACACGGTCACCGCCTGCGTCGTTTGCTCTTGGTCGTCTTCGATAAAGCGGGTCGCATGCGGAAACTTGCCGCAGTGCCGCTTGATATCGGTGAAGACGCGGTAACGCCCTTCCTCGCGAACGCCGTCCAGCTGCTCGGCGAAAAATGCATCAAAATCCATGGGTGCCCCCTGCTCTTTCGTGTGTTTTGTTTTAAGCGTCATGCAGGATCGCTCCTGCCTTTAAAAGCCCAGCCCCACAGCATCCCGTCGCGAAACGGCAGGGCCAAGAATAGATGTTCAAGTGCGCCAAGAAGGCACAAGGCGGTGAGAAGGCTTGCCCCCACCATTTCGGGGCTACCCGCAGGCGCTGTCATGGCTAGCGAAGCAAACCAAGCAGCAAGCGCAATGATCGCGGCGATGGATAGAGCGAGCACAAAGGTCATGCGATTGCGCCCGAAATAGCTTTTAAGATACCCCAAATGCTGCGGCATCATTTCAACGGATGAATTGGGCACGCCGATGAAGAGGTTGATCTTTGACGAGAGGCGAAGCGCGAACATCAGCACAAACACCGTCGCTCCGATCTGATTGGGCGCATTCCACGAGAGTGAGATCAGCATGAGCGCGGTCAGCGCGAGAGCGATTTCATGGTGCATCACAGTGGCGCTAGCCTGAGTAAACCGCTCAAACCCGCGCACCCCAAGGCTTTGTACCTCGCGACGCGGGCCCGCCGAGGCGCCTGTGAGAAAGCCGATTTCATGCCAGCCCCAGACCATCAACGCGCCTGTAAAGGCAAGGTAGATCGCGCCAAGCGAAACGCTGGCCGAAGCGAAAAGGATAGCGATGAGCCCGGCAACACCCACTACGCCGCCCACGGCAACGCTGCGCCGAAATGCGCCGCGCGCGCGGGGTTCGCCTCCGGCATTCGCGAAAAACGCGATGAGGCCAGTGGCCATAAACCAGATGACCAGCGTCACGATGAACGGGACAATATGGCCGCTCCAACTCACCATGCAGGATGAAGCCTGATTTTGGTGGGCAGCTCATTGGTTTTGGGCTGCATGAAGTACATCCGGGCAAAGTTGAACCCTGCGCCCGCCATGCCGCTCACGCGCTTGACGAGGCCGCCAAGACCACCTTGCGCCTTGCCATCCTCAATACGGATTGCAGCTTGGCGAAGCGCCTCCATCGCCGCGCGAAACTTGGGATTGTCGATGTCGAGCTCGACCGGATAGACCTGCCGCGCGATTGTGTTGCACACTTTGAAGACCTCGTAATCATACTCGGTCGGGTCAACGCCGAGCGCCTTGTGGAAGACGGGCCGCGCATGGTCGCGCACATACATGGTGGCATAAACCGAGAGGAGGAAAAACCGGATCCACAGCTTGTTATGACCTTTCAAAAGGTCCGGGTCCGCGTGCATCAACATCGCAAACGCTTCACCATGGCGAAACTCGTCATTGCACCATTCCTCGAACCAGTCGAAGATTGGGTGAAATTTGTTTTCCGGGTGCTTTTCCAAGTGCCGATAGATCGTGATATAGCGCGCATATCCAATCTTTTCAGAGAGATAAACCGCGTACCAGATGAATTTCGGGCGGAAATAGGTGTATTTCTTCGTTTTGGTGAGAAAGCCCAAATCGACGCCGATGCCAGCATCTTTGAGGCTTTCATTGATAAAACCAGCGTGCCGGCTTTCATCGCGTGCGAGCAGTTTGAAAAGCTGCTTCACGTCCGGGTTCTTGGTTCGCTTGGCGATCTCTGCGTAAAGCACGCAGCCTGAAAATTCGCTCGTCATCGAGCTTACCAGAAAATCGGTAAATTCAGCCCGCAGTTCCGGCTCCAACGCCTCAATCACACCGGCAAAGTCACCCTTGTGGCGAAAGTGAGTCTTGTTGGGATCGCCAACCATATCGGCGATAAGCTGGTCCCATTCCTCGCGCACGAGGCTTACGTCAATCGCATCCAGCGCGTCAAAATCGGTGGTGTAGAAGCGCGGGGTCAGCACTGTGTCCTTGGTGGCCAGAGCCATCGCTTCTTCGCTGGTCATCATTTTGTGGCCGTGAGCGTGATTGGGGTCAGCTTTGAGCTGAGCGTGAGCGTTCATTTGATCCTCCCGGCGTTGAAACTAACCTCGTAGAGCTCGGCAAGGTCGAAATAGGCACCGACCCGCGTGAGGGCGCGCCTGATCGGGCCCGCCCGGGTGATTGTCGCCTTGCGCTCGAATACCTGGCGAGAGCCAAATGGGATGGATATGGGCGCGCCGTGCACACGCACCTTGTCGCCTGCTTCCATCAGGACGCTTGTCGGCAATTCGACATGGGCATGAAAATGCTCAGAGCTTTGCTCGACCGTAATCGTGCAGGGCGCATC
Source organism: Erythrobacter sp. SCSIO 43205 (assembly GCF_019904235.1). Taxonomy (NCBI): domain Bacteria; kingdom Pseudomonadati; phylum Pseudomonadota; class Alphaproteobacteria; order Sphingomonadales; family Erythrobacteraceae; genus Erythrobacter; species Erythrobacter sp. SCSIO 43205. The sequence continues at coordinate 3,152,657 of NZ_CP063202.1, read as the reverse complement.
GAAGACGCGCGCATCGGGCGGGGTGAACCCGGCCAGAAGTGGCGAGCTTGTGTCAGTCGATCCCGTGACTGCCCTCTGAACCGCAATGCTGGCCATTATCCCGGCTCCTTGATCAGGAAGTTTGCAAAAGTCTGGCGATTGCCTTCGCCAAAGGAGTGCAATTCGACGCTTTTTTGCGTGGTCGGGTCGAGCAGGGTCAGCATCCCATTGTCCCACGCGATGAGCTCAAAAGGCACTTCGCGGCCAATTCCATTGACTCGGCGTTGATAGGCAAAGCCGCGCACGCTTGTTCGCACAAAGCCGCCTGTCCCCACCCCAAAGCGAGCGATTTCTTCGCCCGATTGCGCATCCTCGACCCGAACCGAGCCATCGGCCTCATCGTAGAAATAGAGTGAGCGCGAGGCTGTCATCTGTGTGCCTGCTTGCTCGCGCGCTTCGCTTGGGATGGCCTGCCGTTCGAAAAAGCCAAGCGTGACGGCCGTGGTCAGAGCAAGGCTGATCGTGATAATGCCGCCCATCAGCATGATCGGCACGCGGTGGACGGTGATCTCTTCCTTCTCATATTCGCGAACAATCATGCTCTGGCCCCTTCCAATGCGCCCGCATCAGGGCCGGTGTTGGTACCCGTATCGGCGTGTGCGACGCTCGCTTCATTGATTTGGATCAAATTTTGCTCAAGCGGCGCGTGCATTGCGCAAGTCTTTGCCAGAAGCGCGGCGAGGGCTTTTGCCTCAGGCACGGCGCGCAGCATCGGCTGCGGGCTGGCAAAACGCCACGGGCGGGCATGAGGCCACAGCAGGGCATAGCCAAGCAAACGCTCGCCCGCGAGGGTAAGGGCGATGTCGCCAAACCCATGCCCTCGCTCGCGCAGATTGGCCGATTGGACGTGCTTCAAGGGCAGGTTGACCCGTGTCTCAATCGCCATGCCGATGCGCAGGATCAGCCGTGTGTCAGTCAGAATATAAAGCGTCGTCCGAGCGCTGATGGCGGCAAGACCATAAAGGATCGCCACCGCCATAACGCCAAGCCCCGCACACACAACCGCCGTCGTTACATTGCCCAAAGCCGCTGAAATCGCGACGAGCAGGGCAAAGTAGCCTCCCACTTTGTAAGTGTGGAACGCGGTTCTTGCCAATAGCGCCCGGTCAGGCCGCCCTTTCCACAAGATTGCCTCTTGCGGCTGGGGCGTGCCCATCGGATCGCCATGCGCGCGCGGGCCTTGCGTCTCAAGCTCCTGCGCTTCCCTTGACAGGGCGCGCGCAGGTGCGCTCGATGATGCCTCACGCACTGATGAAGCGGAGTGTGTGTTGGGTTTGGTGGTTAGATCCATGGCTCAGAACGCTCCGGCAGGGCGTAGGTATAGCCGCCGCCATAATAGGCCTGGATCTTGTCCTCTTCCAGGCGGGTGATCTGACCAGCGGTCTTCACAGTGGGAACGCTGTCAAACTGGTCAGCGCGGATCGCTTCGATGTCGATCAGCTCTACTTGGTCATCGACAATCGGCATCAGGCCTCCCAGCCAGCTTTTGCCCTGCACAGCGCAGAACGGCATGGGAGCCAGAACCTTCTTGCCCGAATTGGTGGTCACTTCGAGATAGCGGATGATGTGCTCCGACTGGTCAACCCAGACATCGCTCACCACGCCCGCTTTCTTCTTGTCAGCGGCATAGACCGGCAGACCAACGGGATTGCGATCCATCGCGGCAATTTCCATCGCGTGAACAGCATTTGCAATCGGCACGATGCGTGGGTGGCCTTCATAAGTGAGGTCGGGATAATCCTCGCGCATGGCAAAGGCTGCGGTGCCCATGCCATCGGCCATCGCATCACCGGTTGGCTCCCACGGAGCGCCGGCTGCGCCAAAGGTTTGCTTGCCCGGAATATTCCCGACTTTTGAAAGCTCATCGCGCGGCACGTCTTCTGGAACATAGGTGCCGCGCCCGTGTGGCAGGTGGAAGGTTTTCTTGCCGCCGTCAGACAGCGGAACTCCGCGATCAATGATGCCCGATTGCTCATGTTCAAGCGGATAGCCTTCGCGGCGGCTTTCCCGGTTGAGATAAATCACCAACCCCACGAAAAATATGAAGAACAAGATGAAGGTGAGCTCGGCTACGTCGAAAAGCCCGGCAATATATACGTTACCCATGGTACGTTCCTTTGGTCATAATCAAGGGCCCCTGCAGTGAGCCCTTTCGGCTTTTGGACCGCTCTATCCCGAGCAAGCGGTTCATGTTGGGAACTCCTGCAGACCAAAGGGTTGGTCTGATTTGTTCCGTGTTTCGATGGAGGAGATGCGAGTGCGCCCGACAAGCGGGCCAATCGCGGCGAGCCCTGCAATAAGCAGCAGGATTTCAATGATATAAACGGCTGCGTAGCCACTTGCGCGCGTAGCGATGGTGGCGCTCGCATCGGCGGCTGCGATCCAGGCGATGAAATCGCGAAGCGCTCCGCCAAGGGCAATCCCGCCGCCTGCGCACGTTGCCTGCACCGCGCCCCATGCGCCAAGCGCAAGCCCTGCGGTTTCGGATTTTGCGAGCGCCATCGCTTCGATAAGGGTGCCAACCGAGAAGAGCCCAAGGCCCAGCCCGATGAGAAGCGCGCCTGCATAGAGCATGGCGGCAGAACCAAAGGGCCCTGCAAACAGGACGAGAAGGAAAGCGTTGACCCCGATTACAAGGCCAAGCCCTGCAAGGCGAAGCGGGTCAGCGCCAAGCGTCATGCGGCGACCCGAATAGATAAAACCGATCAGCGCACCCAGCGCCCATGCGCCGGTAAGCCCGGTGGTCGCGCCCACGGAAAGGCCCAGGATTTCCCCGCCAAACGGCTCAAGCAGCGCGTCCTGCATTGCGAAGCCCGCAGCGCCAATGCCGATGGCGGTCAAGAGGCGTGCATTGCGGCCATCGCGCACGAAGTCGTTCCAAAGCTCGCTGAAGCTTGGCGCATCAGGGTCCGCTTTGGTGCGTTCAGGCGCACGTGCCTCTTGCTTCCACAAGGCCACAAGGTTGAGCACCATGGTGAGAAGTGCAGCGCCCTGTATCACTTGCACGAGGCGCGTGGGGCTAAAGTCGATAAGCAGCCCGCCAATGACGAAAGCGGCGAGCATCATCCCGACCAGCAACATAACGTAGAGGAGCGCGACGGCGCGCGGGCGTTTGTCCTCAGGCGCGAGGTCGGTCGCGAGCGCGAGGCCTGCGGTTTGCGTCACGTGGAAGCCAAGCCCGGTGAGCAAGAATGCCACTGCCGCTGCCACAAGGCCGATCTCGAAACGCCCTTCAAGCTCAAGCAAAAGCAGCGCGAAAGGCATGATCGCAAGCCCGCCGAACTGCATCATGGTGCCAAACCAGATGTACGGCACGCGCCTCCAGCCAAGGGCCGAGACATGACGGTCAGACTTATGCCCGATAAGCGCGCGGAACGGGGCAACCAGCATGGGCACCGCAATCAGCGTCGCGATCAGCCATGTGGGCGTGCCAAGTTCCACCACCATGACGCGGTTCAATGTGCCGCTCAGCAAGACCATCGCCATCCCGACGCTCACCTGAAACAGCGACAAGCGCAGCAGCCGCGACAAAGGCAGCTCCTTGCTCGCCGCATCGGCAAACGGCATCAAATCCGCGATCATGCGGGCAAATTGATAGGAAGGGCGCTGGCGCTGGCTCATGGGTTTCGCACTAACTCCCCAGTCCTGACCAATTCCAGGGCCTGGCTTTTGTAGAAACCGCTTGAGATGCGCTGGGTGCGCCCGATGCTCCATCCTTCAAGGCGTTGAAGGCGTTTGCGAAGGTCATCTTCAGCCACGGGTACGATCGCGGGTGAACGATCGCTCTTTGGAAAGACCTTGCCGACCGTGTGCATCGCGCCAAGCAGGGCTGTGTGAGGGGCGAAAGTGAAGAGGATCGAACCGCTCGTGCGCGTGGAAAGCTCTTCCAATGCGTCGACGAGATTGTCGGGCGAATAGTGGATGAGCGAATCCATCGCGACCACATGGGCGAAATGCCCGTGTTCAGGATCGAGCATATCGCCTGCGCGCCAACGCACTTTGCCATGGCCGCAGAAACCTGTGGCGCGGCTTTTGGCGACTTCGACGAGCCCGCCTGCGACATCAACAGCGGTCACATCTGCGCCAAGGCACGCGGCTTCGAGTGCCAGCGCGCCCGTGCCGCAGCCTGCATCAAGCACCCGCGTGCGGCGCAGGTCGGTGGGAAGCCAGCTCACCAAAGTCCGCCGCATCTCATCGCGTCCTGCGCGCACCGTGGCGCGAATTCCGCTGACTTTTGCATCAGAGGTGAGATCGATCCACGCCTGCTTGGCGGTGCTGTCGAAATAGGTCGCCAAAGCTTCCCGGCGAGCGGTGTAGGGCGCATCAAGGCGCTGAGGTGCGTGTGTCGCCATCACTCAAACCCCAGAAAGTCAAAGATGTCGCGGTCCTTCATCGGCTCAGCCGAGGTCGGCTCAACGCCTGCCCAAAGCATGGCTGCGAGCCGCAAATACTCGTTCTGAGCCTCGATCACCTCAGGGCTGTCGGGCATTTCAAACAGCGTGCATTTCTTGAGGCGCGAGCGGCGAATTTCATCGACATCGCGGAAGTGTGCGAGCCGCTGCATACCGATCTGGTCGCAGAAACGATCGATCTCGTCCGTCTCGCGGCTACGATTGGCGATAACGCCGGCAAGGCGCACGTCGTAATTCTTTGATTTTGCCCCAATCGCCGCAACGATGCGGTTCATTGCAAAGATGCTGTCAAAATCATTCGCTGCGACCACAACCGCGCGCTCTGCGTGCTGCAAAGGCGCGGCAAAACCGCCGCACACAACATCGCCCAGCACATCAAAGATCACCACATCGGTGTCTTCGAGCAAGTGGTGCTGCTTCAAGAGCTTCACCGTCTGCCCCACGACATAACCGCCGCAGCCCGTGCCAGCCGGAGGGCCACCTGCCTCGACGCACATGACGCCATTATAGCCTTCGAACATATAGTCTTCGGGCCGCAATTCCTCGGAGTGAAATTCGACCGTCTCAAGCACGTCGATCACCGTCGGCATCAGCTTTTTGGTCAGCGTGAACGTGCTGTCATGCTTGGGATCGCAGCCGATTTGCAGGACGCGGTGGCCAAGCTTTGAGAAAGCCGCCGAAAGGTTCGAGGAGGTAGTCGATTTCCCGATCCCGCCTTTTCCATAAACGGCAAAAACCTTCGCGCCCTTGATCTGGTCACGCGGGTCCATCTGGACCTGAACAGAGCCCTCGCCATCGGGGCGATTGAAGCCTTGTTTGGGTGTGTGAAGATTCATGAGTTCGCCTCGATCCCTTAATTTTCCGCCACAAAGACGCCTTCGAGGCGGTCTTCGAGCTCGTCATTGGCCGTACGGAGCGCTTCCAATGTCGCTTCATCAGGCTCCCACAATTGCCGGTCGCACGCTTCCAAAAGGCGGCCTGCAACGCGCGCGCTTGCCTTTGGATTGAGCGTCGCCAAGCGCCGGCGCATTTCTTCATCGAGCACAAATGTCTCGGAGATTTTTTGATAGACCCACGGCTGGACCTGGCCCGTTGTGGCGGACCAGCCGAAGGTTGAATTCACATGGCCTTCGATCGCGCGCACGCCTTCAAAACCATGTTCAAGCATCCCCTCAAACCACTTGGGGTTGAGCGTGCGTGTGCGCGCCTCAAGGTCGATTTGCTCCGAGAGCGTGCGCACCTTGGGCTTCCCGCGTGTCGCATCAAGGATGTAGACGGGCGCGTCCTTACCCTTGGCCTTCGAAACCGAGCGGCTCACACCGCCTAGCCCGTCGACATATTGGTCAACATCGTTGATGCCCAGTTCCACGCTTTCGAGGTTCTGATAGGTGAAATCGACGTCGGCAAGGTGGCTTTGCAGGAGGGCGCGCTGCTGCACAGGCTTGCCGCCAACCCCGTAGGCAAAGCCTTTGTTGACCTCGAACGCATTGGCGAGTTCGTCCGGGTCCGCCCAAACGCCGCCTTCGATCATCTGATTGACGTTCGCGCCATAGGCTCCTTCGGCGTTAGAAAAAACGCGAAGCGCGGCGGTTTCGATGTCGCAACCATGCGCCTCTTGCTGCGCGAGCGAGTGCTTGCGCACGAAATTCTGATCAAGCGGCTCATCCGCCTGTGAGGCCAGAAGAGCTGCTTCTGCCAGCATCCGTGTTTGCAGGGGCAAAAGGTCGCGGAAGATGCCCGAGAGGGTCATCACAACATCGATGCGCGGCCGGCCTAATTCCTCGAGTGGGATCAACTCGGCGCCTGCTAGACGCCCATAGGAATCGCGACGCGGCCGCGCTCCGAGGAGGGTCATTGCTTGCGCAATCTGAACCCCTTCGGTTTTCATATTGTCAGTGCCCCACAGCACCATGGCGATGCTTTGCGGGAAGGGCTCGCCGCTTGCCACATGGCGCGCGATGAGCTTTTCGGCCTGATCTTCGCCTTGCATACAGGCGTAGGCAGAAGGGATGCGGAAGGGGTCGAAGCCGTGGATATTGCGGCCCGTTGGAAGCACCTCAGGGTTTGCGACAATATCGCCGCCGGGTGCTGGCTGGACGTATCCGCCGTCGAGTGCGTGAATGAGTGCACCGAGTTCGTCGCAGGCGTCGATCTTGGCGCTGAGCGCCTCGCGGTCGCCGTCTTCTGCGGCTTCCATCATCGCATCAAGCATATCCTCGCGTTGTTCGCCCACCGGGTTGCTGCCCAGCACATGGAGGCCATGCGGAATGAGAGTTTGCTCAAGCTCGTAAAGGCGACCCGAAAGATCGCCAATATCCCCCATTTCGATGTCGAGCGCCTCGCACTGATCGGCGATCAATTGCGCGAGGTCTTCGCGCTCCGCTTCATCCGCGCCCATGCGCCAGCGCTCAACGCTGGCCTTGAGTTCGGCCAAGTCCTTGTAGAGCCCGGCTTGTGCAAGCGGCGGGGTCATATAGCTTATGAGCGTTGCCGCAGACCGGCGCTTGGCCAGCATTCCTTCAGAAGGGTTGTTCGCCGCATAGAGATAGAAGTTGGGAAGATCGCCGATCAGGCGTTCAGGCCAGCAGCGCCCGCTCATGCCTGCTTGCTTGCCGGGCATGAATTCCAGCGCGCCGTGGGTGCCGAAATGCAGGACCGAGTGAGCGCCAAAGTCCTCGCGGATCCAGCGGTAGAAGGCGCTGAAGGCATGGGTCGGAGCAAAACCGCCTTCGAACAGGAGGCGCATGGGATCGCCTTCGTATCCGAACGCAGGCTGCACGCCGACGAAGACATTGCCGAAATGCGCGCCGTAGATGTGGATGTTGGAGCCGTCGGATTGCGCTTTTCCGGGTGCAGGGCCCCAAGCAGCTTCGATTTCGGCAAGATGCGTCTCGCGCCGCACGTGCTCGTCGGCGGGCACGCGCGCTGCGACGTTTGCGTCTGAGCCAAAGCGGTCCGCATTGCCTTTAAGGATCGCGTCCTGAAGCGCTTCGAGGCTTTCGGGCACCTCGACATCGTAACCCTCGGCATCGAGGCGCTTGAGCGTCGCATAGAGCGATTGGAACACAGAGAGAAACGCCGCAGACCCGGTTGCGCCCGCATTGGGTGGGAAGTTGAACAGCACCACTGCCAACTTGCGGGTGGCTCGCTCTTCGCGACGAAGCGCGATGATCTTGGCAACGCGGGCCGCCAAAGCCTCTGCGCGTTCAGGACAGCTTTGCATCGGGCGAACGTGCTCCGAAACGGTGCGCTCGCAGTGGCGGTCACATCCATTGCACACGCTTCCCGCTTCACCAAAGCGTCCGCCGAAAACGCTGGGCGCGGTGGACCCGTCAAGTTCTGGAAGCGCAACCATCATGGTCTGCTCAAGGGGCAAGAGCCCTTGCTCGCGTTTTTGCCAATCCTCAATCGACTGAAACTCAATCGCGTGCGCAGCGATATAGGGCAGGTCCATTTCGCCCAGCACCTGGCGCGCGGCTTCGTTGTCGTTGTAGGCAGGGCCGCCGACGAGGCTGAAGCCGGTGAGGTTTACAATCGCATCGACGGTGGGTTTGCCGCGCTCGACAAAGAATTTTTCAATTGCAGGACGCGCGTCGAGCCCGCTTGCAAATACGGGCACGACCTTAAGGCCAGCGGCCTCGAATGCTGCAATCGCGCCGTCGTAATGCCCCGCATCGCGGCCAAGCAGATAGGAGCGCAGGAGCACGAGGCCCACAGTCCCATTCTTACCGCCGCTGTCGTGGGAGCGCGCTTTGGGAAGGATGCGGAGACTTTCGGAAATCCGCTGCTCAGCGCCGGGGTGATAGACACCCGTCTCGGGGTATTCGATTGGAGCCTCAGCGTGCGTTTCGCCCCGGCGATCCTCGCGCTCTCCGGCTGCATATCGATCGATCAGAGCGCGCACCATGGCGATGACGTTCTCGTCCGAACCCGAAAGCCAATATTGCAGGGTGAGGAAATAGGCGCGCACATCCTGCGCTGTGCCGGGAATGAATTTGAGGATCTTTGGAAGACGCCGCAGCATCTTCATCTGCCCTGCACCAGAGCTTGCGCCTTTTTTCGGCGAGCCGCGCAGTTTTTTGAGGAGCGCCAATGGCCCCTTGGCGGGCGCATCCATGCGGTAGCCGCCCATGCGCGTGAGCTTCACGATCTCGCCTGCGGACATGAGGCACACCATCGCATCGCATTCTTCGCGCCGCGCTTCGAGCGATGGCAGGATGGCGCGCATATGATCGTCGAGGAAGATCATCGTGGTGATGACGATATGCGCCTCGGCGATGGCCTCTTCGCATTTTGCAAGCTCGGCGGGGTCCGCGCCCCATTCGGATGCTGCGTGGAGCGTTAGGCAGATATTGTCGCGAGAAAGCTGTGCATTGGCGCGTTCGACAGCGCCTTTCAAATGATTGTCGAGCGTGACGATCACCACATTGACCGGCGCTTTTGCGCGGGCAGCAGAGGCGTTTGCCTTACCGTGCATAATGCGCCTTCGCATCGTAAAGTGTCTCTAGATCGATCTCGCCCCTGCCAAATTCAGCAGCGAAGGCTTCCGTGTTGCGCTTGGCTTTGCCGCGCACGAAGAAGGGGATTTTCTTAAGCTCGCGTGAGGCCTCGTAAGTCCATGCCGGGCTGTCGAGTTCGGTCACCTCGGGCTCGGGCACTACCTCATCCTCCTGAGCCATTGGAGTCTTATGCGCCGTGCCTAAAGAAGAAGGACTGGGTGCGTGCGCCGCATGGTGCGAGGCGCCTGCCTCGTCGGAGAACTCAAAGTCCTCGCGGAACATGGTGAGAAGGTGCTCTTCCAAGCCCATCACCAGCGGGTGGACCCAAGTGTCGAAAATGACATTCGCGCCTTCAAAACCCATTTGGGGGCTGTGGCGCGCAGGGAAATCCTGCACGTGAACGGGCGCAGAGATCACAGCGCAAGGGATGCCCAAACGCTTGGCAATATGCCGCTCCATCTGCGTTCCCAAAACCATTTCAGGCGCGGCCTTGGCGATGGCTTCTTCGACCTCCAAGTGGTCGTCGGTGATCAGCGGCTCGACCCCGTGGTCCTTCGCCGCCTCGCGCACGTCGCGGGCAAATTCGCGATTGTAGCAACCAAGCCCGCAGACCTCGAAGCCAAGCTCATCGCGGGCAATGCGCGCGGCGGCCACCGCGTGGGTCGCATCGCCAAAGATGAAGACGCGCTTGCCGGTGAGGTAAGTCGAATCGACGCTGCGGCTCCACCACGGGAGCCGGGAATTGGTGTCGCCGAGGGCAGGCGTGGGATCTGCACCCACCAGCTCGGCGACTTCGGATATGAATGCACGAGTGCTACTCACTCCGAATGGGATTGAGCGGATGCGTGGCTGCTTGAACGTGCGTTCGAGCCAGCGGGCCGCCTCATCTGCGATTTCTGGGTAAAGGACGATGTTGAAGTCGGCATTGCCAATGCGCGCTATGTCGGAGGGCCGCGCATTGAGAGGCGCGACGAGGTTCACTTCAACGTCCAATTGTTCAAGGATTTTGCGGACCTCGATAAGGTCATCGCGGTGCCGGAAGCCGAGGGCCGTGGGCCCGAGGATGTTCGCGCGCGCCTTGCGGCCTTCGCGCGGCTGCGGCGTCACACTTTGATCGGCGAGATGGCGCACGATCTGGTAAAAGGTCTCTGCCGCACCCCAGTTTTCCTTGCGCTGATAGCTAGGCAGTTCCAGTGGAATTGCAGGGCAGGGGAGGTCCATCGCGTCTGTGAGGCCGCCCGGATCATCTTGAATAAGCTCTGCGGTGCACGACGCGCCCACGATGATCGCCTCAGGCTTGAAGCGCTCGATCGCGTCCATTGCGGCGTCTTGGAAAAGCTGCGCTGTATCTTTGCCAAGGTCGCGCGCTTCAAAAGTCGTGTAGGTCACCGGCGGGCGTGACCCACGCCGCTCAATCATGGTGAAGAGCAGGTCCGCATAGGTGTCACCCTGCGGCGCGTGCAGGACGTAGTGCAGCCCCTTCATCGCGGTGGCGACACGCATCGCGCCGACATGGGGCGGGCCTTCATATGTCCAGACCGAAAGCTGCATTGCTACACCTCCAGCCTGTCACGCCGACGCATGGGCCGCGCGAAGAGTTCGGCGAGGTCACCTGCCTGATCGAACCCGTGGATGGGGGAGAAAACGAGCTCAATCGCCCATTTGGTGGTGAAGCCTTCTGCCTCGAGCGGATTGGCAAGACCAAGGCCGCAGACGGTGAGGTCGGGCTTGTCAGACCGCACGCGGTCAAGCTGGCTGTCGACGTGCTGGCCTTCGCTGATCCGAGTGGCTTCTGGGAGAAGCGCAAGGTCGCCAGCGCAGTGGGTACGGTGGAGATAGGGCGTGCCCACCTCGACCGGCTCCATGCCAAGCTCGGTGTGAAGGAACCGTGCTAGCGGCACTTCCAACTGTGAGTCTGGCAGGAAGCTGATGCGCTTGCCTTCGAGCGCTGCGCGGCTGTGCTCAATCGCGCGGGCGGCGCGTTCACGGCCCGGCGCAATCACGCCTTCAACGTGGCGCTGGTCCACGCCAAACTCGCGTCCGATAGCGCGCAGCCAGTCGCTGGTGCCTTCCACGCCGAAGGGGAAGAGCGCCTCGATGCGGCTCGCCCCGCGATCTTCCAAAGCCATCGCCGTGTCTGAGAGAAAGGGCTGAGCGAGGATGTAGCGCGTGTTCGCGCCCACAGGCGGTAGGTCGCGGGCGTTGCGAGCGGGCAGAACGCCCACGTTTTCAACTCCAAGCTGAGAGAAAAGGCGCAGAAACTGATCTTCGACAATGTCGGGAAGCGCGCCCACCATGAGAAGCTGCTTGGGAGCGCTTTCATCGGCGGTCGGCATTTCAGGGACGAGCGCTGCGAGGCAGGCGTCTTCGCCTTGCGTAAAAGTCGTCTCGATCCCGCTGCCCGAATAATTGAGGATGCGAACGCGCGGCATATATTGCGCGCCCAAACGCTCGGCGGCTTTTGCCAAGTCGAGCTTGATCACTTCCGAAGGGCACGAGCCCACAAGGAACAGCGTCTTGATGTCAGGGCGGCGGTCGAGCAGGCGCTGAACCACGCGGTCAAGCTCATCTTGCGCATCGACCATTCCCGCAAGGTCGCGTTCTTCCATGATGGCGGTGGCAAAGCGCGGCTCTGCAAAGATCATCACGCCCGCGGCCGATTGCAGCAGGTGCGCGCAGGTGCGTGAACCGACCACCAGGAAGAAGGCGTCCTGCATCTTGCGGTGGAGCCAGACGATACCAGTGAGCCCGCAGAACACTTCGCGCTGCCCGCGTTCGCGCAGGACCGGGCGGGAGACTGTGTCGGCCTTGGGGGCATCGCAGCCTGAGAGAGTCGTAGCGACATTCATGCTGGCACCGCCCCTGAACCTGGCTGAGCCGCAGCCCCTTGCAGGCGCGCCATGCGCAGTTTCCAAAGGAATTGCCCTGCGTTGATCACATAAGCCGCGTAGGCGGCCAAAGCGACGCCAAGCCGCTGCTCAACCGTGCCAAGCCCCGCAAAAAGCATCACGAGATAGGCCGTGTGCAGCGCCAGTACTGCAATCGAGAACACATCTTCCCAGAAGAAGGCGGGCACAAACAGCCATTTGCCAAACACGACCTTCTCCCAGATCGAGCCGGTCACCATGATCGTGTAAAGAACAAAGGTTTTGACGACGATCGAGACATCGGCGGCAAATGCACCTTCGCCGGTCATCAAAGTCCGAACGACAAGGCCAAGGCTGACGAGAAATACGATAAACTGAAGAGGGGCGAGCACACCTTGAACGATGGTCCAGACCGATTCGTCACGCCGCTGCCGCTCCTCTGGTGAGTAAAGCGACCCCCTTTTTCCTCGATCTTTTCGCCCTTGCTGCTCCTGCAGGAGGGGCGATCCGGTCCGGGAGGTGTGTGCTGCGTGTTCCATCCTCTAATTTTTCGCCCTTTTCTCTGAGTTGGATTTCTACTCCTCTCCTGATCGAGTGTCAAATTGTTTGGACGTAAATAAAAGTGGACATCAGGCTTATTGCGGTGACCTCTTACGGTGACCTCATGTTCGCCGAGCAATTGCATCTGCACGCGATATCGGCTAAATGAGAGACGCTGGTGGCTTAGGAGTCGAAGCACTTTCGACCTCGCCAGTTCCGACGCGCTTTCAATCCGAGCCAGCTTCGACACGCTTGCGCGCCAGTCCCGGAGATCAACAGCCGGGAGCCCGGAGGGCACTGGCATGGCGTTTTTCACTTCGCCTGATCCCAAGTCGCAGCGATCCCGATCAACTAAAGACCGGGGCACCAAGCGCTCTGCCTTAAAAGACGCGTTAGGCGGCTCCTATCGCTGGGGTTCGGCTGGAAAGTCACCGCAGCGCGGACAAAAGGCCATGGCGCTTGTGCAGGACGCTTTTAATTCGGTTGTTGATGGCGCGGACGCTTCAGCGCTTTTTCGTGTTCAGACTGCCAAACCCGGGGATGTGGGGGAAGATGGTTCCGCTGCGAGCCCGCGCTCGATTTCCTTGAAACAAGTGCGCCAATTTGCGCAGCTCCTGGTGCAGCTTGATCGCGCGCAGCTGATGAAAAGGGTGCAGGTTTTCCTCGATGAGGGCATTGAAATCGATGCGATTTACGATGAATTGCTCGCCCCTGCCGCTCGCTGTTTGGGTGAGGGGTGGGAGCAGGATTCGTGCGATTTCGTTGATGTGACAATGGGCTTGTGGCGTTTGCGCGAGGTGATGCACGATTTTTCTTCGCTTTCCCCAGATTTGATTGCGCCAACTGCAACTGTTGTAAAAAGTGCAATATTTTTCCCCATGCCAGGGGACCAGCATTTCATGGGGCCTCAGATACTTGAGAACGTATTTTCTCGTGCAGGATGGGACACTTGCTTGTTCTCTGAACCGGCTCGCGGAGAGATTCTCAGCATTTTGAGCAAGGAATCCTTCGACCTGATAGGATTGACCCTCTCCAAAGATTGCCCTAGCGCCGCGGCAAGCAATTTTATTGCCGCAATGCGCCTTGCATCGCGCAATCCGGAAGTATCAATTTTAGTCGGTGGTCGAATGATCAACCAGAATCCAGCAATTGTTGCCGAAGTGGGAGCCGATGGGACCGGCGCCGACGCTCGGGCCGCCCTTGAAGTGGCAGAAGCGTTGGTGAAGTCCGCGAAGGTGCGTGCGCAGACGCTAGTATAGGCAGGCTCCTCAATGCTGACCCGCAAGCATTCGATCGAGGGAAAAAACCCCTTCGGCAAAGCCGCAGAACTGTTTGATACGCTTGATGCGGATACAGCGACCAAGCTTGCGATGGTCGCAGGCGATATTACGCTTGTGCTCGATGAAAGCGGCACGATCGTTGACACGGCCTTCGATCCGCAGGAATTCCCCGGCTTCGATGGCTGGGAAGGCCTGAACTGGATCGACACGGTCACGGTTGAAAGCCGCCCCAAAGTCATGGAAATGCTCGCTGCGGCCCGCCGCGGAGAGGTGCAGCACTGGCGTCAGGTGAACCATTCGACGCGCGAAGGGGATGTGCCCATTCGCTATGCTATCCTCTCGATTGACGCAGGAAAACACGCCATCGCCTTTGGCCGCGATATGCGCGAGGCCGGGCGGATGCAGCAGAGGCTTTTGCAAGTCCAGCAATCGCTTGAGCGTGATTATCTGAGAATGCGTCAGTTGGATGCGCGCTATCGCACCTTGTTCGAGCATTCCGGCGAAGCGATGGTGATCGTTGAAGCGGCTTCGCTCAAAATACGTGAGGCCAATGCGATGGCTCATTCGCTTCTCGGAGCGAGAAGCGGTAGTTTGGCGGGCAAAAAGCTGCCCACATTCGTGGCAAAACCTTCGCGCGAAGTGCTTCAGTCACTTGCTGGCGCAGCGCTTGCATCCAATAGCGCCTCGCCTGTGGAGTTGACGGTTAGCAAGGGATCGCGCACGGTTCTTGCTCATGCGAACGGATTTATTCAGGAGCGCACTAAATTGCTCCTCATCCGACTGGAAACAATCGAGGAAGCGGCGGCAGCGCCGGTCGGCCCGCTTCTTGAACTGGTCGATCAAATGCCCGATGCCTTCGTCATTGCCGATGCCAATCTCGAAGTGGTCAGCGCTAATGCCGCTTTCATTGAGATGGTCCAGGCGCCCAGCATTGATCCCATCCACGGTCAACGCTTGTCAAATTGGATTGGTCGTCCCGGGATTGATCTTGAATTGATCGAGGGGCAAATCGATCAGCACGGCTGCGCGCGCAATGTCAGCACGATTTTGCGCCTCAATGACGATCTTGAAGGCGAGCAGATTGAACTTTCTGCTGTGCGCGTGGGTGAAGATGATGGGCATTATGCCTTTGTTATTCGTCAGATTGGTCGGCGTCTGCGCGATCTGCCTCCCGGACCTTCAGAAATGCCTCGCTCGGTTGAACAACTCACCGAACTTGTTGGGCGGATGTCGCTGAAAGAGATTGTGCGTGAGAGCACCGATCTGATCGAGCGTTTGTGCATCGAAGCGGCGCTCGAATACACGTCTGATAACCGCGCATCAGCCGCCGAGATCCTCGGCCTTTCGCGCCAAAGCCTTTATTCCAAGCTCCACCGTCACGGACTTGGCAATCTGGCTGGTGACGACACCGAATAATTGCGTTTCGCAAGTCAAGGCCCGGGCAAGGCTCAGGCAATTCTCTTAAAAGCGAGCTTTTAAGGGCCATTCGCCGCGCTCTGATTGGCGAGAATTTCTTAAACCTGCCCTGAAAAACACGCCGCTTTTTTAAACCAACCGGCACACATTGTGCGAGAAAACGTGAATAGCGTGCATTAAGTGTCAAAAAGATTTGACGATAGGGACTGTCAAGCATAGCCTGTCCACTTATGGAGAGGTCCGCCATCTCGACTCGCACACCGCCGCTGCCGCAAGATCGGTTGGAGGACACACGGGGTGAAGAAGCGGCGCAATCCGCATCTCTTTCCCAAAAACGCTCACCGCGCCCCGGCGATGTGGTGGAGCTTCTTAAACCCATCACCTGGTTTCCGCCAATGTGGGCCTTCATGTGCGGGGCGGTTTCGTCTGGTGCAGGGCTTGATGGCAGGCTATGGTTCGTCGCAGGCGGCGTCTTGCTCGCAGGGCCTTTGGTCTGCGGCACCAGCCAGGCGGTGAACGATTGGTTCGACCGCCATGTCGATGCCATCAACGAACCCGACAGACCCATCCCCTCTGGCCGTATTCCGGGGCGCATGGGGCTCTGGATAGCATTGATCGCGACCGCTTTGTCGGCGTTAGTGGGGTGGTTGCTGGGCCCGCTGGTGTTTGCAGCCTCGCTCGTGGGGTTGGCGCTCGCATGGGGCTATAGCGCGCCGCCGTTCCGCTTCAAAACGAGCGGGTGGACAGGTCCAGCGGTGGTCGGCCTCACCTATGAAGGGCTCAGCTGGTTTACCGGCGCAGCGGTCATGCTCGGCGCGATGCCGAGGGCGGAGGTACTGATCACCCTCGTACTCTATAGCCTTGGCGCGCACGGAATTATGACCCTCAATGATTTCAAGGCGGTCGAGGGCGACCGGGCAACAGGCCTTAAATCGCTTCCCGTGACGCTCGGCGTTGGCAGGGCTGCACGATTGGCTTGCGCGGTGATGGCACTTGCGCAGATCGTGGTGATCGCAGCTTTGGCGGCTTGGGGTGAGAGCATCGCGGCTCTGGTCGTGGCAGCGGTCTTGATCGCACAATTTGCCGCCATGCCGCGCTTGCTCAGCAATCCCAAAAAGCAAGCGCCGTGGTACAATGGTGTGGGCGTGACGCTCTATGTGCTTGGTATGCTCGCGGCGGCGCTGGGACTTGGTGGGTATATCTGATGCACGCATCCACCTCTCCTCTTCTGGAAAGAACGCGCGGCCTCACGTGGTTCGCGATCATCCGTATCGGCCTCGTGCAAGCGAGCATCGGCGCGATGGTGATGCTGACAACGACCGTGCTCAATCGGTTGATGGTGGTCGAATATGCGCTTGCCGCAGCGCTTCCCGCAGGGCTTGTTGGTTGGCATTACGCCGTGCAATTGTGCCGCCCGCTGTGGGGCCACGGCTCCGATAAGGGCGCAGGGCGCACCATCTGGATTATGGGGGGGCTGGCCGTGCTGGCGCTCGGCGCGTGCCTTGCGGTGCAGACCACGCTGATAACCGCTGAGCAATGGTGGCTTGGCCTAACGTTGGGCATTTTTGCCTACACGCTCATCGGCATTGGCGTTGGCGCTAGTGGCACATCGGCGTTGGCTCTGCTTGCATCGGGCGTTGCGCCTGAGCGCCGCGCAGCAGCAGCCGCTGTCACATGGATCATGATGATCGCAGGGATCGTGGTGTCAGCCATCACGGTGAGCCAGCTGATCGACCCCTTCTCGCCTGAGCGACTGTGGTGGGTCGCCTCTGGCCTTCTCATCGCCTGCCTGACCGTCGCAGCGCTCGCAACCTTCCGCCTAGAGCCGCGCGAGCCCTTCGATTTTGCGGAGACGTCCAAGGACACCAGCCCTCCAAGCTTCCGCGAAGCCTTGAGCGAGATATTCGCCGAGAAAGCCGCGCGCCGCTTCACCCTCTTCATCTTCGCCTCAATGATGGCGTTCAATATGCAGGATTTGATCCTCGAACCCTTCGCAGGGCTCGTCTTTGGCATGACACCGGGCGAGAGCACCGGGCTTGGCGGGATGCAATCGGGCGGGGTTCTGGCGGGCATGATAGTCGCAGGGATCGGGGGGAGCGCGTTCAAGGGCCGGATGCCGGTCGAGCTTCGCCATTGGATTGTCTTTGGGTGTCTGGGCTCCGCCGCAGCGCTCGCCTGCCTAGCGCTCGGAGCCAAGGTCGGTGCGGGCTGGCCGATCCATGCCAATGTCTTTGCGCTGGGGTTTTGCAATGGCTTGTTCGCGGTTGCCGCCATTGGCGCGATGATGGGTTTGGCAGGCTCGGGCGAGCGCACCCGCGAAGGTGTGCGGATGGGTGTCTGGGGCGCTGCCCAAGCCATCGCCTTTGGTCTTGGCGGCCTCGTCGGCTCGCTCGGTGTCGACATTGGGCGCAGGGCCTTGGACGATGGCTCTGCCTTCCAACTGGTCTTCGCCGCAGAAGGCGCTTTGTTCGTAGTCGCTGCGTGGCTGGCTGTGCGCGCGACGCAAAGGGGCCTCGCCCCGCCCAACCAATCATCAAATGTCCGGAAAAGTGGGCAGGGAGCATTCGCATGACTGAGACGATTTACGACGCGGTTGTGGTGGGCGGTGGCCCGGCGGGCTCGACCGCTGCCACTGAATTGGCGCTTGAAGGTCACTCGGTCCTGTTGATGGAGCGCGGCGGGCGCATCAAACCGTGCGGCGGGGCGGTGCCTCCGCGTATGCTCGAAGACTTTGACATTCCGCACAGCTTGCTGGTTGCGCGCGCACGGTGTGCCCGCATGATCGCACCCTCTGGTCGCGCGGTCGATATGCCTGTGGGCGAAACCGGCTATGTCGGCATGGTTGACCGCGAGCACTTTGACGAATGGCTGCGCGAGCGTGCGGCAGAGTGCGGGGCAGAGCGCCTCACCGCAACCTTCGAGAAGATCGAGCGCGACGATGAAGCGCACCCTCTGGTCACCTTCCGCCGCGAGCGCGGTGGTCCCATCGAGAGCGTGCGCGCACGTATGGTGATCGGCGCTGATGGCGCGCGTTCGGCTGTCGCAAAGCAAGCCCTGCCTAATGCAGAGAGGGTGAAATGCGTTTTCGCCTATCACGAGATCATTGCCTCACCTGAGAACAACCCCAAGAACGGCAATGACAATTTCGATCCTGACCGCTGTGATGTTTTCTATCAGGGCAAATTGTCGCCTGATTTCTACGCCTGGGTGTTCCCGCATGGTAACACCGCCAGCGTTGGTGTGGGGAGCGCGAACAAGGGCTTTTCCTTGCGCGGTGCGGTTTCCGAAATGCGCTCACAGCTTGATCTCACACGCTGCGAGACGATCCGTCGCGAGGGTGCACCCATCCCCTTGAAGCCTTTGAAACGCTGGGACAATGGCGCCGATGTGATCGTTGCGGGCGATGCTGCTGGCATTGTCGCGCCAGCATCGGGCGAAGGCATTTACTACGCCATGGTCGGCGGTCGTTATTCGGCCCAAGCCGCTGCCCAAGCATTGAAGACCGGTGAGGCGAAAGCTCTCAAACTCGCTCGCAAACGCTTCATGAAGGACCACGGGCGTGTTTTCTGGATCTTGGGCATGATGCAATACTTCTGGTATTCATCGGACAAACGCCGCGAGCGTTTTGTCGATATGTGCGATGACAAGGACGTCCAGCAGCTCACCTGGCAGGCCTATATGCACAAGAAGCTGGTGCGCAAAAAGCCGCTCGCCCATGTCAAAATCTTTCTCAAAGACACCGCGCATTTGCTGGGGCTGAGGCCGGAAAATTCTGAAGCGCGCTCTTAAGAAGGCGCGGCACACAACGCATAAGGAGGGATCGCCCATGAATTTGACCACACATATGCCGATGGCGCCACGCAAAACCTGGATTTTACCAGCAATCGTTGCCGCGATTGCCGCAACCGTGGTGGCAGCGCTTGGTGCAACGATCACCGATCTGGGACCGTGGTATCAAGGTCTTGCCAAACCCGGCTGGAACCCGCCTGACGTCGTTTTTCCGGTCGGCTGGACGATCATTTTTGCATTGAACACTGCCGCGATAGTGTCAGCCTGGCGCGCGGCCCCTACACCAAAAGCATCAGACACGATTGTCGGCCTGTTCGCGCTGAACGCGTTCTTGAACATCGGCTGGTCCGTCTTGTTTTTCCGCATGGAACGGCCCGATTGGGCGCTCGTTGAGGTCGCCTTCCTGCTCGCTTCAATTGTGTCGCTTATCGCTTATTGTGGGCGCTATTCCAGAAACGCTGCGCTTTTGTTCGTGCCTTACCTGCTTTGGGTGAGCTTTGCCGCGCTGCTCAATTGGGCGATCGTGGATTTGAACGGACCCTTTGGTTAGCGCGCATTCGGCGCAACACCGATGATCGAGACGTTTTTCGCGTCCTTTTTCGCAAGCGGCCACGCCGCCGACCTTGTGCTGGCAGTGCTGGCGCTTGAAGCTGTATGGCTCAAAACGCGCGGATGGGCGCTTGCCACAATAATCGGCCTTGTGGGTCCGGCGGTCTTTATCGTGCTTGCCTTGAGAGCAGCGCTTGTCGGTGCGGGCTGGGAGTGGGTGGCGGTGCTGCTGGCGCTATCCCTGCCGCTGCATCTTATGGATCTGCG
Source organism: Erythrobacter sp. SCSIO 43205 (assembly GCF_019904235.1). NCBI lineage: Bacteria > Pseudomonadati > Pseudomonadota > Alphaproteobacteria > Sphingomonadales > Erythrobacteraceae > Erythrobacter > Erythrobacter sp. SCSIO 43205. Next base: position 3,132,999 of record NZ_CP063202.1, on the reverse strand, counting down.
CGCGCGTCTTTGATAAGCGATGCTGCCCCCACACAAAAACGGCCCGCTCAACCCATCGGATGAGCGGGCCGTTTTGTGATTACCTTGCGAAGGATCAGTCGCCGAAGCGCGCTGTTACCTGAATGCCATAAAAGCGTGGCTCTGCCGGGATGAAGGTCGGGATACCGAATGCACCGCCAGTGTTGCCTGCATCAAGCAGGTAGTCCTCGTTAAACGCATTGCGAATGAACCCTGCGATTTCGTACCGCTCATCTGCGAAGCTCAAACCTGCGCGCGCATTGACCAGTGTGACGCCTTCCTGGCTGATCAGGTCGCTGTTAGGCACTTCGAAGAAGATCCGGCTGCGATGCGTCACACTTGGCGTTGCAAAGAAGCGCATACCGTTGTCAAATTCGTAGTCGAGCGTGAAACCCGCCGATGCCTGAAACTCAGGCTGGAGGCGGAAGCGTGCGCCGGAAAAGGCCGGTGAGAATGCGCCGTCTTCGTCAATCCCGCCGTCGATATAGCCAAAGTTACCAAAGAGGCGCAGCCAGTCGGTTGCCTCGATTGAAACTTCACCTTCGACGCCAAGGTTGCTGGCAGAACCTGCGCTTTGCGTAATGAAAGTGCCGACCGGGCCATCGGGATCCTGCACCGAAACCTGAAAGTTTTCGTAGACCTGGTAATAAACGCCCAGCGATGCCGATACTGGCCCGCTCGCTAGCTTGACCCCGCCTTCGTAGTTCCAAACCGTTTCTTCAGACACAATTTGTGGATCGGGGACAACATTGCCCGCGCCATCGACAGTTGCACCAAGGTTGACCACGGGCGAACGGCGGCCTTTTGAGACGGTGGCAAACACGTTCACGTCATCGCTGATCCGATAGAGCGCGTTAAAGCGCGGAAGGGCGGCGGTGAAGCTCGCATCATCGCGATATGTCTGAAGGTTGGTGTCCAGAAAGCCCGGGATGAGCGGTGCACCGCTTAGCACACTGTCAGGCGATACCGAGATGAAGCCGGAGCGGCGGTATTCATCAATGAAACGCACCCCTGCGGTGAGCTCCAGATTGTCGGTTGGAAGCCAGGTGACATCGGCAAAGACCGAATAGGCCTCATTGCGCCCCTGATTTTCAAACCGAGCAGCATAGGGAATGGCGGTTGCCGCTCCACTTGTCGCAAGGCTAGTGACCGCGGTTGCTGGCACGCTGCCGTCGGCTGCAACGCAAGGGATGCCAGGGATCAAAGGCGCGCCGAAAATCGAGGTGAGGCATTGCAAAAACAGGCCTTCTTCGGTGGCGAAAGGCACGTTTTGTGCGCCTTCTTCGATGAAGATGTTCCAGCCTGCGCTTGCCCGAACATTGGTGCCTGAATAGGTGAAGCGGCCTTCGTGGCTGACCTGCCAGCCGTCTGCAATTTCAGCAAATTCGAGGAAGGGCGCCGCCGTGCCATCCGCATCGAACACTTCCGCGCTGTCAAATTCGCGGTAGCCATTGACTGTGGTGAACGTCCAGTCGTCTGCAAACTGATATTCTGCGGTAAGGTTCAGATCATAAACCTCGCGGTTGAGGCCCAGTTGATCATCGCCCAGCGCCGCTGCGCCTTCGGGAAAGCCGCCCAGATTTGCATCTTCAAATGCGTTTGCCGGACCGCCCGGTGCACCTGCAAAGGCAGGGAAAGTGCCGGAGGTGAACGGGGTGCCGCCATTGCGTTGTTGGTCGTATGTGCCGATCAGATCGAGCGTGAAATCGCCTGATGGCGTGTAACGAAGCGATGCACGCACACCCAGTTGATCCTGTGCGTAAAGCTCTTCTTCCTGATTGGCGCTCAAGTTTTCGACATAGCCATCGCGCGTCCGGTACTCGAACGCGACGCGCCCTGCGAGAACGTCAGAGCCAGCGTTGAGGTGGCCGGCGAGCAAAGTCTGCTCAAAATTGCCATAGCCACCGGTGAGCTCACCAGAAAACCCTTCGCGCGGGCGAGCGGAGACAAGGCTGATCGCGCCGACCGCCGATGCTGTTCCGAACAAGGTCGCCTGCGGGCCTTTGATAACTTCGACCCGTTCAAGATCATAAATCGCCTGATAAGACCCGCGCGAGCGCGAGATATCGACGCCGTTGTAGTATAGCGTGACGCGCGGGCCTTGCTGCGAAGAGCCGCTGTCTGAGGTGATCCCGCGAATGACAACGCCGGGGTTGTTGGCGCTCTGTTCCTGAATGAGCAGGCCGGGGACATAATTTGACAATTCGTCAAGGTCAGTAACGCCCAGTTCTTCGATGTTTTCGCCGCCCAGCGCAGAGATGGTGATCGGCACATCCAGCGCGCGCTGTTCGACTTTTTGCGCGGTCACGATGATGGTGTTGCCTGACTGCTCATCATTGTCTTGCGCCATGGCTTGTGCAGGAATGGCCATTGCAGATGCGAGAAGGATTGATCGAAAGAGAGGTTTCGTCACTGTCATTACCCTTGATTTGAATAGAGAGGTCGAGCGGGCGCTAGACCCAAGTCATGACAGCTGCGTGGCTTTCATGTTGCAGATTGGAGAAGGCTGACGATTTTCTGACTTGGACTGTGATCGGGTTAAAGGCTTCGCTCCAACGAAAAAGCCCGGCCTCACATCTCGTGAAGCCGGGCCTTTTAGACCTATGGTTGGGCTCGCCTAAGCCCCGGGGCCTCAGCCCCTAGTTCTTGGGAGCGTAATAGTGCTCTTGTGCCCACAGATACCAGTTGTCGACCACAGTGCCTGACAAGAGAATACCAATCCCGCCTGTCAAAGTGGTGAGAACAGCGAACCACCACGCCCAGCGGTGGATCGATTCCATCGTAGCGTTAAAGCCCATGGTCCAGCGCCAGAACAGGCCAGCGCGTTCCGATGCTGTGCCGCGGTCTGTGATCTGTTCGATCTCACGTTCACCGCCATAGCGGCCAACGGCGAGGATCGTCGCCCCGTGCATCGCGAAAAGGACTGCTGAACCGTAAAGGAACACAATCGAGAGCGCGTGGAACGGGTTGTAGAACAGATTGCCGTGAACGAGGCTGAAGTTATTGGTCCAGTCCAGGTGGCTGAAAATGCCGTAAGGAACGGCCTCTGACCAATCCCACAAAAGGAGCGGACGGATAAAGCCCAGCACCAGGAACAGCCAGATCGCCGAGGCGAAAGCCCACGGAATGTGCATTCCCATGCCTAGCGCCTTGGCCCGGTAATAGGTCCGCGCCCACCAGGACAGCACCGCAATCGTAAGGAAAGCGCCGGTCATGATGAACCAACCGCCCTCATTCAAAGGCACAAACGGGCTAAACCCATATTCCGAGCTTGGCGGATCAAGCGAGAGCCAGAACAGCTCGCGGATGAAGGTTTGCGGATCCCACCCGGCCTGAGCCCAGAAGTTCAAACCAATGATGAGAAAGGCCGCCGTCCCGAAAGCAAGAGAGATCATGCCAAGCCAGCCCAGATAGACCGGACCCAACTGGCTCTGACCGATTTTGCCCATCCAATAGGAATAGCCTGTGGCCGGAATGCGTGCCTCGCTTCCGTCGGTCAAAGGCACACCCATTTCTGGTTCGGCCTTGACCTGGATTTGGGTGAAGATGTTTTGATAGGTAGCCATCAGATCGGTTCTCCTTGCCACATCGGGACCGCGCGCCACCAATCCCACCATTCAACCCAGCTTCCGGTCATCAGTGTGCCTGAAATCACGATACAGATCGCGCTCCAGAACGCTGCGTTCAGCGCGAGGAAGAGCCCCACACGGTGAATGCCAAGCGTACCGACCGAATAGCCGATGAAATCGCGGAAATAGGTGTCTTCATATTCTGGCGAGCGGACCTCATTGCCTTTGCCAGTATTGACCGCTGACAAAACAAGGCCACCGTGCAGAGCGAGCGCGAGACAGTTCGTGAAGAAGAACGTGATCGCGATCATATGAACGGGATTATAGTGGAAGTTCACATAGTTATATCCCGTGTACGACACCCAGTCCAAGTGCGACCAAATGCCATAAGGGAAACCATGCCCCCATGCGCCCATCCACAAGGGGCGGATTACATTGAGGGTAACATAGGCAAAAACCGCCACGGAAAAAGCGATGGGAACATGATAGTTCATGCCCAGTTTCTTGGAGATTTCTGCCTGCCTCATCACCCATGAGCAAAAGGCGACAACCGCGCAGATCGTAATGACCTGCCAGTATCCGCCCTCACTAAGAGGGGCAAAGGCCAGTCCGGCTTCGATAGATGGTGGCTGAATATCGATAAGCCAGGGGTTGAGTGTTGGTCCTTCTGCGGCTGCAGCAAAGATCAGCATTGTGCCCAAAAGCGCGCTGATTGCTGCCGTAACCCCGAAGAATCCGACATAAAACGGCCCGACCCAAAAGTCGAAAAGGTCGCCGCCGATCAATGTGCCACCGCGTGTGCGGTATTTCCGCTCGAAACTAAGGAGCGCCATAGGTCCATCCTTCCCGCTTTATGTACGGGCGTTATCGTTTGCGTATCGGTTCAATCGTTCGTGTGTGGGAGGCAGGCAGGCGAACCTGCCTCCTCACGAATTTTTGCGTCTGGCCAACTTGACGCTGGCCAAACACTCATCAGCTCAGCCAGCCGTATGTTTCGGTGCTAAGCAGGATGAAGTGGATCGTGAACGCGAGAACCGCGAGGCCGACATGAAGTGCGACCAGGGTCCGGCGAACATCAAAGTGATGCCAAATCTTGTACATATTCAATTCCTTATGCCAATTGTCTGGGCCCCAAGACGGATTCCGGGTGGGAAGGCGTCAACAGGGCCGTTCAAACAGTGGTGTTAAAGGCTTAGAGCGGCAGCCAGGGCTTATTGATCCAAAGAAGGATGTGAGCCACGACTGCGATGCCGACATAAAGACCAAAGGTGCCCATGAACGCGCCATGGATCTCCTTTGCTTCTTCGTCGGTCAGATAGGTGCCCACGCTTGGGCGATCACCATCAGCCATTATAGTATCTCCATAAGTTAACATTGGAGCGGAGACGGAATTGTCCCCGACGGTATCCGCGCGTGATCCCCCACGTGGATTGCGGATGCCCGACTACGTCAGGCAAAACTTGTGATCCCTCATAAGTTTTTGTGGTGAGAGAGAGGCGCGTCATACGGCTTCCCCCTCGAGTAATGCCCCTTGAAGGCAATCTGTTGTCACCGTGTCAGCGCCGCGCGCGCGAGCGGATTGCTCGGCTGCATCGCGAAGGCGTTTGGCGGCGGAAATGCGGATGAGGACGGGCTGTTGTTGGACCAGTTCGTCCAGTTTCGCCTTGGCGGCCGCGTCCCATGTGACTTCGTGTGTTGGCGCGCCGTTTGACCCTGCCTTGACCGGCACACCGGCGCCGCGTGCAAGGGTGGCATCACCTTTGTCCATATCGGTGCCAAGCGGCAGGATATGGAACAGCGCATCGAAGAGCGCATTGCACACTTCCTGCACCAGATAGGTTGCGCCTGCATAACCCATGAAGGGCGTACCGGTGTGGCGGCGGATGGCAGCGCCGGGAAAGCTTGCCGGGATGAACTGACCCGCAGGACCGTGGCCTGTGCCACCCGTCTCTGCCATATACATCCGCTCGTTGTAGGAGCCGAACAGGACGAGCGGCGGGGTTTTGTGAATGCTCTCGCGCACTTCGTCGTTCCTGGGTTTGACCCCGGCCTCGCGCGAATAGGCAAAGGCGCATGGGAGGCCCATGTCGTCTTCGAGAAAGTGGCGGATACCGCGCGCGTAGGTTTCGTTTGCAACGATGCCGAAATTGGCGGTCGCAAAAAAGTCCTGCGTGACCGAGCGCCACAAGTCCCACAAGGGCTTGATCGTGGTGTGTTTCTCGCGCTCGATAAAAGGCTCGGGGTCAAGGCCCAGCTCTTCGCCCAACGCGCGCAGGAATTTGGTGGTACTGGAGAGCCCTACAGGCGCCTGAAAATAGGGCCGCTCCAGTGTCTCGCAAAGATTGCGGCCAAACTCGCGGTACATACACACATTCGCGTCCGCCATGCCGAGCTTGCGAATGTCAGCAAGATGGCAACCAAGCGGAAATACGACGCCGATCTCAGCGCCGATACCTTCGATCAAGCGGCGCATTTCCGCGAGGTCCGAGGGCATATTGAACATACCGTATGACGGGCCGATGATGTTGACGACCGGCTTCTCACCCTCTTTGCGCGGGCGTTGTGCCGGCATCTTCTTGGGGCCAAATTCGGTCCACAGCCAAGTGAGTGCGCGGTCGGCGCTCTGCCATTGATCCTCGTCAATCGTGCGCGGCAGGAAGCGCTTGATATTGGTGCCCTCTGGCGTGACACCGCCGCCAATCATCTCAGCGATCGAGCCAGTGACCACCACGGCAGGAAGTTCTGGATCAAGGGTTTCCCAAGCGCGCTTCATCGCGCCTTCGGTGCCGGTTTTGCCAAGCTCTTCTTCGCCCAAACCCGTCACCACGATCGGCAATTCATGCGGGGGAAGGGCGTCGGTGTAGTGGAGGACGGATGTAACCGGCAGGTTCTCACAGCCCACCGGGCCATCAATGATGACTTGCAGGCCCTTGACCGCCGTAAAGACGTAAGTGGCGCCCCAGTACCCTCCGGCGCGATCATGGTCCAGAACGAGCGTCATGTGCCCACCGCCTCTGACGCCTTGCGCGCCGCTTCGTTCAAAGCTGCATATTTCTTGCGGAATTTCGGGCGGTCGACGGGTGTATCTTCCCACACGCCCGTGGCGTGCCCATCGCCCACGCCTTCAAAGAATTCGCGCATCGTGTCGAAGCGCGCTTTATTGCCCATAGCCGCATTGATGACCTGCGCCAGGCTGCCAGCCCCTGCCGGACCCATCAGAGGGCGCGCGGAGATGAGGTTGGTGAAATAGAGCGAAGGCAAAGCCTTGGATTTGGCGTACTGAACCACCGGCGTTGTCCCGACCGCCAAGTCCGGCCCGAACTCTTCGATGGCCGCAATGTCGTCTTCAAGGCTCGCGCGGAAATTGACACGGGTGCCTTTGGCTTCGAGCCATTCGCGGTCGGCATCCGACCATTTTGTCTTGGGACAAGCGCTGCCCACATAGGGCACATCCGCGCCGCTCTCGATCAGCAGGCGCGCGACAAGGAGTTCTGAACCCTCATAGCCGGAGACGGTCACGCGGCCCTTGATCGGGGAGCCCGCCAAAGCGCCTTTGCACGCGCCGATCATGGCGTTCTTCACGCCAGCGACCTTGTCAGCGGGGAGGCCGAGACAATCGCCAAGACTATCGAGCCAAGCGGCGGTGCCGTCTGCGCCCACGGGAGCAGAGCCAATGACCGGGCGGCCAGCGACTTCAAATTCGCGGATGCTCGCGGTGTAGAAGGGGTGGATCGCGGCGGCTACCGAGCAATCGAGTGCTGCATAAAGCTCGCGCCATTCGCGGGTTGGTACGGTTGGACCTGCGGCGAGGCCAAGCGGCTCAAGCATTTGCCCGATCACCACCGGATCGGCGGGGAACATCTCGCCAAGCAGCGCCACCGTTGGCCGGTCGGAGCGTTTCTCAGGCGTTGCAACCGGGCCTTCCATCGCCTCTTTGCGCGCATAGGCGAGCATGGCGCCTGCGAGCACATCCTTCGCCTCTGCGTGAGTGGGGATGCCGAAGCCGGGCACATCGATGCCGATAATACGCACGCCGTTGATCTGGTCGGGCAGCAGCCTTAGCGGCACGCCGCTGGCGGTGGGCACGCACAGGTTCGTCACCACAACCGCGTCGTAATGTTCGGGATCGGCAAGGCACTCGACCGCTTCCTTGATGTCTTCAAACAGCTTGCCAGTGACGAGCGTCTCGGAAGAGAAGGGCACATAGCCCACCGTGCGCCGCGCGCCGTAGAAGTGCGAGGTGAATGTAAGGCCATAAACGCAGCACGCCGAGCCCGAGAGCACGGCCGCTGTTCGTTTCATGCGAAGGCCAACGCGCAAAGACCCGAAAGCGGGGCACATCGACTGCGGTTGATCATGCGGCCCGCGCTCCGGGTCCACGGGATAATCGGCAGCGTATTGGTCGAGTATGTCACTTTTCCCGGCCGCGCGCGCCGCCTCGCGCATTGTTTCCTTGCTCGAACACGCGCCGTCTTGCTGGGCAGGGGCATTCCCCACGTCCAGCGTGTCACGGGTGCGTTGCGCGTTAGAGGAAGGAAGATCAGTCAGGTTCAAACCTCGTCGTAGATCACTTCAAGTGATGGTTTCTCTTCAAATACACCGCCGCGCATATCGGCCTGGGTAGCCGGGATCAGTTCGACATTGCCGCCCGTGTCTTCGGGTGAGAACAAGTCGAGGAGGCCATCCTGGTCGAGTGGGAGAGGTTGGCGCGGCGGGGCCTCGGCAACGTTTGTAGCAAGCTCTTCAAAGAGCCCGCCCCATTCGCCGCCCGGCGTTCCGATGATTTGATAATTGGCGCTTTTGCGGCGTATGTCTTCATTCGCCGGGATTGCGGTCAGTACAGGAATATCGACAGCTTTCGCAAAGGCTTGCGCTTCGCCCGTGCCATCGTCCTTGTTCACGATCATGCCGGCAACACCGACATTGCCGCCCATTTTGCGGAAGTATTCAACCGCATGGCACACGTTGTTCGCAACATAGAGCGATTGCAAATCGTTCGAGCCGACCACGATCACTTTCTGGCACATATCGCGCGCAATCGGCAGGCCGAAGCCGCCGCACACCACGTCGCCTAGGAAGTCGAGAAGGACGTAGTCAAAGCCCCATTCGTGGAAGCCCAGTTTCTCAAGAAGCTCAAAACCGTGGATGATGCCGCGGCCACCACAGCCCCGGCCCACTTCCGGTCCGCCAAGCTCCATTGCGAAAACGCCGTCACGCTGGAAGCACACGTCTTCGATCGTGACCTCTTCGCCTGCCAGCTTCTTCTTCGATGAAGTCTCAATGATGGTGGGGCACGACTTGCCGCCAAACAGCAGCGAGGTCGTGTCGGACTTGGGGTCGCACCCGATCAGCAGCACGCGCTTACCCTGCTGCGCCATCATGTAAGAGAGGTTCGAGAGCGCGAAGCTTTTGCCTGAGCCGCCCTTGCCATATATCGCGATGACCTGCGTTTCCTTGGTCACCTCACCCGTATGCACGGGGTCGGGCTCTTCAGCCGCCTCGTCGCGTAAAGCCTGATCCTGGGCTTCCAACATCGTCATGCGACTTCTCTCCAATCCAAAACCATTTTGAGGCAATCGGGGTCACTGAACGCCTTGGGATAGGCATCGACCGCTTGGCTTGCTGGTGCGTGGTCGGTGACAAGCCCCTCCAGATCGAGCGCGCCTGCCTCGATAAGCGCAATTGTCTGCGCGATATCCTTGGGCGCCCATTCCGCTGCAATCCGCAGGCGAGCCTCTTTCATGAAAGCAGGCGGGAAGGCGAAGCTGAGCCGGTCTTTGTAAAAGCCTGCGAGCGTAATCTCGCCGCCCTTGGCAAGCCGTCCGAGAAGTGCGTCGAGCAGAGCTGCATCGCCGCTCGCATCGTAAATCGAGGCGTAGTCGGTGCGGCTGTCATCCTCAGGCGCGATGACGTCATAGCCAACACCGCCAGCACGGCGCGACGCAGCCGTTTCCCAGACCGTTGGCGCTTTTTCTCCAAGCGCAACCGTAAGGCGGGCAAGCAACCGGCCAAGCACGCCATGCCCGATAATAAGTTCAGGCACCCGGCCTTCGTTGATCGCGTGAAGCGCAGTTGCGGCGAGCGCGCACAAAACGCCGTTTGAACCCAAATGCTCCGGTACGCTCAAAGCGCGCGGTGATGGGAGCATCACGGTTTTTGCCGTGCCGCCGAAAAGCCCGCGCGCATCAGCGTAGCAATTGGCGCCCGGCACGAACACCCATTCGCCAATCCGCCCCTTGGCCGCCTTGCCAGCGTCAACGATCCGGCCAATCGATTCGTAACCCGGCACAAGCGGATAACCCATGCCCGGAAAGTCCGGCATTTGCCCGGTAAACAGGAGCTTTTCAGTGCCCGAGCTGATCCCGCTCCATGCAATATCGACAAGCACATCGCTCGGCGCTGGCTCGCTCAGCTCAAGCGCCTGAAGCGCTATGCGCTCAGGTCCCTTAAGTATCACAGCCAGACTTTGCATTACGTGGACTCGCTTCCCCGGTTTTATGCCGGCCCGGATTAACCCGGTTCATCCCTCCATTCGCGCCATCGCTCTCAGGGTCACACCCTTGGTTCGACTCGGTGAATGTCCCAGGAAGGACTACCTCTCTGTCACCTGCTACGCTTTACACTCACAAGTGTCAACCAAAGCAGACAGTTTGTGATGTGGTGCAAGATTTACGCAAAGGCCAGGAGGATACTGGCGTTAACAGGTTGGGGTGTGGGCACATTTTTGGTCCGAGCAAAGCCCGCCTTGCGCGCCATGACCGCGTATTCGCTAGCGCTGCGTGCTCGGCCAGAGCCCATTGCCCACAGATACATCCCGAAAAACGCCTCTCCCATGCCCTCGGCTCCCGGAACGCGAGTCATCGGTTCTGCGATGAGAAGGTGAGCCCCCGGCTCCAGCCCTTTGCGGATATTGGTGAGGATTTTGAGCGCTGCCTCATCGTCGTGATCATGCAGGATGCGCACGAGCGAGACGACGTCATAGCCGCGCGGCACTCGATCCTCGAAGAAATTGCCCGGATGCGCTGATACGCGCGCTTCCCCGAACCGCTCGGCAAGAATTTTTGCGCCCGTCTCAGTCACTTCGGGAAGGTCAAAAAGACCCAGGTGCAGGCCATCAAACGCTGCGCCCATGCGGGTCAGGAACGCGCCGTGCCCGCCGCCCACATCAAGCAGTCTCGCGTGTTTGGGAAAGCGATAGGAGGCTAGCACCTGATCGGCGACAAAGTGCTGCGAGGCGGCCATAAGCTCGGAATATTCCGCGGTCTGCGCCCCGCGCTCCGCCGCGCCGTGAAGCGCGCCTGCATAGGACCAGAAGCGCGACAATTCGGTTGGCTCTTTGCGGTCTTTACGAAGGAGTTCCATCGGGTCAGCCAGATCGCGGTAAAGGAGGCGGTGGTGGCGCACCATCGCCTGCGCGCCTTGGTCTGCGGCCAGCACCGCGCCCGCTTCACCCAGCATCCAGCCGTCTGCGATGGGTTCTTCGGAAAGGCGTAGCGCGCGGCCTGCCCTTAGCAAAGTGAGGCTGGCATCATGGCTAAGGCCAAGCTCGGCGGCGACGTGTGCGTGGCCCACAGGGCCGGATTGCAGCAAATCAAACAGCCCGCTTTCAACATAGCTGCGCAAAATCTGCGAATAGGTGAAGCCTGCGATGAGGTCGAACGCCTCGCCCGCGCGCGCTCTGGCGATACGGTTCACCAGCGGGAGTTTGGCGCACCAATACTGGAAGCGCGGGTTTGCAAACACCGCATTGCGGCGCGCGACATAGCGCACTTTCCAAGAGGCTTTTGATGACAATTGAGCCAATATTATCCCACAAATTGACACTTTATTTGTCTAAATAGTTGGACACCTGCTACAGTCAGGTCAACTGTAATGTGAGATTTCTCCAGCGATAGGCGCTGGATGGAGGGGTATTTGAAGTCGGTCGTCATCATCGGCGCAGGCATGGGAGGGTTAGCGGCAGCGGCCCGTCTCTCGGCGCGCGGGATTGGCGTCACCCTCGTGGAATCGAGGGACGAAGTGGGAGGAAAGGCTGCCCGCGTCGTGGTGGATGGCGTCGAGATTGATGCAGGCCCCACCGTTTTCACCATGCGCGATGTCTTTGATTCAATTTTCGAAGACGCAGGCGCGCGACTCGAAGACTTTGTGAGCGTCAAAAAGGCTGAGGTGCTCGCCCGCCATGCGTGGTCTGGGGAGGAGCAAGGGGCCGATGCGCTCGATCTTTACGCCGATCCGAAGCGCAGCATCGATGCGATAGGCGACTTTGCCGGACTGGAGGCGGCGCGCGGATATGCCCGGTTTCAGGCGGAAACCGCAAGGATGTATGAGATCCTCAATGAGCCGATGATGCGCGGCGACAATGTGTCGAGCCCGCTGCCGCTTTTATGGCGCATTGGTTTGACGAAATTTGGCGATTTTGCCGCGATGCGCCCGCACAAGTCCATGTGGAAGGCTTTGGGCGAATTCTTCCCCGACCCGCGCCTCCAACAACTCTTTGGCCGCTATTCGACCTATTGCGGCTCCTCACCCTTTGCCGCGCCCGCAACCCTCATGCTGATCGCTCATGTCGAGGCGATGGGTGTGTGGCTGATCGAGGGCGGGATCAATGCGCTTGCGATTGCTTTGCGGCGGTTGGCTGAGGTCAAGGGCGCTGACTTTCGCATGGGGCAGCGCGTCACTGAAATTCTGCTCGATGACGCAGGAGACGCCTGCGGCGTGCGCCTGGACAATGGCGAAGTCATCCGCGCCGATAGCGTCATATGCAACGCCGACCCCAACGCGATTGCGACGGGGTATTTCGGGCAAAGCGCCTCGCGCGCGGTCAAGCCACTGCCCGTGTCCAAGCGCTCGCTTTCAGCATTGGTCTGGTACGCTCATGCAGAAACAGGCGGCTTTGATCTCACCCATCACAACGTCTTTTTCTCCAGTGATTACGCCCGCGAATTCGACGAGATCGCCAGCGGCCGACCCCCGAGCGAACCCACCGCTTATGTATGCGCGCTTGACCGCAGTGCGGACCTGAAAGCCGCCACCGCGCCGCACGGCCGCGCCAGAAATTCAAGAGAACGCCTGCAAATCATCGTCAATGCGCCAGCAAATGGTGACGCCCATGGCGACCGCCTTTCCTACGATCCCAAGGAGAATGACCGATGCACCCATCAGATGCTGAGGACTCTGAAACGATGCGGCCTCACGCTGGAGGACGAGATGCCTCACGCGCTCGCGACGCCGGCCACGTGGGAGCGCCTCTTCCCGGCAACCGGGGGGGCTCTATATGGCAGAGCGTCGCACGGCTCGGCGGCCTCATTCCTGAGACAGGGGCCGCGCACGCGGATCAGGAGGCTATACTGCGCTGGGGGAGCGACGCATCCTTCAGCGGGCGTCCCGATGGCCGCCTTATCCGGGCTGCTTGCGGCGAAAAAGGTCGAACAGGACCACGCTTCGATGCGCACATACCACCGGGCGGCTACACCTGGTGGTATATCGACGCGATCAGCGACGACGGAGCCCACGCCCTCACGATAATCGCCTTTATGGGCAGCGTCTTCTCGCCCTATTACAAGGCATCGGGAAGAGGCACGCCGCTTGACCATTCTTCCATGAATATCGCGCTTTACGGTCCAAAAGCACGCTGGGTCATGCACGAGCGGCCCAAGGAGGACGTGCGGCGAGATGTGCATACGCTCGAAATCGGGGCAAGCGCGATGCGCTGGGATGGCGATCATCTGACGATTGATATTGAGGAACGCGATACGCGGCTTTTCAATCCCGTTCATCGCCGGGTCGCAGGGCGCGTGCGGGTTTATCCCGAAGCGCTCAATGCTGCGAGCTTTGCGCTTGATCCGGCGGAGAACCACATCTGGCACTGCATGGCGCCGCGCGCGCGGATCGAGGTCGAGATGGAGGAGCCGGGCCTGACATGGGGAGGCAGCGGATATTTTGACCACAATCGCGGGTCAGAACCGTTGGAGAGCGGTTTTAACACCTGGCACTGGTCGCGGGCGCATATGAAGGAGGGCGCGGTCGTCTGTTACGAAGGCGAGCGCGGCGATGGCTCGCTTTTTGCCAGCGCCATCCGCTTTGATAAACATTGCGAGGCGTCTCACGTGGAGCTTCCCGCGATTGCGCCTTTGCCTAAAAGCAAATGGCGCGTGGAGAGGCGCACGCGCTCTGAAATCGGGGTGGCTGAGGTTAGGCGCACGTGGGAGGATACGCCCTTTTATGCGCGCTCGGAATTGTCTTCAAAATTGTTTGGAGAGGAGGTCGCGACTGTGCAGGAAAGCCTTGATATGCGGCGGTTTGCCTCGCCAGTGGTGCAGTTCATGCTGCCGTTTCGGATGCCCAGAAAGCCAGCGACGTAAACCTACAACGTAAACCGGCCTAGCCTTCCGGCTTTTCGCTCTCTTCGTCGTCTTTACGCGCGGCTTCTTCAGCCTCGCGGGCCTCACGCTCGGCGCGCATCTCGCGCACTTCGCGGCGCATTTTCCACCACTGCCAAAAGCACACGCCAATCGCGATGGAATAGAAAAACGCAATCTCCAGCCAGCCCAGATTCTCGGTGATGTTCTTGCTGTAGTCTTCCATCAGAGGTCCTCCCCCAGCGTCTCCTGTGCGAAATCTAAAATTTGCTGAGCCGCGAGTTCCGGAGCCTCTTCATGCGCCAAATGGCCAAGGCCCGCTAGCACTTCCAATCGCGATGTCGGCAGCCAGCCATGCGCCTCTTGAGCCCAATCCAGCGGGATTGCCGCGTCCATGTCCGAATGCACCATCAGCACGGGATTGGTGATCTCGCCCATCCGGCTGCGCAGGGTTGGCAGATCCCAATTGGCCATCATCGACAGCGCGCCCTTGGTGTGGGCTGCGTTCTTGATAAGCGCTGCGTAACAAGCAAGGCCCTCTTGATCGATGTGCGACCGGGTCGAGCGATAGATGAAGCGTTCCGCCTCTTCGCCAAAGCTCGCCATTTTGGAGAAAACGCGCGGCACGAGGGGGTTCACGAAAAGCAGCTTGGCAATCGCCGGGAAGATTTCAGCAGCAGGGCCGGGGAAGGGGCGAAGGGCGGCATTGAGACCCACGATAGGCCCGTTGAACCCATGATCGAGCGCGCCTTGCAGTGCGAGCGCAGCGCCTGCGGAATGACCGATGATCATGTCGGGCGCAAAGCCGGTAGCACCGAGCAGGTCGCGGATCGCGCGCGCCATACCGACGAGCGATGTGTCGTCTGGCGCGTGTCCTGTGGTGAAGGCGTGCCGGGGCAGATCGGGCGCCAGAAGCTCGTAATCATCCGCCAAGATCGGTGCGAGCCCGCGCCATGAGTGGACAGACCCCCCGGTGCCGTGGAGAAGGAGAATGCGGGGCTGCCCTGCCTGCCCGAAGCGTTGAACGTGCCATGTCGCGTGGCCTTGAGAAATAAATTCGCTTGCCTCGCGATGGGGCCACAGGCGTCCTTCGCGCTCCCAGTTGAGTGAACGGCTCATGCCGGTTCAATGCCGCAGATCGCAGTGTGTAGCGTCTTCGCGTCGGCGCGCGGTAGGGCAAGGTATCGCGCCTGCATGGCCTCGGCGAGCTCGCCTCCTTCGCGGCTGGCGCGTGCGGAGATGTCGACCACAAGCGCGTCCAGCCTCTCGCGCGCAATCGCCTTGGCGGCGTTCTTCGCATCTTCGCCCGCTTGGCGGCGTCCGGGCTGGCCGTCTGCTCCGATATTGGCGCGCCCGTCGGTGAGGACGATGAGGCTGGGTGTTCGCCCGCGCCCCCGCACCGAATGCGCAAGCTCGCGCGCGGTATTGAGGCCCATGGCAAGCGGCGTGCCGCCTCCACCGGGAAGTTCGGCGAGTGCGCGGCGGGCTCTGGTGAGCGAGCGTGTGGGAGGAAGCAGCAATTCGGCAACCTCCCCGCGAAAGGCGATAAGCGCAACCTCGCTGCGGGTGACATAGGCTTGGGCAAGCATCAGCTCGACCGCGCCCTTGGCTTCGGCAAGGCGAGCTGCGGCAGCCGAGCCGGAGGCATCGACGGCAAAGATGGTAACCCGCGCGGCCTTCTCCTCAAAGCGGCGAACGCGCAGGTCGTCTTTGCGCATGATCAGCGGCGCATCGCTCTCCGCGCCCACTTCGCGCTGCCGCACCCCCTGCCACGGGACTGCCGCGCGCAATGTGTCGATCATGGCGAGGCGAGCGCCGCCGCGAGGCATTCCGGGACGCGCACCCAGAGGCTTGCCGCGAAGCCCGCTCTTGCGCTTTTGCCCTGATCCCGACGCGCCCGGTGCACGCGGGGCAAGACCCTTGGCGAGCTGGGCTAAAAGGTCGGCGGGGATGGCGGCAGCAGCGGCTTCGACCACCTTGTCTTCGAGCTTTTGGTCGGTGGATTGCTGATTGTTCTCTTGCGGGTCCTCGCCCGGTTCGGGCGGCGGCGCATCGTCCGCTTCGGGCTCTTGCGGAGGCGGGGGGAGCTGCTTCGCGCGCGGGGCCAGCACAAGGCGTGCGGCTGCCTCAAGGTCAGCGCGTTCAACCTCATCGCGCCCCGCCATCGCTGCATGAGCCCGCGCCGCCTCGCTTGCATGGATCAGCGCGCGCACTGAGTGCACTCCCAAAGCGGCACCCGTCGCCGCAATCGCGCCGAGCGCTTCATCATTGAGGGGAGCAGCCTCGCCCCTTTGGGCAGGCCCAAGCGATGCCTCACGCTCGCGCGAATGGGTAAGATCACACTGAAACGCGAGCCGCTCCATCAGCGAGGGCGGTGGCCCCTCATCGGCCTCGCGCGCATCGTCTAGCAGGATCAGCGCCACGCGTTTGTCGTCCAAAGCCTGTGCCAATCGCCCTGCCAAAGCTTCATCCATGCGTTCAGCCATCGGCACGATCAGCACTGTGCCATCGGCCTCGGTCAGCAGGCCTCTCGTCTCAACCGGCCTTCCAGCGGCCAAGCTCGCCGCTATGTCGATCCCGCCCAGCAGCCGTTCGTCATCGACATGAGCGGGCAAGCGGCGGGTTGGGTGTTTATCCGCAATCGCTGTCACCAAAGCGTCACGCTCAGGCGAGCTTCCCCGCAGCACCATGCCGCCAAAGCCCAGCGGATTTTGGGTGAAGAGCGTTGCGGCGATGCTAGCGTCGTTAAGGGGATCGACCGGGGTGCTTGCCCCGCTCACCCGAACAGCTCGTCGATAGCGCGGGTGATGCGCGCGGTAGAGCCTGTTTCATCCAGAACATCGCGCCGCAAACGGTGGCGCAGGGCCGATGGCGCGACCGCTATCAGATGCTCGCGCTTGACTGAACGCGCGCCTTGCAAGGCAGCGAGCGCACGCGCGGCGCGCATCAAGGTGAGCTCTCCGCGAAGGCCATCTGCGCCCACCGCCATGCACAGATGGGCGGCATCAGTGAGGATGTCTTCAGACGGCTCCAACTTCGCAAGCTTGGCTTTGCCGCGCGCGATTTGTTTAAGGATCTTTGCGTCCTCATCGGCCCATTGGGCCGCGAAGCCTTCGGGGTCGCGTTCGTTTGCGGCGACAAGGCGCATGATTTCAACGCGGGTCTCGATTGTCTCTGGCGTGCGCACTTCGACTGAGAGGCCAAAGCGGTCGAGCAATTGCGGGCGCAGTTCGCCCTCTTCCGGGTTGCCGCTGCCGATCAGAACGAATTTGGCCGGGTGGCGAACGGACAAACCTTCGCGCTCGACCACATTCTCACCTGACGCCGCCACGTCGAGGAGCAGGTCCACCAAGTGGTCTTCGAGAAGGTTGATTTCATCGATGTAGAGAAAGCCCCGGTGCGCTTTGGCGAGAAGGCCGGGTTCAAACCCCTTTTCGCCCGAACGCAGAGCTTTCTCAAGGTCGAGCGAGCCAACCACCCGGTCCTCTGTCGCGCCAAGGGGCAAGTCCACGAAAGGCACAGGCCGCTTGCGCAAAGGGCCTCCGCCGCACACATCCGGATAGTTCTCAGCGTCTTCTTTCGAGCCACCATAGGGGCAATTTGAGTGAGCGGTAATCGGCGGCAGAAGGCTCGCCAAAGCGCGCGCTGCGGTGCTTTTGCCCGTGCCTCGATCGCCAAAGACCATCACCCCGCCAAGCGAGCCATCGACCGCGGCCATAAGCAGCGCCTGCTTCATCTCGTCTTGTCCGACGATGGCGGAGAATGGAAATTTTGCCATTAGAGCAACACAATGGACGTTTCGCGCCAGTTCGACAAGTCCAGTTTACACGTGGACTGACAATCTGGCCTTACATGGGGAGCGCTAGCGCTTACCAGTTCTCGTCAAAAGCAACACAGGCAAAAGCCCGGCAACCAGCAAAAGGAGCGCGGGGATCGAGGCTTCGACCAGCCGTTCATCGCTGGCGAGGCGATAGGTGCGCGTTGCCAAAGTCTCCAGATTGAAAGGCCGCAAGATCAGCGTTGCCGGAAGCTCGCGCACGGTATCGATAAACACCAGCGCTGCGGCGGCAGCGAGGCTGCGGCTCAAGAGCGGCGCATAGATGCGGGCAAGGACGCGCGCAGGGCCAGCTCCCAAAGAGCGCGCGGCGGCGGCGAAAGAGGGCGGGATCTTGCTCATCCCGCCATCGACGCTGTTGTAAGCAACGGTGAGGAAACGGACGCACAAAGCGTAAATGAGGATCGCGCCCGTGCCTGTCAAAATGAGCCCGCCGGAATAGCCGAGCGTGTCTCGCAGCAGGCGAGTGAGCCCAACATCAACCGCGCCAAGAGGCGCGAGCAGTCCCACGGCAAGGAGCGCGCCGGGAAGCGCATAACCAAGGGTGGAGACGCGGATTGAGGCCTTCACCAGCTGGCTTTGCGAACGCGCTTTTGCAAAAGCAAGGAGGAGCGCGGCGATAACGCAAAGCGCGCCAGCGCCAAGTCCCAAACGCAAACTCGCGCCCGCATAGGACCACAGATCGCCCGCCGCTGAGATGGCTTCGGGCGTCATCGACATGGTGATGAGATAGCCTGCCGGGATCAGGAAGCCGAGCGCCACAGGCACCGCGCAAAAGAGCAACGCGAGCACCTTGCCCAAGCGAGAGAGCTGCACCAACGCTTCATCGTCGCGCGATGCGTCCTTACTCGCCGCGCGGCCTTGGCGGGTTCGCGCCTCAAGGATGATCAGGGCGACCACGAACAGCAGCATGACCGCCGCAAGCTTCAATGCGGCCTGTTTGTCGCCCATCGAAAGCCAGCTGCGAAATATGCCGGTCGAGAAGGTGGGTATGGCGAAATATTGCGCGACACCAAAATCGGCGAGAACTTCCATCAGGACCAGCGCCAATCCGCCTGCAA
Organism: Erythrobacter sp. SCSIO 43205; assembly: GCF_019904235.1. Classification (NCBI taxonomy): domain Bacteria; kingdom Pseudomonadati; phylum Pseudomonadota; class Alphaproteobacteria; order Sphingomonadales; family Erythrobacteraceae; genus Erythrobacter; species Erythrobacter sp. SCSIO 43205. The sequence continues at coordinate 3,114,158 of NZ_CP063202.1, read as the reverse complement.
TGGCCGGACGCGCCGCAGGCAAGGCGACTTGCCAGAAGGCGCGGGTAGGGGTTGCCCCAAGGCTGCGCGCGGCGCGGAATTGCGACAGGCTTTGCGCAGCAAAAGCGGCGCGGGCGAGAAGGTAGACATATGGGTAAAGCACAATGCCGAGCACGAATGCGCCGCCGGGAAGCGAGCGGATTTGCGGGAACCAGTAATCACCCGGACCAAGGCCAGTCGCGGCGCGAAATGCGGTTTGCACTGGCCCAACAAAGTCGAGCATATCGCCATAAAGATAGGCCGCGATATAAGCGGGCAGAGCGAGCGGTAGGACCAGCGCCCACGCCAGAATCGATCGTCCCGGAAAACGCGTCGCGCTTACTAACCAAGCGCTTCCCGTGCCGAAAACAAGGGCAAATCCGCCCGCCATCGCCATCAGCGCCAGAGTGTTTGCGGTGTAGCGCCACAAAACTGTGCTTGCGAGGTGAGAAATCGCCTCAAACCCGCCATCTGGCGCTGAAATCAGGATTGCGGCAATGGGAAGAAAGGCAAGCGCGGCAAGCACCATTGCGCCCACGCTCCACCCATCCAGAAGCGAATGGCGTTGCACAAGCCCACTTGCAGGGGGAGGGGCGGATTGCTTAAGGCCCATCTCAGTCACGCGCGTCTTAGCCACGGCTGCTCTGCGCCCTCTTGCAATGGACAATCTTGTGAGTCTTGAATTTCAACATATTGCCCATGCTTACACTGGTCGGACCGGGCGGGTGGAAGCCCTGTCGGACATCGCCTTTACAGCGCCTACAGGAAAAATCACCTGCCTGCTTGGCTCGTCAGGCTCAGGCAAGTCAACCTTGCTCAATCTGGCGGCGGGGCTTTTGCCAGTGCAATCGGGCAGTATCAGGGTGGGCGGTGAAGAAATCGCCAGCGCCAATCGCAACCCTCCTCCCGAAGCGCGGCCCGTGGGCCTGGTGTTTCAGGACGGCGCGCTGTTCCCGCATATGACGATAGCCAAGAACATCGCTTTTGGCCTTTCGGGCGGCGGGTCGAATGCGGTGATCGAACAATGGCTGGAGAGGGTGGGGCTCACCGGCCTTGGACCCCGTTTCCCGCACGAGCTTTCCGGCGGACAGCAACAACGCGCCGCCTTGGCCCGTGCAATGGCGCCAGAACCGCAAGTGCTGTTGATGGATGAACCCTTCGCTAGCGTCGACATCGTTCTTCGCCGCCGCCTTCGCCGCGATTGTCGCAGGCTTTTGCGCGAGGCAGGTACGACAACAATTCTGGTCACGCACGATCCCGAAGAAGCGCTGGACATTGCCGATCACATCGCCGTCATGGAAGGGGGGCGGATCGTGCAATTTGGTACGCCAGAGGATTTGCACGATCGCCCGCAGACCCCATCGGTCGGCGCAATTTTCGGCGGAGCGCAGGTGGTGGCAGCGACACGCGAAGGCGAAAGCTTGCGCACCAGCCTTGGCGCTTGGCCGCTGTCCTGCGTCGCCGGCGATGTGCCGGATAGGGGCGAATTGGAGTTGCTGGTCCACGCCGAATTCTTGGACTGCATTGAGGATGCGAGCGGCCTTGAGGTCGTCGATGTGCACCCGTTGGGCGTTGCCAGCAGGCTCGTTTTGCAAACGGCCTCTGGTGAAGAGATCACAGTGCAAACCACCTCCGAAGTGAAAGAAGGCGCATCCTACCGTGTGGTTCCGCGCGATGCGAGCGTGCGCGCCTTCGCAAAAGGATAGCGCGCAAAATCAGCACTTGCATTCGCCAAGATACTATTGCAAGTCATTCGCAAATACCACTGAAGGAACAGTTATGAAGAAAATGATTCTCGGTCTTGGCCTCGCTTTGAGCGTCGTGGCCTGCTCCGACAATGCGGAGACTGCGGGCGATGCCTCTGGCGATAATGGTGTCGTCAATGTCTATTCCTCGCGCCACTACGACACCGACTTGGCGCTTTATGAAGATTTTACCGAGCAGACCGGCATTACGGTCAATCGCATTGAAGCTGATGCCGATGCTCTGATTGAGCGCATCCAGTCCGAAGGCGAATTTTCACCCGCTGACCTGCTTGTGACCGTCGATGCAGGCCGCCTGTGGCGTGCAGAGGAAGCGGGCGTGCTGCAATCGGTGAATTCAGATGTTCTGAATGAGCGTCTGCCCGATTACCTGCGCCATCCAGAAGGCCTGTGGTTCGGGCTCTCCACCCGCGCACGGGTGATCATTTATAACAAGGAAGCGGGCGTTCCAGAAGGCCTCGACACCTATATGGACTTGGCCGATCCTGCGTGGAAGGGCGACATCTGTATTCGCTCGTCTTCGAATATCTACAACATCTCGCTGCTCTCCAGCATCATTGCCAATAAGGGCGAAGAGGCTGCTGAACAGTGGGCCAAGGGCGTCGTTGCAAACTTCGCGCGCGACCCGCAGGGCAATGACACCGCGCAAATCGAAAGCGTTGCGGCGGGCGAATGCCGGATTGCGGTTGTGAACTCCTATTACCTTGGCCGTTTTGCTGGCGGCAATGAGGAAGAGCGCGCGGTGTTCGATGCAATCGGCGTGATCTTCCCCGACCAAGGCGAAGGTGAAAGCGGCACGCATATTAATGTCAGCGGTGCTGGTGTTGTCAAAAACGCCCCTAACCGCGAGAACGCGATCAAATTTCTCGAATATCTCACCAGCGAAAGCGCGCAGCGGTATTTCGCCGATGGTAACAATGAATACCCCGCAGCAATCGGCCTGGCTGGCAATTCCAATCTTGAAGAGATGGGAACCTTCCGCGCTGACACACTTAACGCGGCGACCATCGGTGCTGGTCAAACCAAAGCGGTGCAGATTTTCGACCGCGCGGGTTGGAACTAAAACAAGCATTCAGGGGCGAGGTGTCAAGCCGCGCTTCGCCCCTGAATTGCTAATCTACCTTGATGTAAGTAGCCGAAAGCTTCATTTGCGCGTTCACAACTGACGCGAATCTCGCGTAAACCGCACACATTTTGAGGCCGAAATTGACCGATCCAGCTGTGACATCTCCTATCCCGCCCCGTGACGCTTTCCAAGAAAGTGGCGCCGTTTCGGTTGAGACGATTACCCATGTTCATCAATGGAATGATGACCTCTTCACACTGAAAATGACGCGCCCGGCAAGCTTCCGCTTCCGTTCTGGTGAGTTTGTGATGATCGGCCTTCCCAAAGAAGACGGTAAGCCGCTGCTGCGCGCTTATTCTGTCGCTTCGCCATCATACGATGAGGAATTGGAGTTTCTCTCGATCATCGTGCAGGACGGCCCGCTGACCTCGCGACTGCAACACATTAAAGTCGGCGACCCGATCTATCTCGGCAAAAAGCCGACCGGAACACTTGTGACCGACGCACTGCTGCCCGGTAAGCGCCTATTTATGCTTTCAACCGGCACGGGTCTGGCTCCGTTCATGAGCCTCGTGCGCGATCCGGAAGTCTATGAAATGTATGACGAAGTGATAGTTGTCCATTCCGTGCGCCGGGTGAAAGACCTGGCTTACCGTGATTTGCTCGAAAGCAAACTCGAAGGCGATCCGCTGCTCGAAGACGACCAGCGTGAGCGCATGATCTACGTCCCCACGGTGACGCGCGAAGACTTTCATACGACCGACCGCATACAAGTTCTGATCGACGATGGCCGCCTGTTCAAAGACAGCAAGGGCCCGCAGAAGTTCGATCCGGAAAACGACCGGGTGATGCTGTGCGGCTCGATGGCTATGATCAAGGATCACGCAGCGGATTTGGAAGCGCGCGGTTTCGAAGAGGGCGCGAATAACAAGCCCGGGCAGTTCGTGATCGAACGCGCGTTTGTGGGCTGATCAAACTCTGACGCACCAAGCGTGACTAGGACAATAAAGGGCGCCCATCGCAAATGCGACAGGCGCCCTTTTTGATGGTCGGATAAGATCTAGACGTTCATCCAGCCGCCGTCAGCGACATAGTCCGCCGCGGTAACAAAGCTGGCTTCATCTGAACCGAGAAACACCGCTAGCTCGGCAATTTCAACCGGCTTACCAGCACGACCCAGCGGTGCGCCTTTGCCAGCGAGTGCGTCGAAATCGTCATACATTTCAACTGGTGCGTTCGAGTTTTCGAAGAAATTGGTAGGAACAAGACCGGGGGAGAGCGTGTTCACGCGGATGCCGCGACCGCCCAGTTCGGCTGCCATGGTCCGGGCAAAGCTTCGCACTGCGGCTTTGGTGGCGAAATAGAGGCTTCCGCCTGGTACACCCTTTTGGTGGACCGAGGATGCGGTGAAGATGACCGAGCTGCCGTCCGAAAGCACAGGCAAAATCGCCTTGACGGTGAAGAAGGCGCCTTTTACATTGAGGTCGAACTGACGATCGTAAAGTTCTTCATCGACTTGATCGACAGGGGCAAACATTCCATTCCCGGCGTTGGCAAACAGAATGTCGACCTGGCCCAATTCTTCTTTTGCAAATTGAGCGAGGGACTGAAGGTCGCTTAGCGAGGTGGAATCTGCGACGAAACCTGTTGCACCATCACCAAGTTCGGCAAGTGCGCGGTCGATGCCATCCTGACTGCGGCCAGTGATAATGACCTCCGCCCCTTCCTCCAAATACCTCTGCGCCGAAGCAAAGCCGATGCCCGTTGTACCACCTGTGATAACCGCTTTTTTGCCAGCGAGGCGTGCATTTTGTTTAACCTGTATCATTGTTCAAACTCCTTTTCTTGACTGTTCGGTAAAAATGAGCTAGGGATAGTTGAATGATCAGTCAAGAATTTATTTGAACGAAAGGTCAAAAAAATGCGTTCAGCAAGCTTCGACCGTGAGGAAGTCATTGATAAAATTATGAATGCATTTTGGGAGCACGGGTATGAAGCCACTTCGATCCAGGTGCTGGAGGCTGCGACCGGGCTAAAACGCCAGAGCCTTTACAATGCATTTGGCAATAAGGATGCGATGTTCGAACTTGCGAATGTTCGCTATCAAAATGCGGTTTTGGCAGGGCTGTTGGCAAAGCTTGATCAGGACGATCCAAAACAGGCGTTGCATGAATTTTTCGCAGCGCAGCTTGAAGTATTGGTCGATGATAATCGCCCCTCAGGGTGCTTTGTCGCGGCAGGACAGCAAGAACTTTCCAACAGGCCCGATAACGCTCTTGGCGATGAAATGGTCGCCCTGATTGGTGATCAATACGCTGGGCTGACCGCCGTATTTGAACGCTGGAAGGAGGAGGGCAAGCTGACCGCAGACGCGGAGCCAGGCGCGCTTGCCTCGGTCGTTATGTCCCTTCTTCGCGGACAAGCAGTCATGAGCCGCAATCAAGCGTCACGCTCGATCATAACCGATTGCGCCAATACGCTTCCCATCTTGATGGAGCGCTATCTAGTATCTTGACCACTGGCCGACACTTGCATCTTTCGCGCTTGACCTATCTGTCAGGCCAAGCTTCACTGCGTTTTGAATAACAACGCATTTGATGAGAGAGAGGCCCCATGCTGCAAACAGCGAACCGCACCGCCTATAACGAAGACCACGCCGCATTCCGCGAAACGGTGCGCAAAGTCTTTGCCGAGCATATGGAGCCTTACCTCGATAGCCACGAGGAAGAGGGCATTGTTCCGCGCTCCGCGTGGAAGGCGCTGGGCGAGGCCGGGATGCTGTGCCCCACGGTTTCCGAAGAGAACGGCGGGCTCGGCCTCGATTTCGGTTTCAACTGTGTGCTTGCCGAGGAGCTTTCCTACATGGGCTCGTCCGCTGGCTTCACTCTGCAAAACGACATCACCGTCAATTATTTCGAGCGTCTCGGCAGCCCTGAGCAGAAGGAGAAATACCTTCCGGGCATGATTTCGGGCGATATCATCACCGCGATTGCGATGACCGAGCCGGGTGCTGGCTCCGATCTTCAGGGTATCAAGACCACCGCCAAGGAAGACGGCAATCACCTCGTCATCAATGGTTCGAAGACCTATATCACCAATGGCCAGAACGCCGACGTGGTGATCGTGGTGGCCAAGACCGACCCGACCGCAGGCGCGAAGGGCACCTCGCTGATCCTTGTCGACGCCGACACCCCCGGCTTTGCGCGCGGGCGCAACTTGGACAAGATCGGCCAGCACTCCGCCGACACATCCGAGCTTTTCTTCGAAGACGTGCGCGTGCCCAAAACCAACATCCTCGGCGGCGAAAACCGCGGCTTCATCCACCTGATGGAAGAGCTCCCGCAAGAGCGTCTCTCTATCGCCGTTAGCGCTATGGGCGGGGCGCAGCGTGCATTCGATGAGGCGGTCAGATTCACCAAGGAGCGCAAGGCTTTTGGGAAGACGGTGTTCGAGTTCCAGAACTCCAAATTCACCCTCGCGGACTTGGCGGCCAAGCTGCAAGTGGGCTGGGCGCACCTTGACTGGGCGATTGCGCGGCACTTGAAGGGCGAGCTCACCACGGGCGAGGCTTCAGCGGCCAAGCTCTGGCACACCGAGATGCAATGGGAAATGGTCGATGCTTGCCTCCAACTGCACGGCGGCGCTGGCTATATGAACGAATATCCGATTGCCCGCCTATGGCGCGACGCCCGCGTTCAGCGCATTTATGGCGGCACATCTGAGATCATGAAGGAAGTCGTGAGCCGCGAGATTTGAGGGCGAATGGCGTTGACCAGCGGTTATTCTCCCCGTCGCCCCGTGCTTGACACGGGGCTAGGCTCCTTTCCCATTTCGCCACTGCCAAACCATGTGTCCCACAAGTCGCTCCACTCCGGATTCGCCTCCTCGATTAGCGCAAACTTCCACTCGCGCCGCCATTTCTTGACGAGCTTTTCGCGGGCTATCGCGTCTTCAATCGTCTCATGGCGCTCGGCGAAGACGAGACGCGTCTTGCCAAAATCGCGCACATGGATCGAGCCGGTGCCTTCGCGGTGCTGGTGGGTTCGCGCGAGCAAATCGGCGGTGACGCCAACATACATCCCGCCTCTGAAGCGGTTTGCCATAATGTATATCCATCCGCCCTTTGCCATTCTATCAACCAAAAGAGAGCCAAGCCCCGTGTCAAGCACGGGGCGACGTCAGAGATAGGGAAATGATATGAACAACCCACTCGATTTCACCGGAAAGAGCGTCGTCATCATCGGCGGTTCTAGCGGTATCGGCAACGGCATCGCGCACAGCTTTCGCAAGGCCGGGGCCAAGGTGCTGGTGACAGGTACACGGCCTGACGAGGGCGACTATCTCGAAGCCGAAGACAGCGACTTTACCGGGCTCTCTTACGCGCAGCTCAACGTGAGCAACCGCGATGCGGCTGCGACATTTGCGGCAGGCTTAGGGTCGGTCGACATACTCGTCCAATGTCAGGGCATCGTGCGATATGGGCGAGGTGAGTTTCAGCGGGAGGGCTGGGACGATGTGATCGATGTGAACCTCAATTCGGTGATGGATGTCGCGCGCGCGTTTCACGACAAGCTGGCCGAGGCGGGGGGCACGATGACGGTTGTTTCATCCGTCGCAGGCTTCAAGGCCAATATCGGCAACCCTGCTTATTCGGCTTCTAAGGCGGGCGCGGTCAGCCTTGTCAAAACGCTGGGCGCGGCGTGGGCGAGGGACGGCATCCGCGTAAACGGCATCGCGCCGGGGTTGGTGGCGACCAAAATCACGACGGTTACGACACAGAACCCTGAGCGGCTTGAAGGCGCGCTGCAACGCATACCTTTGCGAAGGCTCGGCACGCCAGAGGATATGGCGGGGGCTGCGCTGTTTCTGGCATCGCCGCTGTCGGCCTATGTTACCGGGCACACGCTGGTGGTCGATGGCGGGCTGACGCTGCAATAATGAGCGGCTTTCCTACGCGCCTACACAGGTGCTAACCTATTCCAACATTTGCGGTTAACGAGGCGCGCGTAAGACTTTGCTCAAAGACACGAAAAAGAGAAGGTATATCAATATTCTAAAGCCAAATTCGAGCCCACAGCTTTTCCGCCTCTGAACAGTGTCTCAAGTGTCTCAAATTTCCTACAAGATATGCGCTATTAAAGGAGCGTTGCCATGAAATTCACCCGGCTTGGAAATTCCGGCCTCACCATCTCTCAGCTTTGCCTTGGCTGCATGACCTATGGCGACAAAAGCGCCGGATGGCATGGCGACTGGCTGCTCGATGAAGACGAAAGCCGCCCTTTCTTTCGCCAAGCGCTAGAGGCTGGGATCAACTTCTTCGACACCGCCAATGGTTATGCGGGCGGGACGTCTGAGGAAATCACCGGCAAGCTTTTGAAAGAGATGGCCTACCGTGATGAGATCGTGGTGGCGACCAAGGCTTTCATCCCATGGCGGCGCGCGCCCAACACCGGGGGCTTGTCGCGCAAGAGTTTGATGCAGGCTATCGACGACAGCTTGATGCGGCTTGGCATGGACTACGTTGACCTTTTCCAGATCCACCGCTGGGACGATGAAACCCCGATCGAGGAGACGATGGAGGCGCTGCACGACATCGTGAAGTCGGGCAAGGCGCGCTATATCGGGGCCTCATCCATGTACGCGTGGCAATTTGCTAAGGCGCAGGAAACCGCGCGCGCAAATGGTTGGACGCGCTTCATCTCAATGCAGAACCAGCTCAATCTCCTATACCGCGAGGAAGAGCGCGAGATGATCCCGCTTTGTGCAGATCAGGGCGTGGGGCTGATCCCATGGAGCCCGCTGGCACGCGGACGCTTGGCGCGGCCCTTGGGCGAAACCACGGTGAGAAGCGAAACCGATGGCGTGGGTAAGCGGCTTTATAAAGAGGGTGATGAGGCCGATGCGGCGATCATCAATGCGCTTGGCCAGCTGGCTGAGGCGCGCGGCGATAAAATGGCGAGCCTTGGCCTTGCCTGGCACTATACCAAAGGGGTCGCAGCGCCCATCATTGGCGCGTCCAAGCCGCATCATATTGATGATGCCGTGGCGGCGCTCGACATTGAATTGTCGGACGAAGAAATCACCAAACTCGAAGCGCCTTACAGGCCAAAAATGCCCTCCGGCCTCGCCATGCCTTTGGCCCCGCTGGATCAGGTCAGCGTGAAGGAGAAAGGCGGCTAAACTCTTTATTCGCGCGTCATAAACGCGTCACAGATTTGCGCCAATCCTGCCCTTCGCGAAAGCTTTTCCAAATGGGGCAAGAGGCGCAATGGAAGTGGTCAATATTTTCCTCACCTCATCGCTTGAGGAAGGGCACGAGGATTTTGTTCACGGCGACCAACGTTTTGTGTTCGATCTGATTAATGCCAACGGTCCACAGCGCCTGGTTGATGGCCCGGTCTGGGCCTTTGTCGATTGGGTGATGGACGATCTTGCCGGCCTTGAAATGTGCCGCCGGTTGCGCGCTGATCCTCGCACTGCTGAGGCTCATGTGACCATGGTGCTGGAGCAGGGCGATGAAGAGGCCAACGAAGAGCATCGCAGGCGGGCCCTGAATGCAGGGGCGGACGATTATCTTGTTGGACCACTTGACCGAACGACTGTCCTTGACCGCGTGCTGGCCCTGCAATCCCGGCGAAGTCTTGCAAACACAGTTGCCGGGATGGAGAAGGGTGCGTTGTTGATCGATATGGCGGCATTGCAGGCGCGTTGGAACGGTAAGGTGATCGAAGCGCGACCTAATGAGTTCCGGCTGCTTCGTTACTTTGCGGAGAATTCAGGCCGCGTGATGAGCCGCGAGACGATTATCGCCGGGCTTGGCAAAACTGAGCCGCCTTTGGATGAGCGCACCGTGGATGTTTGGGTGGGCCGCCTGCGCCGCGCGATCAAGGCAGCAGGTGGGGGCAATCCGCTGCGAACTGTGCGTTCGGTCGGTTACGTCCTCGACCTCTAAAACGCACCGCTGACGCCGTGTGCAGGCGTTTTCCTACTTCGCTCTCACTTGATACCCCGCTCGCCTCATCCACAAAAAAGGCCGCTCCTTTCGTGTGAAAGAAGCGGCCAGAAATCAGCGGGAGAGGGTGCTGATTAGAATTCGAGCTTGAGCCCTACAGAGGCGCTGGTGCCAACATCGAAGGTGTTGATTTCGATGCGACCCGTGTCGCTTTCCTGGAACTCGAAATTGTCGCGGCTGAAGATGTTACGCACCTGAAGCGAGAGCTCCATGTCCTGACCAAAAACGCCAAGCTCGGTGCGGCCGACGAAATCGACTGTAAGACCCGGAGCCTCAACCACATCGGGAAGCGGGCCACCGCGAAGGGTCACGCGCTCGGATGCGTAGTTGAACAGGAACGAGACTTGCTGAGTTTTCTCAGTGTCTTCGATACCGATGGAGAAGTTTGCGATATGGTCAGACTGACCCACCAGCGGCGCACCGTCGTCGAACAGCAGGCTTGCAAGCTGCTCGGGAGCACCGATGATCGGGGCGATGTCAGTGGCGCCGACTTTGATCTCGGACTGGGTGTAGGTGTAGTTCGCTTGCAAAAGCAGTTGCTTTGTTTCCCAGAACGAGCCGCCCATATTGTAAAGATCGATGCCATACACCGCGTCGACCTCTACCCCGTAAAGCTGCGCGCTTGGAGCGTTGGCAAAGCCTGTGCGCACCACGCCCGATGCCGATTGCAGAGTGTTCTCAATCGGGTTGTCGATCTCTTTGAAGAAGCCGGCAAGGCTGACCTTGCTTGGCCCGCCAAGATAGTATTCGGCCCGCGCTTCGAAGTTCAAAAGCTCACTGTCGTTCAACAGCGGGTTACCGACGAATTCACGGTTGCTTTCAGGATCGAAGTACACCTGTTCGACAAGCTCACGGAATTGTGGGCGAGCGATGGTTTTCGATGCTGCAACCCGCAATTGCAGGTCAGGCGTTGCTTCCCATGTGATCGTGCCGCTTGGCAGGAAGTAATCGTTGAACAGGTTCGTCGGCGTTGCCCCTGCGATGGGATCGTTGAACACCGTCTGGTCAAGCGCAACGGTTTGGCTTGCATCCTCGTAACGAACGCCCGCTTCGACAGAGAGCGTGTCGGTTGGTGCCCAGCGAAGAAGGCCATAGCCCGCGTTAATCTCAAGTCCGGCATCAAACACCGGGAAAGGCGTCGCCTCAGTCAAGGTGATGTTGAACAGGCCAGCGGTTGCACTGGTGATCAGATCGCCCGGTTGGCGAAGGCCGAAGGCCGGAACAACGCTGTCATCAAGGATGTCGCCGGAGACAAACGGACGGAACTCGCGGCTTTCAGAGCGGCGGGTGGTGTCCGAATAGGCATAGCCCACAGTAGCAGAGAGGGTGTCAGTCAGTTCATACGACAGGTCGAGCCCGCCAAACCAAAGCTCTTCCTTCAGATCGTCGAATGCGACCGTCGAAATGCCCGCATCGGAAAGCTGGTTGAAATAGGCGACAAACAGATCGCCATACGGATCACCCGGCAGGTTGGTGCGGGTGTAGCTGAAGTTGGCGTTATAAGGAGCCTCACGGTCGGTGCGGGCATAGCCGCCGCGCACGTCGAGATCCAAACGACCAATTTCAAACTCACCCACCAATTGCGTGTCGATCAACTGGCGCTCGAACCATGCAGTTTGCTGATTGAGGAAATCAAAACCGGTCACGCCGGGGAAGACGTCGAAGCCTTCCGACAAACGCGCGGTTTTGAGCGTGTCGCGAATGTAGAGATTGGTCCAGCGAATGGTGTTTTCGCCAAAGTCGAGGCCAAAGCTCAAGAGCGCGTTGAAGAGCACGTTTTCATCGGTGATGAAAGTGCGTTGCTCCTGGAACACCTCAGTCAGATCTCCGCTGCCGCTTTGGCTCAGGACAGAGCGGTTACGCAGATTGTTCTTAAGGCCAACGGTGGCAATGATGCCCAGATAGGTGTCATCGCCAAGCGCGCTCGAAATGCCGCCAGTGAGAGAACCCGAAAAGTTGGGGCGCTGCGAGCTTACCCGCTGCAAGGTCACAAGATTGGTCGGGAAAAGCTGTGTTGCGATTGTCTCGCTCACCTCAAGCGGCACAGTGCCGATGCGCTCGCCGCTGTCGAAGAAGGCTTGAAGGTTCGACGGCACACCGCGGTTGCCGTTGTCGAAACCAAACGAGTCCCACTCGGACCCGAAATAAGTAAGCCCGTTTTCAAAAGTCGTCTCGGTGTCACCGCTTGCACCCACGCTGATGGTGAGGAAGTCCTCGGTTGGCACGGCTTTAGTGGTGAGGTTGATCACACCGCCACCAAATTCACCGGGGTAGTTTGCCGAATAGGTCTTCTGCACGAGCGAAGAGGCAACCACATTGGTCGGGAAAATGTCGAGCGGGACAACCCGGCTCAGCGGCTCAGGGCTGGGAAGTGGAAGGCCGTTCAAAAGCGCCAGAGAATAGCGATCACCAAGACCGCGAACAAAGACGCGGCCATCGCCGACCACCGAAAGACCCGTCACGCGGGTAAGAGCGCCGGCAATATCGCCTTCGCCGGTGCGCGCGATGTCTTCTTCGGTCAGGACGTTGAGCACCTGGCTGGACGAGCGTACAGGATCGCGATTGCGCCGTCCGGTGACGATAATCCCGCCGCCGGGCACCGAGATATCGACGTCGTCAAACTCTTCTTCTTCTTGCTGCTCAACTGCACCAACATCTTGTGCCAGCGGATCTGCGTCAGCGCTGCCTTGATCAGCTTCTTGTGCGTAAAGAACCGATGGGAAGGTAAGCGACGAGGTGAGAAGCAGCAGCCCTGCGAGGCGCGTGCCGGTCGACATAGTGAAAGACCCCCTTGAAATTTTAGGCCTGAATTTGGGAACGAGCCGAAGTCGGGCTCAGCAGATAATATGAAGGGGGCGCTGCGTCAGACGCTGCGCCCCCTCCGATTAATATGAGGCGCGGCTTAGTAAACCGGGATCGAAGTACAAGCGCCGGTCGCGCTGCCGAAGTCCTGGATGCTGGAGTTACACGTCCAGTCGCCAAAGTCGGCTGAAAGGTCGCTTTCAACTGCGCCGACGAAAGTCGAGCTGCTGAAGAATGAAGAGCGAGCAGTCGCGTCAAAAGCGGTCACACCGTTCTCATTTGCACCGTTGACCAGATTGTTGGTCAGCGAGAGCGTGAAGAGGAGGTTGTTGTTGGTGCCTGCATCAACGACGGCTTGGACTTCAGCGTCGCTGACGCCTGACGAACCGCGAACCGGACGGTTGGCACCGTCACAGACAACCGAGTCAAAGCCGATGATCGCATTGAGAGTGATCTGCTCGTCGATGCGGATGCAGACGCTGTCAGCGGTGTTGACGTCGATCACACCGTTGGTGAGGCCAAGAGCTGGACCACCGCGTGCACGAACCGCTTGGCCAGAGGCCGAAGAACGCTGAACGAAGGTGAAGTTGTTCACGTTCAATGTGCTTTGCGGGATCGCATTGCCGGGCGTGCCGTCAGCAAGATCGTCTGGCGAGTCGAATTCGATGATGCTGTCGCCAGTGGTTGCACGTTGAACCACAACCGCGGTTTCGATGTTGGCTTGAACGCCTGAGTCAGCGTCAATCGAGTCGTCCGACGCGCCGATCACGGCAAGCTTGCTCATGTTAACCGAGCCACCGAAGAACTCAACGCCATCGTCTGAGCTGTTGAAGCTCATGATGTGGTTGAAAGTTGTGCCAGAGCCGGTGCCGCCAGTGGTCAGACACTGAAGCTCGTTGCCTTGGGTAAGCTCAAAGCCGCAATAGCGCATTTGCACATATTCAAGCGTGCCAGAGCTGTCCGCATCATCGCCGCCGCCAAAGAAGAAGGTCTGTGCAGACCCTTCAAGACGTTGTTGGCAGGTTGGGTTTGCGTTTGGAGTGGTCGCGGTGTTGAACACGTTGTCCTGACAATCGGAGACCGGCGCACGGCCAAGCATCACGATGCCGCCCCATTGGGCCTGGCTGTTGTCGTTGTTCAGGCCAAGGATGTTGTCACGGCTGGTGAAAACGATTGGCATGGTGGCGGTGCCGCTTGCGTCAAGTGTGTTGCCGCGGTTGACGATGAGAGCAGAAGACGCCTGTGCGAAGAAGATCGCGCCAGCTTCAATCGAAAGACTTACATCGGTGCCAGTGCTGGAGAAGCCTTGGTCGCTGCCGACGGTTACAGTGTCTTGGATCTGATAAAGCAGACCGTTGATGAACGGCAGGTTGTCGTCTGCGTCGAAGGTCGCTGGCAGGGTGCAAACGCGGTATTCACCGGTTGGACCGGCGAGAGTACCACTATCGGTCAGACCGCCAGTTGAGTTGATGGTTGGGCACCCGGCAGCTGGCGTAACGAGCGACGAGGTCGGTGTCGGCGACGGCGCTGGTGTAGGAGCCGGGTTGTTAATGGTCACATTGACCGGCTGGTTGGTGCCAGGCGAGACGATTTCGTCTGCGCCACAACCGGCGAGAGCAACAATGCTCGCCCCGAGAATGAGTGTACGTTGAATGTTCTTCACAGCGTGAGGTCCCCTAAAAACCGAGAATCGATAGGTCGCGATGTCCTTCGCGTGGACCCCAGCTAGGGGGCGCGTATGACAAAATTTCTGCGCGAAGCGGGGTTTTTGCTACAATTTTGTCATATGACATTTCAGTGACGCTTAGTGCTCTGAATTTTTACGTCAGCGCAATAAAATTGTAACAAAAGTTCTGATCTAAAGTATTGAAAGTTAGAGATAATCCGTCAAAATAGGACGGTTTTATGACAATGTTACAGTTATGTTGCACTATTAAAAAATATCTTTCATCATGGTTTCAACAGATGAGAGGAGATGGGACATGACCCTGTCCAACATGACAAAAAGCACTTTTGCAGCATTGATGGGCCTCGGCCTTGCAGTGGTCGCCCCCGCAAATGCGCAGACCACTGAGCCAAGCGATGAGGGTCTTGCCTCAGCAAGTCTTGCAGATGGTCAGGCGTTGAAAGCCATAAGGTTGCTTGAAGCTGAGCTAAAGGCGCATCCTGACGATCCGGCATTGCACATCAATCTCGGCATTGCACTGGCGCAGGCGGGCAATGAGGAAAAAGCACGCGGTCACTTCGAAACGGCGCTCGCCTCTCGTGAGGTGCTTGAGCTTGATACAGCGGACGGGCGCACCACCGATTCGCGTCGCCTTGCTCGTCAGGCGATCGCCATGCTTGAGCGCGGCGATTTTCGTCCCGTTACCTCTCAGCCAGGCAAATTGACCCTGCGCGACTAACCGGGTGCTCCGGGTCGAGAGGCCGCGCGCAAAAATGTGAGCGGCTCCAGATAGAAAAGCGTCAGAATGGCGAAGGTTGAGCTCGGCTCATCTGTTGCTGGCCTGGCGCTTTTTACATTTCTGCGCTGCGCCAGCGATGGTATCAGAAAGCGCGGGCTGTCATGCGCATGTCATTTACGCTAGACATTGGGCGAGTCTTGGAAAGGGCCGCGCAATGATTCTCGCAGGCGGGAGACGACATATTCGTGTTGCTGTCACAGCATTGGCTGCAAGCGCTTGGCTTGCGACGCCTGCCTATGCCGACGTGCTTGAGGTGACGCCGCAAGGTTCGCAATGGGTTGCAGGCGGTCCGGCGCAGATACACCAACCGGTAATGACTTCCGGCCCGCTTGAGGATGTGAGCGGGCTGGTTATTTCTGAAGACATCGTTGCCATTCCGCAAGTTCATGCAGCCGGGATCCCCGCGCAATACGCCGCAAAGATCAACGATCTGTCACAACGATATGGGCTAAGCCCGGCACTGCTCGAAGCGCTCGTTTGGCAGGAAAGCCGCTGGCGTGAGCGTGCGGTATCACCTGCCGGTGCGCGTGGTCTTGCGCAATTGATGCCGGGGACTGCTCGGTATCTGGGCGTTAATCCCGATGATCCCATGCAGAACCTTGAGGGCGGGGCGCGCTATTTGCGTGAGCAGCTCGACCGGTTCGATGGCGATCTGGAAAAGGCGCTTGCCGCATATAATGCAGGGCCTGGCCGGGTGCAGCGGGCTGGCGGCATTCCCAATATTCGCGAGACGCGAAACTACGTGACCAGTATCCTTGGTCGTCTCGCGAACCATTCACGCCCAAAAGCGCAGCATTTGGCGGCCGGCCATCGCTGATAGGCGCATTTGGTGGCGCACAGTCGAATTTTTATGAGGGACTTACGTAACACAATGAAATCGCTTCTTCGTCTTAAGGCTCAGATGGCCGCATTTCTCGCGTTGATTGTAATGCCAAGCGCCGCATTTGCTCAGCAGGCGACCAATCAGGGTGGCGATCCGATCACTAGCGCGCTGCTTTGGATGCAAAGCATTTTGCTTGGTCCAATCGCGACCGCATTGGCGGTGATGGCTGTGGCAGGAGTGGGCTTTATGATGCTCACGGGCCGTATGAACTGGCGTTATGGTGGTACGGTCATCATCGGCGTTTTTATTATTTTTGGCGCGCCGCGTCTTGTGGCGACGATCGCTGGCGGGGCAGGGATTTAACAGCGAATGAGCGATCTTGTCCGCCATCCGGTGCATCGCACATTGACCCGCCCGCAAATGTTTGCAGGCGTGACGATGAATTTTTTCATCATCAACATGATGGTGACAACCATTGCCTTTCTTATTCTGGCTGATCTGATGACCAGCTTCTGGATGGTTTTGGTGTTTTTGCTTGTGCCGATTACCATGCACGTGATCGGTTATTTTGCTTCGTTACGGGAGCCGCGCATCTTTGATCTTTGGATCACCAAGGTATCAAAATGCCCGCGCATCCCAAATTTTCGGCGCTGGAACTGCAATTCCTACACGCCGTAACGAGTTGATTTGAGGCCTGACGGGAGGGCCGGATACGGATGGCAAATTGGATCGGACCTGCAAGCTGGAGCGCTAAGGAAGCGCTCGCTGGCGACCGCCTGCCTTATGAGCGGCTGGTCGATGAAAGCACCGTGCTGCTTCGCGATGGCTCGGTGATGAGCGCGATCCAGGTGCCGGGTCTTTTGTTCGAAACCGAAGATTCCGACGCCTTGAACTCCCATGCCGCGACCCGTGAGGTGGTGCTGCGTTCGACGCTTGATGCGCGCTTTGTGCTCTATCACCACGTGATCCGCAGGCGCGTAGAGGTTGAGCTCGACGCAGAGTTTCCCGATGCGCTCTCACGCCACATTGATGCGCGCTGGAAAGAGCGGTTGGCGGGCGGTTCGCTTTTCATCAATGACCAGTTCGTAACCCTGATCCGTCGTCCAGCGCGCGGCAAAACGGGACTGCCAGAGCGGATTTCCAAGTTCTTCTCTCGCACCACGGCTGAAGAACTCGAAGCTGATCCCAAGGATATTCGCAGCCTTAAAGCGGCGGTCACAGGGCTGACGGCTGCGCTTTCGCCTTATGGGGCGAGCGTTCTCGGCGAGTACTCGGCGCCTTCTGGCGGTACGAATTCTGAAATGCTGGAGCTTTTATCAGCGCTCTACAACGGCGAAATGCGTCCTGTTCGCAAACCTGCGGCTGACACCGATATCGGTCATATGCTTCCCTATCGCCGTGCAAGTTTCGGGCTCGACGCGATGGAGATCAAGGGCGCTGGCGGACCTGAGTTTGCGGCCATGCTGGGGCTCAAGGAATATCCCGAAGCAACCTCGCCCGGCCTTCTTGATCCACTGCTACGCCTGCCGTATGAGATGATCGTAACGGAGAGTTACGCACCAAATGAGCGGACTACGGCACGTGAGCGGATTGATCTTGCTCTTCGCCGCTCGCGTTCAATTGACGAAGAGGCGGCGGCTGAACGTGCGGATATGATGGCGGCGCGCGATGCGCTCGGCAACGGTGCGGTTGGCTTTGGCGACCACCACCTGACCGTTCTTGTGCGGGAACGTGCGCTTGATCGACTTGACGATGCTTGTGCTGCGGCTTCTGCGGCGCTTGCGGACACTGGCGCGATTGCGGTGCGCGAAGACACTAATCTGGAGCCGTCTTTCTGGGCACAATTCCCCGGCAATGAAGATTATGTCGTGCGCCGCGCTCTGATCTCCAGCGCAAATATGGCAAGCTTCGGCAGCTTCCACGGCTTTGCTCTGGGCCAGGCGAGCGGAAACCATTGGGGCGATGCGGTCACGCTTTTGGAGACGACCAGCGCAACGCCGTTCTTTTTCAATTTCCATAATGGCGATCTTGGCAATTTCAGCGTCATCGGCCCATCGGGTTCGGGTAAGACCGTAGTGATGAACTTCCTCGCCGCACAGGCGCAGAAGTTTAAGCCACGCACGATCCTTTTCGATAAGGACCGGGGCGCAGAGCTGTTCATTCGCGGCATCGGCGGGCGCTACGACCGGATCAATCCGGGTGAACCGACTGGTTTCAACCCTCTTGCGCTTCCCGATACGCCTGCGAACAAAGCGTTCTTGCGCGATTGGCTGGGCGTGCTGCTCAAGGCCGACGGGCCAGAGGAGCTTGCAACCATCAGCGCGGCGGTCGATGCGACCTATGCCAACGACCCATCGCTACGTCGTTTGCGGCACTTCAAGGAATTGCTGGCTGGTGCACGTCGCCCGGAACCGGGCGATCTGGCGGACCGTTTAAGCGCATGGATTGGCGGAGCCTCTGGCGACGGCGGCGAGCACGCTTGGCTGTTCGACAATGATACCGACGCGCTTGATCTCGATCAGCGCGTCCTTGGCTTTGACATGACGCAGTTGCTTGAGAATCCGCGCCTGCGCACGCCGACGATGATGTATCTCTTCCACCGCATTGATGAGCGGCTGGATGGCGAACCCACGATGATCCTCATCGATGAGGGCTGGAAAGCGCTTGATGACGAGGTGTTCGCCGCGCGCATCCGCGATTGGCTCAAGACGCTGCGTAAGCGCAATGCGCTTGTCGGCTTCGCCACGCAAAGCGCGAAGGATGCGCTCGAAAGCCGCATTTCGACAGCGCTCGTTGAGCAAACCGCGACGATGGTGTTCATGCCGAACAGCCGCGCGCGGGCCGAGGATTATTGCGACGGATTTGGCCTGACCGAGCATGAGCTTGCGCTGATCCGCACGCTTCCTGCGCACTCGCGCTGCTTCCTTGTGCGTCGACCCGATGCGTCGGTGGTTGTCCGCCTTGATTTATCGGGTGCGCCGGAAGTTCTCACCATCCTTTCAGGACGCGAGGCTGCGGTGCGCCGCCTTGATCTTTTGCGCGCCGCTGTGGGGGATGAGCCCAGTGCATGGTATCCCGCGCTAACCAACCATGCTTGGCCTGATGGTTTTGGGCCTGATGGTTCGAGCGACGTGAACGAAGACGGTACGCCGGTCTGGCAGGCAGCCGAATGACAACGGCTTGCGATCTTGCTGCGGAGGAAATGGGATCAGGCGTCGCTGGCGCTCTGACTGCCGTTGATTGCATCGCCAGCGAGGTCAGCGAACAGGCGTTCAACCGCCTGTTTGGCACCGACGGCCAACTGGGCATCGCGCTTACGGTGGTGCTGACGCTCTATATCGCGTTTTTCGGCATTTCCTTGCTGCTTGGTCGGTCGAACCTCTCGGTTCGCGCTCTTCTGCCAAAGATGGTGACGGTTGGCCTCGTTCTAACCTTCGCGACAAGCTTTGCGGCGTTTTCGACCATTTTCTATAATCTGTTTGTGACAACGCCCGACTTTCTCGCTGGCGTTCTCACCGCAAGCGACGGGTCCGCAACGGCGACATTCGCGCTTAAGCTCGATATCGTTTTCTTGGCCATTCAAGAGGCGAGCACAGGCATTCAGGACATCAGCGCATTTTCGCCGCCAGGCATGATGTGGATTGGCGCTATGCTGCTTTTGATCGGCACTGTCGGCCTGCTCGTCACCGCGCGCATTGGCTTGGCGCTGCTCTTGGCTGTGGGTCCGATTTTCGTCGTTCTGGCCCTTTTCAATGGCACGAGGGGCTTGTTCGTTGGCTGGCTTAAGGGCCTTGTGATGCTCGCGCTCGCGCCGCTCTTCGCGGTTGTAGGTGGCTCGCTCATGCTTGAGATGGCGGTGCCCATCCTCTCGGCACTTGTCGCGACACCCGGCGTGATCGACCAACAAGCTGCCATGGCATTTTTCCTCGTCGGATTCGTCCACTGTATGCTCATGCTGATGGTGCTCTACGTGGGCTCCAAGATGGTGAGCGGATGGCAGGTCTTCGGCTTTGCAACGCCCGATGTCGCGACACAGCCAAATGCTGATGCCTACCGCACACCGCCTGCGCCTGTGGTAAGCCCCACAGTCAATCGGGCCGCTCAAACCGCGCCAGTCGCGGCTAATGGAGTGCGACGGACTGCGGTAGTCGCTCCCACGGTGGTTGCGGCCAATGATGCAGGCGGTTCAAACACTACCAACACCGTTCGCGAGACAAAGGTTTTCGCAACCGGCTCTGGTAACGCTCAAAGCGGGCCTCAATCTCCCGCTGCCTCGCGCACCAGAGGCATTGGCAATCGTTTCCGCTCCGCCTCTTCGGCGGGCGCCCGTCCCAAATCGGAGACATCCAAATGATCCGCAGCCGTCCTCATCGGCTTTCTTTCATCGCTGGCGCACTAGCGTTGGCTGCGCCCGCTTTAGCGCAGGACATTCGGCCTGCTGCTGACCCGCGCCTTGTCACGCAAGTGTTCGACGAAACTCAGGTCTACACCGTCACGGGCAAGGTGAAGGTCCAAACCACGATTAAATTCGCCCCCGATGAAGTGATCCAGAACGTAGCGATGGGTGATAGCGCTGCATGGCAGGTACAGCCCAATCAGGCGCAGACGATTTTGTTCGTCAAACCTCTGGCGACGACGGCACGCACCAATATGACCGTTGTCACCAACCGTCGCACTTATTTGTTCGACCTTGTGGCAAGCCCGCGCAATGCGCCGCTTTACGTCCTTCAATTCCGCTATCCCGAACTGGAAAAAGCCGCAGCCGAAGCTGCGCTGGCGGCAGCAGAGCAGGCAAAGCGCGATGAAGCCAATGCGCTTGAGCTTCAGGCAGCGCGCGATCCTCTGGCCGTTGTCGACCCGGAAAATCTCAACTTTGAATGGGCAACGGCGGGGGACGCTGAATTGCTTCCAGCGCGGGCTTATGATGATGGCAATGCGGTGTTCCTCACATGGCCTGCTGATACACCTATTCCTGCGATCCTCACCACCAATGCGGATGGGGACGAGGGCCCATTAAACTTCACTGTGCGCGGTGAAACCGTGGTTTTGAACGACGTGCCAGCGCAAATTATCCTGCGTTCAGGAAAGCAGAGCGCGACGCTCACCAACGTTGGGCCACCGCGTCCACGCAGCGCTGATGCGGGCTCGTTTCAGCCACGCGGATCGTAACAAAGGGAGCTGAGGTAATGCGTTTGGCAATGCGACTTCCATCCAAAGCCGGAAAAGGCCCCGGCGCTGACATCGACCCGCGCGAGGAAACAAGCGCTGAGGTTATCGACCTTGCGAGCCGCAATGGTTTTTCCGCGGTGGCAGAGCGTAAGACCAAAACCGAAGGGCTGGGGCTTGCTGCTGGCGTTGCTCTTGTCTTTTTATTAGGTGCGGTAACTTTTTGGGCGATGAATGCAGCTGAGATGCCTGAGCCTGCGCCGGACGCTCCTGCAGCTGAGCCAGTGGCTGCTACGGCTCCAGCTATGGCACCAGCAGAGGTTCCAGAACCAGCGGCGACCCCTGTGGTTGCTCCTGCTCCTGCACCTGTCCTTGCCAATCCGCCTGTCGTAGCCGCTGGACCGCAGGCCAATCCTTATGCCAGCCCATCGCTCGTATTTGATGCAAGCGCTGCATCGCGTCAGGCGACTAACGCGGCCGAAGCTGGCGCGCCGCAGCCTGTCACCGGCAGCTCTATCGGTGACACGGGCGCTGGCGGGGCTGCTGCTGCTTTCGCAAGCCGGGTCGGCGGTGTGGGCGGCGCGCCTGCGCAAGCGCGTGCCATGACAAACCCTTCGACCACTGTTACCGAAGGCACGATGATCCCTGCGATCCTTGAAACCGCGATCAACACCGATGTTCCCGGTTATGTGCGCGCTGTGGTGAGTCAGGACGTTAAAAGCTTTGACGGCACCAAAGTGCTCGTCCCGCGTTCATCGCGCCTTATCGGGCAATACCAATCAGGTGTGCAGCAAGGGCAAAAGCGCGCTTATGTCATCTGGACGCGGCTGATCCGTCCGGATGGCGCATCGGTCAACATAGCCTCGCCTGCGGTCGCTTTTGACGGTACGACGGGCCTAGAGGGCAAGGTCAACAATCACTTCTTCCGCCGCTTTGGTTCAGCCATGCTTTTATCGGTTGTTGGCGGGCTTGGCACGATTGCCTCTGGCGGGACATCAGTGGTGCTCGGCGGGGCGGGGCAGAGTGCTGCGTCTATCGCGGCCCAGCAGGATGGTGCAATCAGCCCGACCATTCGCGTTGGCCAAGGCGAACCGATCCGCGTATTTACCGCACGCGATCTGGATTTCTCGACGGTCAATTGATGAGCGCAGACGTCCATCCTATCGCTGGTGACGGCGCGCAAGGTGACCAAGCCGCCACCCCAATCACAGGCGAGCGCAGCGTTTATCTCGATGCATATCTGGCACCGTTCAAACGCTGGCTTGAGCGCGACAGTGTGACCGAGATAATGGTCAATGCGCCAGGTGAGGTTTGGGTCGAGGACGCAAGCGATCCGGGCATGAAGCGGGTGGAGACACCGGAGATCGACGATCGGCTGGTTCAGCGTCTCGCCGAACAGGTGGCGCGTGTGAGCCACCAAGGGATCAACCGTGAACATCCGCTATTGGGCGCGACCTTGCCAGATGGCGCGCGCGTCCAATTCTGCGGTCCACCTGCGAGCCGCAAGCATTGGGTAATGGCGATCCGCCGCCATCGCCGATTGGACTTACCGCTTGATGCCTATGACACGGGGCCTTTGGCCGGTGAGCGCGAGGTGCAAATGCCTGACCCCAATCAGGAGCCTATCGCTTTCCTGCGTGCGGCGATCCAGCATCGACGCACTATTCTAATCTCTGGCGGAACCAGCACGGGTAAAACGACTTTCCTCAACGCAATGCTCGGAGAAATCCCCCGGCAAGAGCGCGTGGTAATGGTCGAAGATACGCCGGAGCTCAAATTCCCCGGCGAGAATTCAGTCGGCCTTGTGGCGGTAAAGGGCGAGCTTGGCGAGGCCAAGGTGACGCCCAATGAGCTGCTCCAATCGGCATTGCGCCTTCGCCCTGACCGCATTGTTCTAGGCGAGCTTCGCGGGGCGGAAAGCGTCTCTTTTCTGCGAGCCATTAACACCGGTCACCCGGGTAGTTTTTCGACCATCCACGCCAACTCACTTCGCGGCGCGTTGGAGCAATTGTCGCTTATGGTGATGCAGACCGGGATCGGCCTCACGCGTCAGGATACAATTGAATACGCGGCAAGCGTTATCGATGTGATCGTCCAATTGGGCCGTGATGCGACGGGCAAACGCGGTATCACCGCGATTGCCGATTCAAATTCGCTCCTTTGAGTTCAGCCAGACGCTAGCACAATTTTGAACATGCTCTAAATGGGAGGGTACAATGACTGGCCAGCCACCTCTCGAAGAACCACAGGTTTCCGCAGCAAGCCCGCCTTCCGTCCCTACGCAAGTCACTGCGCCCGGAGGCGATGCCTACTTTAATCGGGAGCTTTCGTGGCTCGCCTTTAACGAGCGGGTTCTGGCTGAGGCCTCCAACGAGCAATACCCGCTGCTGGAGCGGCTGCGCTTCCTCTCGATTTCGGGCAGCAATCTCGACGAGTTCATGATGATCCGCGTCGCGGGTCTTGTAGGGCAAGCTCAACGCGGGATTGACCGGCCCGCAATTGATGGGCGCACGCCCGGTCAGCAATTGACTGCCATACGCGAGAAACTTGCAGCGATTTCGGTGCTTCAACAAGACATCTGGCGCACGCTGCGCGACCAGCTGGCAGACAGTGACATTCACATCGCCGATGAACAGCGGGTAGAGGCCTCGGCCCATGAGTGGCTCGAAGCGTTCTTCCTCGAAGAGATTGTCCCGGTCATCACACCTCAGGCGCTCGACCCTGCGCACCCTTTCCCCTTTGTTCACAACGAAGGGATGGGCCTGCTTTTTACGCTCACCAGAGATGCGGATGGCGAGCAGATCATCCAAATGATCCTGATTCCCACCGCTCTTCCTCGATTTGTGCGTGTGCCAAGCGATATTGCAGAGGGAGGTGAGGCGATTTACATCTCAATCGCGTCCCTAATTCAGCGCTATGCGAAAAAGCTCTTTCCCGGCTTCACGATTGCAGGTGACGGCCTGTTCCGCGTCCTGCGCGACAGCGACATCGAGATCCAGGAAGAGGCCGAAGATCTCGTACGCACGTTCCGCAGCGCGATCCAAAGACGCCGCCGTGGCCAAGTGATCCAATTGGAGATTGAAGAGGATTTCGATCCTCAAGCTGAGCAAATCCTGCTCGATCAATTGGGCGTACACGAAGCAGCAGTGATCAAGACCGACGGCATTATCGGGATAGATGGCCTTGCAGAAATTGTTGGCGAAGACCGACCCGACCTCAAATTCGACGCTTATTCGCCGCGCTATCCCGAACGGGTGCGCGAACATGACGGGGATGTCTTTTCGGCCATTCGCGAAAAAGACATCATCGTGCACCACCCCTATGAAAGCTTTGAAGTGGTGGTCGATTTCGTGCGTCAGGCGGCCGCCGACCCGGATGTGGTTGCCATCAAGCAGACGCTTTATCGTGCAGGTGAGCAATCAGCCGTAATTAACGCGCTCATCGAGGCAGCAGAGAACGGGAAATCAGTAACGGCCGTTGTTGAGCTTAAGGCGCGGTTCGATGAGGAGCAGAACCTTAAATGGGCAGCGAAGCTTGAACGTGCCGGGGTTCAGGTGATCTACGGTTTTACCGATTGGAAAACGCACGCAAAAATTGCGATGGTGGTGCGGCGCGAGGAAAGCGGATTTCGCACTTATTGCCACTTCGGGACAGGCAATTATCACCCTGTCACCGCGAAAATTTACACCGATTTGAGCTTCTTTACCGCAGACCCGAAGCTTGCACAGGATGCGGCCAAGTTGATGAATTTCGTGACCGGATACGTCGAACCGGTCGGGCTTGGGCATATCGCGATTGCACCGCTTAACCTGCGCGAGACGATTTTCGCGCATATCGATGCCGAGATTGCCAACGCAAAGCGGGCGAAGCCTGCGGCGATCTGGATGAAATGCAACCAGATCACCGATCAAGGCATGATTGATCGCCTCTATGCCGCAAGCAGTGCCGGAGTGAAAATTGAACTGGTCGTGCGCGGCATATGCTGCCTGAAGCCCGGCGTAGAGGGATTGTCTGAAAACATCAGGGTCAAATCCATCATCGGGCGGTTTTTAGAACATAGCCGGATTTACGCTTTTGCAAACGGTAAGCCGATGCCTTCGCCAGATGCAGCCGTGTTCATCGGCTCCGCTGACCTGATGGAGCGCAATCTGGATCGCCGGGTCGAGACGCTTATTCCGATGCTCAATCGCACGGTCCACGATCAGGTGCTGCAACAGGTGTTGCTCGCCAATATGCTTGATGTCGAGCAAAGCTGGTGGCTTCACGCAGATGGAAGTTACACACGGGTCCAAGCACCACCAGAAGGTGACAGCAAGCCGTTTAACTGTCACCGTTACTTTATGACGAACCCATCCCTTTCCGGGCGCGGCGGCGCATTAGAGGCGGGCGGCGTGCCAAAGCTATCCTTGCGCAAAGGCCGTGCTGGGTGAGCAGCGCTAAGGTCAGGGGCAGGCTCGACGGGACGCTTTCAGGCAACAAGCCGGGGCGGGCAATTATCGATATTGGCTCAAACACGGTGCGCATGGTTATCTATGGCGGCTCAATGCGCGCGCCAACTGTGCTTCTCAACGAAAAGGTCACCGCCAAACTTGGCCGCGATATTGCAAGCAAAGGTGTGCTTGCAGATGAAGCGATTGCGCTTGCTTTGCGGGGTCTTAGACGGTTTGCGCTTCTGCTTGATAACCTCAAGGTCAAGGATGTGTCGACGGTTGCGACAGCAGCTGTCCGTGAGGCGAGCAATGGGCCTGAATTTATCAAGCAGCTCAAGGCAATCGGCTTCAAACCTAAGATTATCACGGGCGAGAAGGAAGGCTTCTTAAGCGCACAAGGCGTGCTTGGCGCCTTTCCCGGAGCGCGCGGAATGGTTGCGGATCTGGGCGGGGGGAGCCTGGAACTTGTAAGGCTCAGCGAGGATGGGCCCAGCAATGCGGTATCCTTGCCACTTGGCACCCTGCGCTTGGCTGAGCTTCGCGGTGAATCGCGCGGCGAGATGCGCAAGACCCTTGAAAAGATACTCAAGAAAGGCGCGCCCGATGTGGCAAAGGGAGAGCCACTTTACCTCGTGGGGGGGACTTTGCGGACAATGGCAGTGTACGCCATGCAGGAGCAGGGCCACCCTTTAAGCGATCCGCATGGCTTTGAACTTTCTGCGAAAGAGGCAAAGAAACTGCTCGGCAAGGCGCTCGCCAATGAGACAGTCGAAAGTCTTGCATCGCGCGAGCGCATTTCCTCCATGCGCGCTGAGAAGCTTCCCGACACATCGGTTCTCGCTGAGGCGATGCTGGCTCGTTTTGCTCCTTCCAAAATCGTCTTTTCTTCATGGGGGCTGAGGGAAGGCCTGTTGTATGATGGTCTTGCCGATCACAGCAAATCGCTTGATCCATTGCTTGCCGGCGTATCGGTTTTCGCAGCTCAGCGCGGCGCGCCTGCGACCCTTGCAACGCGTATAGCCAGTTGGACCGTGGACGCCGCGCCCTCGCGCAAACATGGGAGCGAACGTTTGCGAATGGCGGCAATCATGCTCTCGCTTGCCTCGATGCAGATCGAGCCCAATATCAGACTTCCGATTGCGCTCGATTGGGCTTTGCACAAACGCTGGATTGCAGTTGAGGGTAAAGACCGCGCGATGCTCGCAGCAGCGATCGCTGCCAATGGCAATGCCCTCAATCTGCCTGAAGAGGTGACAGCGCTGGCCGGAAAAGAGGCGCTTGATGAAGCGATAGTCTGGGGTTTTGCTGTACGCCTGGCGCGCAGGCTCGGTGCAAGTTCGCGACATTCGTTTCAGGAAAGCCGCCTGACGATTGAAGGGGACAGGCTCGTTCTTCGTTTAGCTGAAAGCCAGGGCGCGCTTTTCGGCTATTCAACCGAGAAGGATCTGAAACTTCTCGCCGATCAGCTTGGCCTCGAATGGGAAGCCAAAATCGTGCCCGGCGATATCCTGTAGATCGCAGACGATCAGTTATCCTTAGCCGAAAAGGGCGAAAAGTTGGTGTCTGTATCGAACAAATCCACGCCTTCTGCTTTCTTCAATTTGCCGACCACCAGATAAGTCACTGGAGTGAGTGCTGCCTCCCAGATGACTTTGAGCAGCCAATTGGTGACCATCACAGTGACAATCGCTTGAGATGACCAGATGCCGAAAAAGGCGATGGGGTAAAAGATCAGACTGTCAACGCCTTGCCCTACAACCGTTGAACCGATGGTGCGTGTCCATAGCGCCTTGCCTTTGGTCCAGACCTTCATTTTTGCCATGACATAGGAATTGACGAATTCTCCGGCCCAAAAGGCGGTGATCGAGGCAACGACAATCCGCCAGGCATTGCCGAAGGTTGCGTTATAGGTTTCCTGACAAACCGCTCCCGTGGGTGCGCCGGGATCGTTTGCCATGACAATGGGGCTGGGGCCGTCGAAGCAGGTCCAGCCATCAAAGGCGGGCAGGCTGACGACGACATAGCTCATGAACGCAAGGAAGATCATCGCCGCAAAGCCCGTCCAGATCACGCGCCTTGCTCGCGCAAAACCGTAAATCTCGGTCAGGACGTCGCCGATGACATAGCCAAGCGGGAAGAACAAAATACCAGCGCCGTAAATGAAAATGCCTTCGGGCGCGGGCCACCATCCGACGGGCCACCAATCCACTTCGACGAAGGTAAGCTTTGCGGCGCCAATGATGTTCGACAGCAAAAGGATCGCCACAAAAGCGGCCATGACGAAGTCATAATATTTGAACGTCACCGGTGCGTGGCTGGTCGCCTGAATGCCGTCATAAGGATCGGTATCGAACGCAGCGCCCCGGTCAGGGGCATGATTGGGTGCGGGATTGTTGGTATTTTCCATCAACAGTCGCACTAGCGCGATTTGAAACTCGCGCAAAGCGCGCTATGGGCGCATCGGATGCGCGCCCTTAGCTCAGCTGGATAGAGCACGGGACTTCTAATCCTGAGGCCGCAGGTTCGACTCCTGCAGGGCGCGCCATTCCCGTTTAGCTTCCTACCTGTTCAATCGCCCTTCGATGAGGCGGTCAACCAGTGATGGGTCTGCGAGGGTTGAGGTGTCTCCGAGCGAACCGTAGTCGTTTTCGGCTACTTTTCTGAGGATGCGGCGCATGATCTTGCCGGAACGGGTTTTGGGAAGGCCGTCGGTGAACTGGATGTGATCGGGCGTTGCGATGGGACCGATTTCCTTACGCACATGGGCGCGAAGCTCTGCGTAGAGATCTTCCGAGCCTTCTAGCCCTGCGTTCAATGTGACGTAGCAATAGATGCCTTGCCCTTTGATATCATGCGGATAGCCAACCACCGCAGCCTCTGCGACACTGTTGTGGAGCACGAGCGCGCTTTCCACCTCGGCGGTGCCCATGCGGTGGCCAGAGACGTTGATCACATCATCGACCCGGCCCGTGATGCGATAATAGCCATCCTCATCGCGCTTGCACCCGTCACCGGTGAAGTATTTGCCTGTGTAAGTGCTGAAGTAAGTCTGCACGAAGCGTTCGTGGTCGCCGTAAACGCTGCGCGCCTGGCCCGGCCATGAGTGGGTTACACAAAGGTTGCCCTCATTTGCGCCGGTCAGCGTTGCACCTTCATTATCGACCAGTTCCAACTGCACGCCAAAGAACGGCAGACCAGCAGACCCCGGCTTCATATCATGCGCGCCGGGAAGGGTGGTGAGCATACAGCCGCCCGTCTCGGTCTGCCACCAGGTGTCGATGATGGGACAGCGACCTTCGCCCACCACATCAAAATACCAGCGCCAGGCTTCCGGGTTGATCGGTTCACCGACGCTGCCCAGCAGGCGCAGTGAGGAACGTGACCGGCTTGTCACGAACTCATCGCCTTCACGCATCAGAGCGCGGATGGCGGTGGGCGCGGTGTAGAGGATGTTGACCTTGTGCTTGTCCACTACGTCCCAGAAGCGGCCATGATCGGGGAAGCTTGGCACGCCCTCGAACACGACCTGCGTCGCCCCGTTCATAAGCGGGCCGTACACGATATAGCTGTGCCCGGTGACCCATCCGATATCGGCAGTGCACCAGAACACCTCACCGGGTTGGTAGTCAAAGATGTAATGGAAGGTGGTCGCGGTCCACACGCCATAGCCGCCAGTGCTGTGCAGCACGCCTTTGGGCTTTCCGGTGGAGCCGGAGGTGTAGAGGATGAACAGCGGGTCTTCTGCATCCATCACTTCGCAATCGACGGGCGCATCGGATGCAACGTCAGCGAACCAGTGATCGCGGCCCTCTACCATGGGAACATCGCTGCCTGTATGCTTGACCACAAGCACCGCCTCGACCCCTTGCGTACCCGCAAGCTTGAGGCTTGCATCGACATTGGCTTTAAGAGGAATGGGCTTTGCGCCGCGCAGCCCCTCATCAGCGGTGACGACAAAGCGCGACCCGCAATCCTCAATCCGGCCCGCCAGCGCTTCAGGCGAGAAACCGCCAAAGACAACCGAGTGGATCGCGCCGATCCGGGCGCAGGCCAGCATGGCGGTGATGCCTTCGATTACCATGGGCATATAAATGGTGACGCGCTCGCCTTTGGTGACGCCAATCGCTTTTAGAGCATTGGCCATGGCAATGACTTCACGCTGAAGTTCGGCATAGGTGACGCTGCGGCCTGCCGATGCAGGATCATCGGGCTCAAAGATCAGCGCGGTCGTATCGCCGCGCCCGGCTTCAACATGGCGGTCCACCGCATTGTAGCACAAGTTGAGCTTGCCATCCTCAAACCACTGGATCGACACAGGATCAAACGACCAATCCCCGCCTTTGGAAGGCTTCACCACCCAATCCAAACGCTCCGCCTGATCAAGCCAGAAATGATCGGAGTCGGTGATCGAACGCGCGTAGCCCTCTTCATAGGCCTGTGAAGAACAATGGGTCGGGCGATCAGATTGCGGGCGTGGTTGCACAGCCTCAGACATGGGAAGGGTCCTCTCTCAACGTTTAGGAGGAGCCTAATTGGTTTCCCACGCCGATCAAGCATTAGCCGAGCGGATTTCGCCATGTGGAGGCTGGTCTTTGCCCGCTTGAAACGAGATGACCTCAGGCAATCCTGCGATGGTCAAGTTGTCTGTCGTTTTGGGCTGTCCAATGCGCCTCTTCCTGCCGTGCGATCAGCTTGTCGATCTCGGATGCTGGATGCGGTTTATGGAAGAGCCAGCCTTGGATCTGGTCGCATCCTGCGAGCCTGGCCAGATCGGCTTGCTCGCTTGTTTCGACCCCTTCAGCGGTGACCGCCATGTTAAGCGCCCTTGCGATCGCGATGCTTGAAATCATCATCGCGCTAAAGCTCTCATCCTGGCTTGCCTCAATTACCAGTGTGCGGTCGATCTTCAGCTTTTCAAAGCGGAACTGGCGAAGGAAACCGATGGAGGCGTAGCCAGTGCCAAAATCATCGAGCGAAATTCTACAGCCAAATTCGCGGATCACATTTAGGCTTCGTTCAGCAACAGCGGGATCAAGAACGAGGCAGGTTTCTGTCACCTCAAGTTCCAATTGTTCAGGCGGATATCCCGTTTCCTCAAGAATTTCGCCGAGCTTGATCGGAAAATCCGAGTTTCGCAGCTGCGCCGCGGAAATGTTGACCGAGAGCGAAATATCACCCCACTTCAATGCCTTGGTCATTGCTTCGCGCAAAACCCAAAGACCAAGCGGATTGATTATGCCTGATTCCTCCGCCACTGGAATAAAGTGGTCGGGACGTGCTTCCCCGCCATCGTCGCGGTTCCAGCGCAGCAGGGCTTCGACGCCTACTATGCGCTCGCTGTCCGCCTCAACAAGAGGTTGATACACGAGCGAAAACTGACGCTTTTTGAGCCCCTCGCGAAGATCGTCTTCGAGTTGTCTGATCGCCTCGCGGTGCTGGTCGAAGCTCTCATTAAACCACGTGCAGCGCATTTTCCCGCCGCGCTTGGACATATACATCGCAACGTCCGAACGGCGCAGCAATTCCGAAGGGGACACATCATCGCTTTTAGTGCGATGCGTGATGCCCACGCTGGCCCCGATCGCAAGTTCGCGTGTGCCAACCAGGACTGGCGCGTTGAGCCGATCAAGCAAGCGTCGGCACAACCCTTCAAGGATAGTGCCACACATCGGGCCAGTCGTAACCGCAGCAAACTCGTCGCCTCCAAGGCGATAGCATACCGCCTCGTCGCCCAAAATGCCTTCGAATAATTGCGCGCACTGCGTGATCAGAGCGTCGCCAAAGGTATGCCCGAAGTGGTCATTGATCTGCTTGAAACCATCAAGGTCGAGAAGGGCAATCGCAACCTCCTCATTAGTGTCCAGGCTGGCTTGAATGTCCTCATGCAGCGCGTGGCGATTGGGAAGATGAGTGAGGCGGTCTGTGCGCTCGAGAAGTTCGAGCTCCTTCATGTTTGTGAGCCCCATGCGGCAAACACCGATGATGCTGGCTGCAAAGGCAAAGGCGGAAAGAATGATAGGCAGGGAGGGAGCGGCAAGAGTGAGCGCACCAGCTGCGACAAGAACGGCCGAAATCCCGGCGACCACGATGGATATGATTGCGAGCGGCAGGATTATTAACCCTCGCGACGTCAGGCGCATCGGTTTGCTCGGTCTATGCACGCTGCTTCCTTTGTTGCCGCAAATGATCCAAAGTGAGCGTCAAGCCCGCGTAATCCTGCGCTTTAGCCACTTCAGCACGATAAAGATGATTGGCTAATGATACGTAAAGTTACAGCTAGGGTGATATGGCTCTGGCCAGTCGAAAACTCAAAGCTCAAGCATCAGGCGGCATTCACGGTTTCGCGCTTTTGTGGATTGATTTCAAAGATACTGGCGCGTTCAGGCGAGAGTGCGAACCCGGCGCCACTTACAGACGCCGTCTCACCATTGCCAAGCATGAGAAACCCATCACGCGCGAGAGCTTTAGCGAGGCGTTGCAGGGCAAGTTTGCGATTGCCTGCGCCAAAGTACAAAAGCACATTGCGGCACAATATGAGATCGAATGTGCTCCTGCCCGGAGGTTGGTTGAGCAGATTGTGGATGCCAAACCGGGTGTTTTGACGCAATTTTTCGGAAACTTGCCAACCGCCGGATGTGTTTGTGAAATGGGCTAGCATTTGCCCAACGCCAAGACCTCGCTGGATTTCAAACTGGCCGTAAATCCCTGCTTTTGCGGTCTTTATGGCTCCATGCGAGATGTCAGTGCCAAGCAGGTTGATGGTCCAGCCTTCCCACAATTCTTTTTGCTCTTCGAACAACATGGCGAGACTGTAGACTTCTTGGCCCGTTGAGCAGCCTGCGCACCAGATCGACAAATGACGAGTGTGCGCGCGGCGTTCGCGTAATTGCGGGAGGACAAATTGCGGGATTTGATCGAAGGTTGGCTTGTCGCGAAAAAAATAGGTTTCGTTGTTAAGCAAAGCTTCGACGACCTCAGTTGCAAGGTCGCCATGCTTGGCGTGGCTTTGAGGCGCATCGAGCAGGCATACAAGCTGATCGAGGTTTTTGATGCCATGTTTGCGGAAAATCTCCGACAAAGCCGAGCCAAGCCGCCATTGACGGCTTTTTGCAAGATGCTGGCCAGTGCGTTCGAAGAGAAGATCAACGATGATCTGATAGGAGGCTTCGCTATGTTCCATCGGTTTCGTGCCCCCGCTTACCTGGCCGCGCCGCGTTGCCGGGCAAGCTTCTCGACGATCGCCAGACCTAGCGCGTGAGGTGTATCGACAAGGCTGGCAAGACCGTTTTTCGCAACCGCGCCCGGCATTCCCCAGACCGCGCTGGTTTCGGCATCCTGCGCCCAGACCTCGCCGCCCGCCTTGACGAGTGCGCGAGCGCCTTCAAGGCCATCGCGGCCCATCCCTGAAAGCAAAATTCCCAGCGCTTGGCCATCGCACGCGTCGACAAGGCTAGTGAACATCGGGTCGACCGAAGGCAGGCATCCGCTCAATGCAGGCTCGGTGCTTGGGCAGGCGATCAATCGGCATTTCTGCCGAGTAAGGCACAAATGGCTGTCGCCCGTCGCCAGCATAATTTCCCCTTCACGCAGCACCGCTTCGCTTTGTGCGATGTGCGTTGGCCTGCCGCTCGCGTTTTCGATCTGGCGCGCAAAAACAGGGATGAAACTGGCTGGCAGATGCTGGGTGATGAGGATTGGAGCCGTGCACGCAGGGGTGAGCGTTTTCAGCAATATGTTGAGCGCGTGAATCCCACCCGTCGACGCGCCTATAGCTATCACTCTGGTGTGGCTCACATTTGTGGCCATCGCCTGCGCTCTATGGCTCTTCGCCGAAAAGCTGTGCCCTTCCTCGCTTTTACGCGAAGCGGTCTGGCCTGACGCGCAAGGCGTCATGTCCTTCGCGGCGCTAGAGGATTTGTTCTTGGTCCCAAGCGCCGTGATTTTGCCAAGCAGCTGGCTGCGATAGCGTTCTGTAAATTCGCCGGGACACGGTTTCAGCAAAGTGTCGGCAGCCCCTTGCGAAAGGGCCTCAACTGTCGTTTCAGCACCTTGCGCTGTCAGAGAGGAAACGACAAGCACCTGCGTATCAGGCGATGCTTTTAGGATTTGGGGGAGGGCTTTGATCCCGCCCATTCCGGGCATTTCAAGGTCGAGTAGCACGACATCAGCAGCTGCCTTTTCAAGCGCTGTAATCGCGCGCTCGCCGCTGCTTGCGGTGGCAACGACCTCCATGCGTGGGTCATGATCCACCATGCGTTTGAAGATCGTGCGAACCGTCAGACTGTCGTCAACGATCATCACGCGGATGCGCGGTTCGCTCCTTCGCGAGGAAACCAAACGCCTCACGCTGGCGCGCGGGCCAAGTGAAGCAGGCGCGTTCATGCAAAGCCGACGAGCTGCAATTTGATCTGTAGAGTTTCGTGATCGAACGGCTTCATTACATATTCGTCAGCACCCGCATTGATTGCTTCGCGGATGTGTTCGACGTCATTTTCCGTGGTGCAGAACACGACCTTGGGTTTATCGCCGCCATCGCGTTGCCGAAGGTGAGTGAGAAAATCGATCCCGCTCATTACCGGCATATTCCAGTCGAGCAGTATCACATCGGGCATGGCGTTGTCGCACGCTTCCAATCCAAGCTTCCCGTTCTCAGCCTCATCGACCGTAAAGCCAAGGTTTTCAAGAATATGCCGCGATACCTTTCGGATCACTTTGGAATCGTCGACAATGAGACAGCTTTTCATGAAACCACCTTGGCAAAAGAGGGGCGAGGGAGTGCAGAGAGAAGTAATGGCAGCATCAGGCAGCAGCCTCGAATGGCTTTGCCGGACACAAAAGCGCGCTGAGGTTGAGAAGAAGTGCAGGGCCGACCCGTGTTTCTACGAGGCCTGGTGAAACTTGCGTCCAGCCTTCGCCGAACCCGCCCGGTACAGTTTCAGGCTCGCTCATCGCGGTGCAAACGTCTTCGATGATATCGACCCTGAATGCGTAAAGATCGCCGTTGAGGCTTGCGACAATCGCGCGGTGGTCGACCGGAAATGCGGTTTGGTCGAACCCAAGCGCCGTGCGGGCATCAATCACGGTCAACGCCTGGCTGCGCATGGCGGTAATCCCTGAAATATATTCAGGGGTACGCGGCACAGGAGTGATTGCGCCGATCTCGATCACCGCATCCACATTCGGCGCTTCAATCGCGCAGCGTCGACCTGCAATTTGGGCCATCACAAGAAGGGTGTTCATCGCAGTGCTCCTCCTGCACGCCGGGCTTTGTTCAAGGCATCAAGCAAGCCTTCGCGGTCATAGCGATATATGGTGGGTGAGCCTTCGGGTGCCTCGGGGGTTTCGCGAAGGCGCACAACGGGGCTCGCAAATTCCATATCGAGAGCGGCAGCTGCTTCGAATTCGTCGTCAAACCAGATGGCGATGTCTTCGCCTGCGTTCAGGGCATAGGTTACGTTATAGCCGGCATTGGTTAGAAGCGGGGCGAGGATCGCATGGGACCATTCGCCTTCGGGCAATCGGCAAACAGGCTTGTCGCCTTCCATCGGCCGTTCACCAAAACGGGCAAACAATTCGTGGCTGTCCGAAAGGCTGACAGTGTTCTCGCCCAAAAGCGTGACCGCTTCGACCAGTGGATCGTCGTTTACAGTTTGGAGCGGGTTGGAAAGCTCCGCCGTTTCGAGCACCTGGCTCACCGCGTAGGCAAGCTGGCTGTTTCCATCGCTGAGCCGCAAGCACCGTAATTTATCGCGCTCAATCGAGCCTTCGGGAAGGCCGACGATCGGCAGGATAACCCCGTCAATCACGACGCGCGGGGTTGGTCCCGAGCGGTCGATTGCATGGAGCGGGACGGTTTCAATGCGTTTGACCAATTCGAGGCGAATAGCGCGGCGGCGGCCGTCGAAATCGTTGAACAGCATGACGCGGCCATATGTTTTCTCTGCATCATCCTCGACCCGTTTGTCGGGCCTTGAGGGCTGACTTCGAAGATCGGACAGGATATCGTTTTCAATCGCGATGTTGGTTATGTCGAGAAGAAGCACAGGCATTCCGTCATCAAGCAGCGATGATCCGGCGTAAATGCCGGCCTGCATCACCGCAGGAGCCAGCGGTTTGACTACGATATCGCCATGCGAGTGGATTTCATCGACCGCCAATGCAAACAGCTCGCCATTAGCCAGCCTGAGCATCACCATCGTTTGGTCTTCATCGGCAAGTTCGCTTGGCGGGAGATCCAGAACGTTGCCAAGCTTGAGACACGGCACGCGATTGCCGCGGAAAGTGACAAGGCCCGTCTCGCCTACGCGCTCGAAATCAAACGCCTTTGACGAAGAGTGAATGACTTCTTCGACATAGCTTTGCGGGATCGAAAAGCGTTGACCGCTGACTTCAACGTTAAGCCCTGTGATGATGCTGAGCGTCAACGGGATTTTGAGCGTGAAAAGAGTGCCCGCGCCCTTGGTCGAGGTGACATGGATGGTCCCACCCACGCGCTCCAGATTCTGGCGAACCACGTCCAGTCCAACGCCGCGTCCGGAAATGCTGCTCACCTGTTTCGCGGTTGAAAAGCCGGGTCGGAAGATCATTTGCAATATGTCTTCCTTGCGCATGGATTTGCGCTCAGCCAGTGTCATAAGTTCCATTGCAATCGCTTTTTGCGCGATGCTTTCTTCGCACAAGCCGCGCCCATCATCGCTGACAACAATGGAGATCATATTGCCCGATTGGCGGGCGATAACCGAAATAAACCCCGTTATATCTTTCCCGGCTGATCGGCGATCATCTGGCGCTTCAATGCCATGATCGACGCAATTGCGCAGGATGTGGTTCAAGGGATCGCGGATCATTTCGATCATTTCGCGATCAAGCTCGACATCCCCGCCTTTAAGCTCAATCGCTACCTCTTTGCCCAATGTCTGGGAGAGGTCGCGTACGAGCCGCGGGAAGGCGCTGAATAGCGTATCAATGCGCTGCATCCGCATCCGCGTGATCGCGTCGCGAACATCATTGAGGATGGACGTCAGGCGCTCAAACGGTCCATCGACCATCGGTTGCGTGCCCGCCTGGCGCAAGCGATTGGCCAAGTCATTGCGTGCCAGCACCATGTCGGAAACACCGCTCATCACGCGGTCGAGCAATTCGACCGGTAAGCGGATCGAGCGTTGGGTGACTGCGCGTTCGCGGAGGGGCGCGGTGCTGGTTTCCGGTTTCTCTGGCTTGGCGGGTGCGCCCGTCTCATGCTGGCTAGATGCGGCGTTGCGCGCTTCCTTGCCATCAAGTCCAAGTCCCGCGATCAATTCATCATCGCTGCCGCCCGCAAAGTCTTCTCCCGCTTCAATCGCATCAATCATTGCCGCGATCCGGTCGATGATTGCAAGGACTGCTGTGACTAGAGCACCGTCCGGTTTACGCCGTCCAGATCGACAATCGGCAAGTGCGTCTTCCGCTGCGTGGCTGAGCGCTGCAAGGCGGGGCAAATCGAAAAAGCCGCAATTGCCTTTGACGGTGTGAACGAAGCGGAAGATGGTATCGAGGCGCGCGCGGTCGCTTGGATCGGCCTCCCAGGCGACGATCTCGCCTGAGCTTGCCTCCAGCATCTCGCGCGTTTCTGCGACGAAATCCGCCAGCAGGTCGTCCATCTTGAGCGTGCCCCTTTATTCGAGACGATTTTACATCTCGAAACGGCTTATGAACGCGGATGGTTAATGAAATCCTACTGGCCAGACCTATTGCTACAACCCATTGCTATCGGGTGCGCGGGTTTTTAGCAGCCAGTAAGCCAGCGCTGCGCCTGTCATTCCGCCAACGATATTGGCGGCAAGCTCGGCCGAGAAGACCGCCTCGCTACCCCATTCCCCGATAAACAGCCATGCAAATGGCAACATGATGAGAAACACGCGCACCGCAGATTGGGTGAGGGCGTAGGCCGCTTTGTCGATCGCGTTCAAAATGCCGTTGGCGACAATCAGGATACCAAAACCGGCATAACCCCATGATGCGATGTTGATGTACGAGACAAATTCCTGGGTCACTGCCGGATCGTTGGTGAAAACTCGCGCAAATTGGCCTGCAAGTGGAACAAAGACAATGACGAGCAGGACGCCCCATGCAAGGCAGAAACCAAAGGCGTAAAGCGCAGCCCGGCGCGCTCGTTCAT
Source organism: Erythrobacter sp. SCSIO 43205 (assembly GCF_019904235.1). Taxonomy (NCBI): domain Bacteria; kingdom Pseudomonadati; phylum Pseudomonadota; class Alphaproteobacteria; order Sphingomonadales; family Erythrobacteraceae; genus Erythrobacter; species Erythrobacter sp. SCSIO 43205. The sequence goes on along the minus strand of NZ_CP063202.1, from coordinate 3,076,456 downwards.
ATTCTCTCGCGCCCCAGTTTTGCCCAACGATTGCCCCGATCGAACCCGAAAGTGCGAGCAGGGGCACTGTTGCAAAGCTTTGCAATCGGCCTGCTGCACCAAACCCTGCAACCGCTGCCTCGCTTTGCGTGGCGATTATCGCGGTCAGAACCGACAGGCCAATCGGGTTGATCGAATTGGAGAAGGACGCGGGCCCTGCTACCTTGAGAATGGCGGCGGCAGGGTCTGTCCAACTGCCTTTGCGAATGAGCGAGGGGTCGAGCGGAATATCGGTCCGCCGCAAAAGGAAAAACGCCATGACCGCGCCAATACCGTATCCGATAATGCTCGCATAAGCCGCGCCCGTGATGCCAAACCCCTCGAATCCGAAAGCACCAGTGATAAGGATCGGATCCAGCACCCAGTTGGCCGCTGCATAGGTGAGCGAGACATAGCTCGTCTTTTTCGCCTCGCCTTGGCCGCGCAAGACCCCGTTAAAGCCCATGATCGCCAGCACCAGCGGAAAGCCGAGCGCAAATGGCTCCATGTAATCGAGGATCAGGCCGCGCAGATTTTCGGGCGCGTTCATCAGGGTGAAGAGCGGCTCGATCAGAGCATAAAGAGCTGCGCCAATGAGGATTCCGATCAAAACCGAAAATACGAGCCCGAAATTGGCCCTTCGCGCGCACCGTTCCTCATCGCCTTCGCCAAGGGCTCTTGCGACAACCGAATTGATCCCCACCATTACGCCAACGCCAAGCGATGAAAGCGCCGTTGTGACCGGGAAGATAAAGGATATGGCCGCAAGCTCTTGCGACCCCAGCTTGCCGATGAAATAGGCATCGACAAGGCCAATCGACATGATCGCCGTCACGCCCACAATCGCTGGCAAAGTCTGCGAAACCAAATGACCTCGGATTGAACCTTTGGTCAGCTTGGCGGCCGCATTTTGAGGGGAGAGGTTATTAGAACTGTTCATGGGAGCGGCTGGCTTATCGGGCCAAACTCACCTGCGCAAAGTAAATCACGCAAAGGCCTATCTTTGTACCTCCTATCAGACACGCTTGCCCGATTGGTCGGATTAATGCGATAGGGAGCGCGAAGAGAACCAAGAGGAAGGGATTGATCCGATGGCAACGCAATTAAAGCCTGACAGCAGCCTTGAAGGCAAAGTGAGTGCGCAAGAGTGGCAAGCACGCCTCGATCTGGCGGCCTGCTACCGCATTTTTGACCATCTTGGCTGGGGCGAATCGATTTACAATCACATCTCCATCGCTGTGCCAGGAGAAGAGGGTGCGTTCCTCATCAATCCATTTGGTTTGCTTTACGATGAAGTGACCGCTTCCAACCTCGTCAAGATTGATGTCGAAGGCAACAATATCGGCGGCTCGCCTTACATGGTGAACAAAGCGGGCTTCACTCAGCACGCGCATTTTCACAAAGTTCTGGGCGGACGCGCCAATGCAATCTGCCACGTTCACACCACCGCGACCATGGCAGTGTGCAGCCACAAGGACGGCCTCCTGCCAATCAGCTTTTACGCCTGCAATTTCCAGAACCAGATCGGCTATCACGACTTTGAAGGCGTGACAGTGCGCGCTGAGGAAGGGGAGCGCCTCGTGCAAAACCTCGGCAATCACTCAATCCTGATGCTGCGCAATCATGGTCCGGTTGTGATGGATGGCACTATTCAGGGGATGTTTGTGAAGATGTGGGCGCTGCAACGCGCCTGCGAGATCCAAATCGCGACCCTTTCACAAGGTGAGCCCAAAGTGGTGCCGCAAGAGGTGATCGATGTGCACCAGCGCGACCTTTCAGTCATGGCCAGTCAGGGCGGCGCAGGCGTGTTCGATTTCGAAGCGTGGAAGCGCCGCATCGACAAGATCGACGACAGCTGGCGTAATTAAGGTGCTCGCCTCGTTGGACAGATGAACATTTCAACCAAGAAACCTCGACGGTAAGTCGTGCCGCGTATGACCATCAACGGGCGTCCGCTCGAATTTGATCTCGACCCGGATATGCCCTTGCTCTTCGCGCTGCGCGAGGCGGCGAACCTTACCGGTACAAAAAACGGAGGCGGGGGCGCAGCGTGTGAATGTGGGGCGTGCATGGTGCTGGTCGATGGGGCGGCCTTGCGCTCGTGCCGGATCACTCTGGCCGAGGCCGAGGGGCGCTTCATCACCACGATCGAAGGGCTTTCGCGCGACCGTTCTCATCCTGTCCAGCAAGCCATGGTGGCAGAACAAGCAATCCAGTGCGGTTTTTGCACGCCGGGTATCGTGATGGCCGCCGCTGGCCTTTTGTCGCGCAACCCTTCGCCAAGCAAAGCCGACATTGAAGAGGCGATCCCTAACGATTGCCGCTGCGGCGTCTTTCCCCGGCTGGTCAGCGTGATAGAGCGGGCCGCGCGTGTCGCGCGCCGGGAAGAAAGCATCAGCGCCGCGCCTGCCCCTGCAATCGACACAAGCGATGCAGCCAAAGCGGTCCCTGCGCTTAGAACCGTGCCGAAATCCGAAGACTCCGGCACGTAAGAGCTCAGCTCTCAAAGAGTTTTAGAAACGCCCTGAGATCGCAAAGCGGGCATTGATCGGCGCGCCGACGCTTGCCTGATGGGTGCTGTGCGAATTGGGGAAATAGGTGGTGTCGGTAAGGTTCTCGACATTCACCTGAACGCGCCAATCCTCGCTCACTTCATAATAGGCGGCTGCATCAACCCGCGTGTAGGCTGGCAGGATGGCTCTTGTGGTGACCACATCGCCATTAAGCCCGGTGTAGCTGACCGTCCCATTGGTGATGAAGCTTTCCGATTGATGCGTGATGCCAAGGCCAAGGCCAAAGCGGTCCGTCACATCAACCTTGTTCCACAGTGAGAACATATTCTCAGGCAATTCGCGTGGACGAAGCCCGGCGTTCCCGAAACTGTCGACCTGACGCCCGTCGAGGTAGCTGTAGCCGGCCTGAATGCTCCAGCCGGGCAGAACCTCGCCCTGAAGCTGGATTTCAAAGCCTTGAATGGTACTGTCGATGACATCGAGCGTTTCAGGATCATTGTCACTGGGTTGGGGGGAGCTTTGTTCGATGTCGAACACGGCTGCCGTGAAGCTGAGGCCGGGTTCAAAATCCCATTTGATCCCGGCTTCGAGATTGGTGAAGGTATCAGGGTCCAGCGCATTTGCCGTGCCGTTGATGTTGGCGAATTGTTCGCCTGAACGCGGCAGGAAGCTTTTGGAATAACTCGCATAAACCGAGATATTCTCCTGCGGCTTGAGGATGATCCCGCCGCGAGGGGAAAACTCTTCATCCTTGCGGGTTCGAAGGCCATTGGTGCCGGCAAGATCAAGCACTTCGATATCGAAACTGTCGAAGCGGCCACCCACTACGATGTTGAGCCAATCGGTGACTTCAATCTCATCCTGAACGAAGAGGGAGAACACTTCGATATCGACATCGGTGTCGTCATTGAGGCTCACCGCACGGTCAAAAGTGACGCTGGTCGGGTTGCCATTGGCGGCAACGCCCACGCCATTGCGGAAGTTCAAAGGGCGCTGGATCGTGAAGAATTCATTGTCATCCTGGCTGTCGCTCCACACCGGGTTGATGCGGTCTTGCCTCGAATTGGTGCGGATATATTCGCCGCCAATCAAAAGCGTGTGGCCAAGCGAGCCTGTTTCAAACTCACCCACGAGATTGCCTGAAAGGATGAGATTGTCGCGCACCGTGCGGTCGATATAGCCATCGGTTGTGACCACGTCTGGCGTTGCAAGTTCGTTGTAACCGCTGGCGTAAAAGTTGGAATAAACCTTGTCATAATCGCCGTAAAACGCGCTTGCGACACCTTTCCATTCGTCCGAGAATTTGTGTGTCACATTCGCACGGAAAAGATGCGCTTCCAACTCGTTGAAGTTGAGCTCTGCATCGCCGAATGTGATGTCGGTGAAGGCCTCGACCGGGCGGCCATCGGCACCTGTTGGAATGCCGCGATCAATAAAGCGGTCGTGCTTTGCGTATTCATAGGAAAGGTCAACGATCGTGTCCTCGCCTGCGGCAAAGCGCGCCGTCGGGTTAAAGCCGATGCGTTCCCCGTCGTAGAAATCGCGGTGATTATCGAGGCTTTCGTAAGCTGCGTTGACGCGGAAGGCGACCTGCTCGGAGCTTGAGAGGTTGAGATCGGCAAAGATGCTGTATTCGCCAAAGGTGTCCACCGCGACCTGTCCACCGGCAAAGTTCTCTTCAAACTCGCCCTTTTTGGTGACGCGGTTCAGCACGCCGCCTGCACCGCCGCGACCAAACAAAAGCGCGTTGGGACCGCGCAGGATTTCGACCTGCTGGACGTTGTAGAGGCTGCGATAATATTGGACGTCGTCGCGGTTGCCGTCGATGAAGAAATCAGCCGTTGAGCGGATGCCGCGAAAGACGACCGAATCGCGGTGCCCTTCGCCTTGGGAATTGTTCACACCGGGGGTGTAATCGATCAGTTCGCCAACGCTGACCCAACCGCGTTCTTCGATTTGTTCCTCAGTGGTAATCGAAAGGCTTTGTGGCACGTCGATAATCGGAGTCGGTGTTTTGACCGAGGCAACCGCGTTCGATTGCAGGATGTCGCCGCTGACCAGAATGTCCTCGCCGACATATTCCATATTGGGATTGGGTTCGGCCACAGCAGGAAAGGCAATTGCGGCGCACGTTACAGTGAGTGCGGCCTTGAAGCGGTAATGTGTCAATGTGTTCCTCGTCTTTTTGATCCGACGAACCCGCTATTGAAACCTATTCGCATCTGCAAGGAAAAAATGAGAATTACTCGCAATTCGGTAGTGTGTGGTCAAACAGGCACGCGTTCGCTATTCATCGGCGCACCATTTCAGCTTCACAAATCCAAGGGAATTCCACAATGAAAGCAACCATCTGGCACAATCCCAAATGCGGCACTTCGCGCAAAACGCTGGCTATTCTGGAAGAGCGCGATGATGTTGAGCTGACCGTGGTGGAGTATCTGAAAAACCCGCCGAGCCGCGAAAAGCTGGCGCAGCTTTATTCCGATATGGGGATCACGCCATGCGAGGGGCTGCGGATTCGCGGCACCGATGCAACAGAGCGCGGGCTGACGGGGGCGGATGCGAACACTGTGCTCGAAGCGATGGAATCAGATCCCATTTTGATCGAGCGCCCGATTGTCGAAACCGAAAAAGGCGCCGCCATCTGCCGCCCACAGGAGAAGGTGCTCGACCTGCTTTGATAGCGCGCAAGCGACGCAGGCGGAGAGCTAGCGGTCTGTCGTGAGCACTTCGTCCGCTTCAAGATTACGCCATCCGACAAGGGTAACGCCAAGGCAAATCATGATGATAAAGCCGAAGCCGAGCCAGTCGTTGACATTGTAAAGCCAAACGCCGAGCGCGGGTGCATAAATGAAGCTTGCGCCCGCGACGCTGGCAACGATGCCTGAGGCCTGACCTTGTTCGGCGCGGCTCACGGCGAGCGATGTGCCTGCGGTTGTGCCGGGGCGGAAAAGGCCAAAGCCAAGGCAAGCAATCGCATAGCCCAGCGATAGCCCCACAACCGTATCCGCAATGCCCAGAATAGCGGTGCCAAGGGCTGCAACGATCATGCCGGACAGGGTCGCGGCGCGTGGGCCGATCTTGAAGCGCGGAATAATTCCCCACTGTGCAAGCAGCGTCGCGATCGCGCCAAAGGCCATGACAAGGCTGACGAGCGCTGCGCCTTGCGTAAAATCCTCGCGCATATTGAGGCGGTCGAGCACCAGAAAGCCGATCACCCCCATGATCATCGCCTGCGCGTGGCCGCCAAACAGCGAGGCAATCACCCAATGGCGAAGGCGTGGCTCAAACCATTTGAGGCGCGCTTGATCGCCTTGGGGCAAGGTGCCGCGCTCTTTGTCGTCGCTGTCGTCCAGATCATCGGAATTGGAAAGCCCGGCGTTCGGGTCGCCAAAGGTCTTGCCGCGCGCTTCGAATTGAGGCGTGTCATTGGGAAGGCGCAGGCGCAACAGGACGAGCGTCGCCACGCCTATGAGGGCAAAGCACCAGGCGGGCCCCGTAAGGCCAATTCCGAAAAACGGGATAATCATTAGCGGGGCGAGAACCGGGCCAACCACCGTGCCAAGGCCAAAGCTTGACGCGATGAGAGACAGCGCCTTGGTGCGTTCAGAGCGCGAGGTGCGCGCAGCGACATAGGCTTGCACGGCGGGCGGCGCGGCGCTGCCAAATGCGCCGTAAGCGCTTCTGGCGATGGCGAAAAAGAGCAGCGTTGCTAGCCCCGTAATCCACCCGGCAAAGCCCATCCACAAGACCAGCCCGCAAAGGCTCATGCTGACGATAAAGCCGACCAGTCCGAGCGCCATCATCGCCTTGCGCCCCCGCTTGTCCGAACGCCTGGCCCAGAAAGGGGCACAAACGACCCACAAAAGAGCAGACCAGGAGTAAGCGAGGCTGATCCACACGTCACTGATCTCTAGCGCGGTGCCGATAGAGGGCATGACCGAGTGCATTGCTGTGTTGCCAGCAGCCGTCACCAACATGACCATGAACAAGAGCGCCATGCGCCCCGTCGGGATGGCGTTGCCTTGATCGGCGTTGGCTGCGTTTTCAGCCTTAAGGGATGGGTCAATATCGGCCATTGCCGTTGGAGCTAGGCCAGCGCAGTAATTAGATCAATCGGTGATTACACCGCTTAGCAAGAGTGAGCATTACCTAACCAAACGTGTCTTCGATCACGTCCGCGCTTGGGCCTGACAATTGCGCGTGCATTGCCACTGCGACCGCGCTGATGATCATACCGATGATCATACTGGTCAAACCATTGGCTAGTCCGGTGATCAGAGCCGTTGCCAGTCCTCCGCCAAGCGCGCTTGCGATCAAAGTCATAACGCTGCCAAAGATCAGGCTGGCAACGAGGAAAATCACCACGATCACTGTCCAGAAACCAACGATGGGCCATTGTTTTGGCTTGGTGAGAGCAAAGCTGCGGGTGATCGCGGTGATGGGATTGAGTGTCTTTTCCAGCACCAGCACTGGCATCGACATCGACAAGCGGCCCAAAAGCCACGCGACAAATCCGACCACCGGGATAAGGGCAATTAAGCCGATTGCCGCCGCTCCGGTGAGCCCTGCAAGCAAGGTGATTGGCAACACGATCACCATCGCGCCAAGAAAATAGAGTACGAAAAACAGGATCAGGATCGCAAACACGCTTGGCACGGTTTTAACGCCAGTGGTGAGCGCTTGCCCCACGGTCGGGCGCGCCTCGCTCATCAGGGCAACCATTGCGGCGTATCCTGCGAATTGGAACGCGGTTGAAAAGAGCCCGCCACCGATCAGTGGCCCCGCCATTTCCGCCATTTGCGCAGCGATCACGTCCTGATCCGCGAACGGGTCAGCGAAGGTCTGCATATCGGGAAAGAACAGGTAAAGCGCGACCGATGGCAGCAGCAGGAAAATTCCTGCGATCACCAGCAAGAGCTGAAAATTGGCCTGCACCAGCTCGACAGCGCGCGCCCAGCAGCTGTTCATATCGAAATTCATGTCGGCCCGGCTCCCTAAAAGCGTATTTCCCTCTTGAACTTCGCCACCATTGCCGCCACGCGGATGCGATGGCAAGCGCAGCGCAAACTTTGCCCCAAGAACTCGCACACACCAGCGTCGAATGGCGCCGGGACGAGGCTCTCGTGCCTTATCGCGAGGCGTTAGAGGCGATGGAGACGCGCAACGCCGCGATTGCTGCGGGCGAGGCTAAGGAGCAGATTTGGCTGCTTGAACATCCCCCGGTGTACACAGCAGGCACCAGCGCGGACCCGGCTGAGCTCACCGATCCGCGATTTGATGTGGTCGAGGTAGGGCGCGGCGGGCGCTATACCTATCACGGGCCGGGACAGCGTGTGGGTTATCTCATGCTCGACCTTGGCAAGCGCGGCAAAGATGTGCGCTGCTTTGTCTATGCAATTGAAGGCTGGGTGATTGACACGCTTTCCGATTTCGGGATCGAAGCATGGCGCGCGGAAGGACGCGTAGGGATCTGGTGTCAGGATATTGACGGGCGCGAGGCAAAGATCGGCGCGATCGGCGTGCGCGTGCGCCGTTGGGTTACGATGCACGGGCTTTCTGTTAACCTTGACCCGGACCTTTCCCATTTTGGCGGGATTGTCCCATGCGGCATTGATGAGTTTGGCGTTACCAGCCTCGCGCGGCTTGGCAAAAGCGTTTCAACCGAGCAATGGGACGAGGCGCTGATAAAGCGCGCGGATGGATTTTTGGGCACGCTTGAGGCGGCCCGCATAAGGGCGTGCAGGAAATGAAGTATGCTTGGCTTGGCATAGCAGCGCTGCTGGCGCTGTCGGCTTGCGAGGAAGAGGCAGACACGGGCGTTTCGACTGAAACGGGCGGGGAGGCCGCAGGCGAAATCCTCGGCGGCACGATCAGCGATGATATGATCGCTTTGGAAGAGCTGACCTCAACCTCGCCTCCTGCTGAGCGGCAGGCAGACCCGGCGCCAAGCGCGCCTTCGAGCACTGGCCAAGCTGCGGCAAGCGAAGTGGAGGCTGAACCTGAAGAGGCTTCACCTGAACCCGGCGGCCCGGTCACGGCAGGGCCAAGCCGTCCTGTACCCCAAAATGAAGAGGCCGGGGGACCGATAATCAATCCCCCAGCCTTTTGAAAAGAAAGCCTTCTAATCGACCTTTGAAAGTTCAGGCAGCGTTTGCGGCGGCCTTTTCTTCTTCCAAAGTCAGATAATCGATATAGCCTTCTGGCGTCGGGAAGTACCAGCTTTTGGGCACGTCCTTATTGGGGTTAAACTCGGCCCCTGCGGCAATCCGTTTTTCCAGATCAGGGTTGGAGATATAGGGCCGGCCAAAGCTCACCGCATCGCAGCGACCGCTTGACACATCATCGTCGGCTTCCTGCGCGGTATAGTCGGAATTGAGGATCAGCGCGCCAGAATAAAGCTCGCGGATAAGTGCGTCCTGCTTGGGCACGTCGGTGCGGCCAAAGGTGCCATCAGGGCCCGGTTGGCGCAGTTCAAGGTAAGCAAGCCCCATCTCCTCGATCACCTTGGCCGCTGCGCCAAAGGTCGCTGGCGGATTGCTGTCGTCTGTGCCCTGGCTGTCGCCATTAGGCGACAAGCGAATACCAACGCGGTCCGCGCCCCAGACATCGACAATCGCTTCCAATGCCTCGCGCATAAAGCGGGTGCGGTTTTCAGGCGAGCCGCCATATTCATCATCGCGGTGATTGGTGCCATCGCGCAGGAATTGATCGACGAGATAGCCATTCGCTCCGTGCAACTGGACGCTGTCGAACCCAGCCTTCTTCGCGTTTTCAGCCGCCCGACGATAATCATCGACCGTGCGCTTGATATCGTCATGCGTCATGGCGCGTGCGGTGACGAATTCCTTCTTTCCCTCTGGCGTGTGCGCTTCGCCCGGAGCTTTGGTTTCGCTGGCGGAGAAGGGGGGCTTCCCGTCGAGGAAATAGGGGTGCACGATCCGGCCCATGTGCCAAAGCTGCATGGAAATAAGACCGCCCTCTTCGTGGACCGCATCGACAATTGGTTTCCAGCTTTCCGTCTGCTCATCGGACCAAATACCGGGAGCCGATGGCCAGCCAAGCCCTTCGGTGGAAATACCCGTCGCCTCGGTCAGGATCATCCCCGCGCCTGAACGTTGACGGTAATAGGTTTCCATCATCGAATTGGGCACGAACATCGGATCGGCCGCGCGCCCACGGGTCAGCGGTGCCATGAAGATACGGTTGCGAGCCTCAAGCGCGCCCATTTTGAGCGGCTGAAAAAGGGCCTCGTGTTTCGGTGCATCGGTCATATGTGAAATCCTCTCAAATTCGGTTTCATTTGGCTATTCACTTGGAGCCTTCGCGGCTAGGGCGCAAGTATGGAAAGCGCATCAGCCCAAGAAGAGAATGTTGCCGGCATGGATAACCCCTTGCGCTCGGCAATGTTTTTTGGCGCGCTTTTGCTCGGCAATGCGGCGCTGGCGATGGGGCCATGGTTGGTGCGGCTTGCCGATACAGGTCCGGTAAGCGCTGCGTTCTGGCGGCTGTTTCTGGCGCTCCCGTTTCTGGTGTGTTTCGCGCGTCTCGCGGGTCAGCCCATGCGCGGGCTTCCCCAAAAGACTTTGATCGTGGTGGCCATTGGCTCCATCGCTTTTGCGAGTGACCTTGCCAGTTGGCACATCGGGATCGAGATGACGCGTCTGGGCAATGCGACCCTGTTCGGCAATGCGGGATCAATCATCCTGTTGTTCTGGGGCTTTATCATCGCGCGGATGATGCCGCGCGGGTTTGAATGGCTCGCGATTGTCTGTGCGCTTGCCGGGGCAGGGATTTTGTTGGGCCGCTCTTTGGAGATTTCGGCAGAGACATTCGTGGGCGATTTGTTCTGCATTACGGCGGGCCTGCTCTATGCGGTGTACCTTCTCACCCTTCAAAAAGAACGCGCACAGTTCGGTTCGTGGAGCTTGCTTGTTTGGGTGAGCATATTTGCCTGTCCCTATCTCTTGGGGCTGGCTGTGATCTTGGGGGAACCCGTGTGGCCGACCAATTGGACGCCGGTGATCGTGCTGTTCATCACAAGCCAGCTGGTCGGCCAGGGGCTCATGGTGTTCTCACTACGCCACTTCCCGCCGCTCATCATCGGGCTGACCTTGCTGACCCAGCCTGCGATTGCGGCGATGATTGGATATTTTGCCTTTGACGAGGTGCTGAGCGCGCTGGACGTAGTCGGGATGCTTTTGCTTGGGTCTGCGCTGGTGGTGGCGAAGGCTGCGCAAGGGCGCGGCGTCAGGAAGGAATAAGCTGCTGAACTTCGCGGTAGCGCTCTTCCGCCTGCCGCAAATCTGCCCCCACCAAATGCTCGCGCGCCTGTTCGATCAGCAGATCAGCTTGATTTCTCAGCCCCGCTTTCCTCTCACTGCTGGTGACTGGATGTGCAGCCTTCGCGATGACATCGAGCATCACCATCGTAGCGCTATGGCTGGTCGCAACCGCGCTTCGCATGGAGCCAAGCCCGCGTTGCAGATAATGCTCATAAGTGTCGGGCAGTGGGATCACCGGGCACTCATCTGCATCTTTGCCGCATACATCCTTACGTAAATCGCGTCGGGCGATTTCCGATGTAACCGCGCCAAGCCAGTGCAGCGCGGTGATCGCGGTGAAAGGATCGTTGATCCCCGGCGACAGTGCGCGCAGCCCGATCTCCACCAATTGGTCGATCAGATATTGCGGGTCCTGCTCCCGCGTGCGCACCGGGCCAAGGGTGAAGTGTGGTTGGACGGCTTCGCGTAAGTCCTGCGCGCTCGCTCCTTTTACGTCGAGCAGCGGCAAGTCACGGTGAACAAAATCGCCTGTGCGAACTCTCAATGACAAGATGCAGCCGTGCTCATTGGCACAGTGTTCGAGGTCTTCAAAGTCGATCATTTGCACATATCCGCTTGATGTGGCGGCAATCGTCTCACCCCCTTCGGATTGGCGGGCATCGCGGAACTCTTCTTCGATGGGGTAAGTGTCGCGAACCGCGTTCAGCAATTGCTTGCCCACCTTTTCCAGCACCATGGAAATGCGGATGGAAGAGGGCACGTGATGGAGGAAAAACACAAGGACACCCACGCACGCACCAACCATCAGATAAGCGATCAGGAGCGAGAGTTGCGGGGCAAATCCGGGCAGGTTGGTCGCAACCGCATCAGAGGTTGAGGCGGCGACCTCGTCCTCGGCGCGCACCGAACGAAGGACAATCATCGTATAGACAAAGGTGCCGATAAAGGCGGCTAGGCTTACCTGATTGCCCTTGTCCTCAAGGAAATTGGTGAGCAATCGCGGGCCATAGCTGCTGCTGGCGTAAGTGACCGCGACAAGGGTGATTGAAAAGACGGTCGAGGCGACACCGATCATCGTGCCTGCCATCACGGTCAGGATATCGACGGCCCCTTTCGGGCGCACTGGCACAAGCCAGTCGTAGTTCGAGAGAAATTGGGCAAAGCCGTTGCGGTCAAGATAGACCGCTACAAATCCCAGCACCGCGGCGAGGATGGCAAAGGTCGCGGGATAAAACCAGTAATTGGCGTTAAGCCGCGCCCAGAAAAAGCGAATTTCAGCGGTCATACGCTTACCAACTGATCAAAACCCGTTTGGTTGCGAGCAATTCGCGGCCGAAGATCATCAGGCCCCATTAGAGGACATCACCCCCCAAACTTCACAAAGCCCAAATCGCCCTGACCCACAGTCCCGCTCGCCATTTCGAGCATCTTGTCGAGGCTCTTCTTCGCTTGCACCCGCAGCTCCTCGTCCATCTCGATGCGCGGTTCCAGATCGCGCAGCGCGGTGTACATCTTCTCCATCGTATTGAGCGCCATGTAGGGGCAGATGTTGCAGTTGCAGTTGCCGTCTGCACCGGGCGCTCCGATGAAGTTTTTTTCAGGCAGCGCCTTTTCCATCTGGTGCATGATGTGCGGCTCGGTCGCGACGATCAGAGTGTCGCCGTCAAAGTCTTTGGCGAATTTCAGAATGCCGCTGGTCGAGCCGACGTAATCGGCGTGATCGACAATCGCTGGCGGACATTCAGGGTGGGCCGCAATCGGCGCGCCGGGATGCTGTTCCTTAAGCTTCAACAGCTCGGTTTCGCTAAAAGCTTCGTGCACCACGCAAACGCCCGGCCACAGCAGCATTTCGCGGCCAAAATTGCGACTGAGCCAACCGCCCAAGTGACGGTCAGGGCCAAAGATGATCTTTTGATCTTCAGGGATCTGCGACAGGATCGTTTCAGCGCTGGAGCTGGTGACGATGATGTCCGAGAGCGCTTTCACCTCAGTCGAGCAGTTGATGTAGGTGAGCGCGATGTGATCGGGATTTGCCTCACGGAAAGCTTTGAATTTCTCCGGCGGACAGCTGTCTTCGAGAGAGCAGCCTGCGTCCATATCGGGCAGGATCACGGTCTTCTCTGGCGAGAGGATTTTGGCTGTTTCAGCCATGAATTTGACCCCGCAAAACAGGATCACATCCGCATCCGTCTCCGCCGCCTTGCGCGATAACTCCAAGCTATCGCCCACGAAATCGGCAATGTCCTGAATGTCGGGGGTCTGATAATAGTGCGCAAGGATCACCGCGTTGCGCTCTTTCTTGAGGCGGAGGATTTCCGCGTGAAGTTCGTCCCCGCTCGGCACTTTGCTTTCAAAGCTCATAGATTGATCCCTGCTTCTTTTGTTGCGCGTCATATAGGCAGCATTTCTATGATTTGCGAGGGGGCAGTTTGCCAATGACACACAGCGCGATTGTGCTAGCCTTGCCCGCGCGCATTGAGCGTGCGCGCGGGAAGGAAGACTGTTCTTAATGTTGAAAGCATTGATTTTTGGCGTTGTCGGTGTCGTGGTTCTGGGCGCAGCTGCGTTCTTCGTGCTGGGGCTGGTGTCGCAAAAGGGCGAGGCGCCCGGCCTTGTCGATGGGCGACTGGCGTCGTGTCCTGATAGCCCTAATTGCGTCAGCAGCGAAGAGAGCGCACCGCCGGAAAAAGCAGTCGCACCGCTTGCGCCAGAGGCGTGGGATTCACTTGCGCAAGTCATTGCTGCGCAAGGGGGCACAATCACAAGCCAAAGCGAAGACTATATCGCCGCCGAGTTCAAATCGGCGGTCTTTGGATTTGTCGATGATGTCGAATTTCGCCGGGCTGAGGAGCGGGTGCACCTGCGCTCTGCCAGCCGGGTGGGATATTCAGACGGCGGCGCGAATGCGAAGCGGGTGGCGAGGCTTCGCGAGGCCTTGTTGAAGCGCTAAACCGCGACCCCGAACAAGGAACCGATGGCGGCGGTTGCTGCCATTGCGATGATCCCCCAGCCCACGACGCGCACAATGGCAGGAGCGATTGACGCACCACCAAGCTTTGCGCCCATGGCTCCTAATAGTGCCAGCGCGAAGACTGATACCAGAGCGATGGCCGCAATCGTCAGCGAAGATGGAACCAGAAGCGCGGCCAGAACGGGAAGAGCGGCTCCAACGGTAAACGACACGCCCGATGCAAAGGCGGCCTGAAGCGGATTTGCAGCAAGATCATCCGACAGGCCCAATTCGTCGCGCAAATGCGCTTCGAGCGGGTCGTGTTGCGTTAATTCACGGGCGACCAAGGCGGCTGTGTCATCGCTCAGGCCGCGCTCCTTGTAAATCTGGGTCAGCTCTTCAAGTTCTGCCTGAGGTGTTTCAACGATTGCTTGTTTCTCGCGCGCAATATCGGCTTGCTCCAAATCGCGCTGCGCAGAGACGGAGATATATTCACCCGCCGCCATCGACATCGCCCCTGCGACAAGGCCAGCGACGCCCGAAATCGCGATAACCGAAGGGTCAGGATCAGCCGCTGCAACCCCGATGATAAGCGAGGCGACAGAGATTATCCCGTCATTCCCGCCAAGCACAGCAGCGCGAAGCCAGCCGCCGCGACCGACATAATGGGGATCATCGGGATGGGCGCTTGGCGTCATTGGTTCAACTTACCGTCCAAACGCCATCATCGTGCATCGCTAGCCCGCGCTTTTCGAGGTCGAGGAGGTGTGCCTTTACGCTCATTTCGGCAGCGCCAATCAGCCTTTCATCAAGGCCTTTATACATATCGGGAATGAACTCAGCGACAGGCCGCGCACGCTCACCCATGAGGCGAAGGATCTGGTTTTCGCGTTGACGCCGGTGTCCGATCATGCCGCGCACTAGCTGTTTTGGCTTGGTAATCGCCGCGCCGTGAGCGGAGTGATAGACGGTGTCTTCCCTTGCCATCAGCTTTTCCAAGCTCGCCATATAGTCGCCCATATCGCCATCGGGCGGAATGACGACACTGGTCGACCAGCCCATGACATGATCGCCGGTGAACAGCGCGCCGCTTTCTTCAAGCGCAAAGCATAGATGGTTTGAAGTGTGTCCCGGTGTGGCAACAGCGGTCAGCGTCCAGCCAGTGCCGCGCATCTGCTCGCCATCTTCGAGCACGCGATCGGGTTCATAGGTCGGGTCAAACGCTTCGTCAGAGCGCGGGCCAGCGACTTGAAGCACCAAAGGCGCGCAGCCCACGATGGGCGCGCCCGTTTGCTCCGCCAGAGGCTTTGCTGCTGGGGAATGGTCGCGGTGGGTGTGGGTGCACATAATCGCGGTGATTTTGCGTGGTCCCACAGCTTGCATGATTGCTTCAATATGAGGGCCTTCATCGGGCCCCGGATCAATCACGGCGCAATCCGGACCATTGGCCTCGCCCACGACATAAGTCTGTGTCCCGGTGAAGGTGTAGGGCGAGGGATTGGGAGCGAGCACGCGCATGACCAGCGGCTCAACCTGATCGGCGAGGCCAGTGGGCCAAGGTTTAGGGGGTATCTTCGACATTATGTGACCTTATGGAGAAAGGGCTGACAGATGTCATCATTCAGGTTATTTTACATTTGACCCAAGGTGCAGCGGGTCAATGGGAGAGCCAATGGCGGACTATATTCTCGTACTCGACGAGGGGACCACCTCAACCAGAGCCATGCTCTTTGCCAAGGATGGTGTCCTTGCTGCGAGCGCGCAGAAAGAGATCACTCAGCATTACCCGCAGGATGGCTGGGTCGAACATGACGCTGCTGAAATCTGGGAAAAGACGCTGGCCTGCGCGAATGAGGTTATCCCCAAAGCGGGCGGTCCAGCGCTGATTGCGGCGATTGGTATCACCAATCAACGTGAAACGGTGGTTGCCTGGGACAAGAATACGGGCGAGCCGCTGACCCGCGCGATTGTGTGGCAGGACCGGCGCACTGCCGATTTTTGCGAAGATATGCGCAGTCAGGGTTTCGAAGCAGAAGTGCAGGCTCGAACGGGGCTTTTGCTCGATTCCTATTTCTCCGGCACCAAAATGCGCTGGATGCTCGACAATGTGGACGCGGTGCGCGAGGCGGCGGTTGTTGGCACGCTTGCTTTTGGCACAGTGGAAAGCTGGCTGACTTTCAAATTGTCGGGCGGGACCACGCATATTTCGGATGCGAGTAATGCGAGCCGCACGCTTCTGATGGGCCTTACTGATACAGGTTTTAGCGAGGAGCTGTGCGACCTGTTCGGTGTGCCCATTTCTGCGCTTCCTCATGTGGTTGATATGTCTGGCGGGCTGGCGCTCACTGATAAGGCCTTGTTTGGTAAGTCGATCCCGATCACTGGTCTTGCCGGCGATCAGCAATCTGCAACCATCGGCCAGGCGTGTTTATCGCCCGGTGAAACCAAGGCGACCTTTGGCACAGGTGCTTTCATTTTGACCAATCAGGGCGAGGCGATCCCGCGTTCGGGGCACCGCTTGCTCGGCACAGTCCTTACACAGATTGGGGGCAAGCGCACCTATGCGATTGAAGGTTCGGTGTTCGTTGCGGGCAGTCTCGTGCAATGGCTGCGCGATAGCCTTGGTATCGTGCGCGAGGCGAGCGAGACGGAAGCGTTAGCCCGCTCTGTTCCCGACAGCGGCGGGGTGACGATTGTGCCAGCGCTCTCCGGCCTTGGCGCGCCGCATTGGCAGCCGCAAGCGCGCGGAGTGATCTCTGGCCTCAGCTTTGCCAGCGGCAAGGCGCATATTGCCCGCGCCGCGCTTGAGGCGATGGCTTATCAAACGCATGATCTGGCCAACGCCTTTGCCGCCGATGGAAGGCCATGGCACACTTTGCGCATTGATGGCGGCATGGCCGAAAATGACTGGATGGCGCAGGATTTGGCGGACATTCTGGATCTGCCTGTGGATCGCCCGCAGTTCGTCGAAACCACCGCGCTTGGCACAGCGATGCTGGCCGCAAGCGGGGTTGGGCTTTACGGCGATCTTGCCAGCGCGGCCGAAGCGATGCGCGGTGATTTAACCACGTTCGAGCCGCAAATGGATACAAAAGTGCGTGAGCGCCGTCTTGCTACTTGGCAGCGGGCCTTGGATTTTAGTGCCGGGCAGTCGAAGGGCTAAGCGCTTGCAAGCGCTTTAGAAATTGTGTTCGCTGAACCGCCGCTCAAGCTGTGAGCGATAGGCGCGCGCAGGCGATGTCATTTCAAAACCTGAGCGCCACGCTTCATCAAGGCGTGCGATACGTTCATGCAGCCTTTCGGTTTCCGCAATCAGCTCACGCGTGGGTGGCTCGAGCGAAGCGAGCGCTTTGGGATCGGAGGGGCGATCTGTTGGCAGCGTGCCATGCTTGCGGACCTGCTCTGCGTTCAGCTCGCCCGAAAAATAGGCGCGCTGGTTCAAAAGCCACGCCAGCACGTGCATCATGCGGGTTGTTGTCTTCAAACCTTCGGTCGAAAGCGCAAGGCGCGCCATTGTATCGCCGCCAATTTCCGGTTCATGCGCACCGCGCGCAAAAACAGCGCGCACTTCATCAGCGAGGACCAGAGCTTCGGTGTAGAGCGCTTCGATAATGGGGCGCGATAGGTTTACTGACTTTGCCATAGTTGATTGAGCTACTCGGCTGCGCCCCGGGATTCCAGTAGCGTATGGTTACTATCCTGCTAAGATTTACAGGCTGTCTCTAAGGGGGACGATAAGCCCGCGATGCTTACTGCACCTCGGACGATACCTAAGGGATTGCGCGTATTTTTGCCGGGTGGGGCGGAGTAAATGCTCCAAATTACACACTAAATCCGATCAAGCGATGATGTCAGGAAGCAGCGTATCCTCAATGATCGCGATTTGATCCTTAAGCCGCAGTTTGCGCTTTTTTAAACGAGCCACCTGGAGCTGATCGCTGGGCCCTTTTTCTGTAAGGGCAACAATCGCCGCGTCGAGATCGCGGTGCTCAGTCTTGAGAAGTTCCAGACGTTTTTGCAGCTCTTGCTCGTTCATTATCGTCCCGGACCTGTTCCAATCCGCGCAGTTGCGGCCCTGTCAGTGTGAATGATTGTAATGCCCGTTACTGTCTCACACCGCAAGCGCTGCGCAAGGGGGCGCAAACACGGTAAAACCTCGTCTAAGGACTCAACCTCAATTGATCAGGCGGGCTCAAGCGAGGAACCTTTGGGCTGATCATAGCTGTTCGGTTCTTTGCAACTTAGCCGCAGATATGGTTCTATTGATTTGCAGCTTGGACCTGAGTGTCCGAGTCGCCATCCGGGGGCAAACCCCCGACAACACATAGGAGACAAAGCATATGGCAACTGCCCATTCCGCAACCGCGAATTCCTCAGGCGCCCAACTCTCTCACATCAATGCTCTCCAATCCAAACACGCCGGTCTTGAAGCCCGCCTTCGCGATGAAATGGCTCGGCCAGCGCCAGACGCAGCAGCGGTTCAGGCTCTCAAACGACAAAAGCTCAAGATAAAGGAAGAGCTCTCGCGCGCCTGAATACGCTGAAGAGGGTGATTACACTCCTTCGCGAACTCGACTTCTTGAAATAAGGCGGCGCCAATCGCGCATAATGCTTGGCGGGAGGAAACACCATATTGTGCCTTCCGCCAAGCTAAAGCGCCCCTAAGCGACTTTGCCTTTGCACCATTGATCGCTAAGGTCTTTTCACGATGACCGCCGTTGATGCCGCCCGCCAAATTCTGACCAGCCTTCACGATGTGATGGCCTCGCGTATGCACGCACAAGGCAAGCTGGATCAGGTGGTCGATGTAATCGGCGAAAGCCTCTCTTCAGAAGTGTGCTCGATCTATCTCTTGCGCGAAGGGATGCTCGAACTCTTCGCCACGCGCGGACTGAACAAAAGCGCGGTGCACGTCACCCGCATGGCGGTTGGCGAGGGGCTAACCGGGACGATCGCCGACAAGGTGGAAACCCTCAACCTGGCTGAGGCCAAGGCGCATCCCGACTTTCAATACCGGCCTGAAACGGGGGAGGATAAGTTCCACTCCTTCGCTGGGGTTCCCATCGTTTACCGCGAGCGGGCGGTGGGCGTCTTGTGCGTCCAGCACGTCGATCCGCGCCGCTATGAAGACGTTGAGATCGAAGCGCTTCAGACGACAGCCATGGTCCTGTCTGAATTGATCGCCAATGCCGAATTGATTGACGAGGAAGAGGCGTTTGGCCTGACCCCTGAACAATCCGGGCCACAGACGATCAATGGTCTGACGCTGGTAAAAGGGCTTGCGACCGGCATTGCCGCTTATCACCAGCCGCGCGTTGAAATCACACAAGTCGTGGCTGAAGATACCGAGGCAGAGCGTCAGCGGGTCTATGCCGCCTTTGACAAGATGCGCGAGCAGATCGACGGGCTTGCCAATAGCGCCGAATTTGGCGCGGGCGGCGAACATGAAGAGGTGCTGGCGACCTATAAGATGTTCGCATACGACGAAGGGTGGTCGCGGCGCATCAATGAGGCGATTGATTCCGGCCTGACTGCAGAGGCCGCGATTGAGCGCGTGCAGCAACACACCCGGATGCGAATGCGCGAGATTGACGATCCGCTGCTTGCCGACCGGATGCACGATCTTGAGGATCTGGCGAACCGATTGCTGCGAATTGTTTCCGGGCAATTGGGCACGGCGGCGCAGGCCGGGCTTCGCAAGGACACGATTCTGATCGCGCGCAATCTGGGGCCTGCGGAACTTCTTGAATATGACCGGCGGCGTTTGAAAGGCGTGATCCTTGAGGAAGGATCGCTCACCGCGCACGTTGTTATCGTTGCGCGCGCCATGGGCGTGCCGGTGCTGGGCCGGGCCAACAACGGCAATGGCGGGCTTCGCGGGATGGTGCGCGACGGCGATGAAATCCTGCTGGATGCCACCGCCGGTGTGGCAACTGTGCGTCCCGCACAGCCTGTGGCCGACGCCTTTGCGGCGCGCTTTGCCAAGTCAAAGGAGCGTCAGGCCGCCTACGCAAAGCTGCGCGATGTTGAACCTTTCACCAAATGCGGCGCGCGCATATCGGTGATGATGAACGCAGGGCTTCGCGATGATATTGGCTCGCTCGCCTTGACTGGCGCGGACGGGGTGGGCCTGTTCCGCACAGAGTTCCAATTCCTCGTCTCAGCCACTCTGCCTCAGCGCGAAAGGCAGCAAAAGCTGTATCGAGACGTAATTGATGCAGCGGGCAACAAACCCGTGATTTTCCGCACAGTCGACATTGGTGGCGATAAGGCGGTGCCATACCTCGCCTCTGAGATCGCCAGTCAGGACGAAAACCCGGCGATGGGTTGGCGTGCACTGCGTCTGGCATTGGAACGCGATGGCTTGATGAAAGCGCAGGCGCGTTCCTTGATCGAGGCGGCGGCAGGCCGCTCGCTTTACGTCATGTTCCCGATGGTGTCCGAAGTTTGGGAATTTGACGCGGCAAAGCAGGTGTTCGATGAGCAACTCGCATTCCTGCGCTCGAAAAAGAAGATGGTGCCCAAGGAAATCCATTTCGGCGCCATGCTCGAAGTACCAGCGCTCGCTGAGATGCTTGACCTCTTGCTCCCGCGCCTGTCGTTTCTTTCCATCGGCACCAATGATCTGACGCAATTCCTGTTCGCAGCCGACCGCGGCAACCCCGCATTGGCAGAGCGATATGACTGGCTTTCCATTCCGATCATGCGCTTTCTCAAGCGGGTCGCAGCACAGGTCGATGGAAGCGGAGTTTCGCTTGGCGTGTGCGGGGAAATGGGAGGCCGCCGATTGGAGGCGCTGGCTCTGCTAGGCATTGGCTATCGCCGCTTGTCGATCACCCCGGCAGCCGTTGGCCCGATCAAGGAATTGGTGCGCAAGGTGAATTTGGAAGAAATCACCGAGGCGATGAACCTTTGGCTGGCCAAGCCACACACCAATTTGCGTGAGGAACTCACCCAATGGGCGGCAGCGCGCGATATCGAAGTCGACTGACGCGCGCGACTGCTCATTTACCGCATACTAACCGCTCTCTTGGCCGCTTTTCGGGGGCATCTGGCCTATTCGGACCAGTTTTTTGTGATCGCTCCCTTGACTCGCAAATGATCGCAAAGCTCTATGGTGTCATAACAAAACAGGCACCCCGCAGGGGCAGCAGCGGACGGGTCGATGGTAAATGAACAAACACACCTCAATGAGGTCGATAGTGATGAGACTTCTGTGGACGATCTGACGGACACGCCCAATGGGGGTGCCCCAGGCGGGGCCAGCGACGAGTCCGGTGCCAAGACTGGTGCTGGGGAGCGATTGCGTTCCGCACGCGAAGCACGTCGGATGGAGCTGGAACAGGTCGCCGCTGAAACCCGGATCCCTATCCGTCATCTGGAATCGATAGAGGCGAGCGCCTTTGATGCGCTTCCCTCGCGCACTTATGCCATCGGTTTTGCCCGCAGCTATGCGCGCGTCGTTGGCTTGGATGAAAAATCCATCGCTGATGCCGTTCGTGAAGAGCTGGCGGAGAGCGGGGAGCACCGCCGACCTGTTCCCGGAGGGATGGAGCCAGGCGATGCCGCCAAGCTGCCTTCACGCGGCCTTGCATGGTTTGGCGCGATTGCAGCGCTCTTGCTGATTGCGGGCGTTCTCGCTTTCGCTAGCCGCTACTTTGGTGCTGGTGTCGAATTGCCGTCGCTGATGGCGGATGGCGATGATGCGGCTGAAACTGTTCCTGAACAGATGGCGGACGCAGCCGGTGAAAACAGCAGCGCTGATGCAGCGACCACCGCCACCGCTGCCAGTGCTGAAGGACAAGTGGTCTTCACCGCGACCGGTGAGGGCGCGTGGGTGCGTTTTTATGAAGAGGGCGGCGAACGCCTTTACGAAGGCGTGATGGAAGATGGCGACACTTATGAAGTGCCGCTTGATGCGCAAGACCCCCGGATCAACACCGGGCGTCCAAACCTTTTCAACATCACCATAGGCGGGGTGGCTGTCCCTCCGCTTGCGACCGAGATGGTCCCTGTTTCCGATGCACCAGTATCAGCCGCAGCCTTGCTTGCGCGCGGGAATGGGGAAGAGGGTGAGGGCGGTTCGCCATAATCGGCGCGCCCTCAAGGCGCTCACCTGACCGACGGGTGGCGCGAGGTTTTACAAAATCCCTTCCCACATTCCCCCGATTAGTGAGGGGGCGGGCTCGACTTGGAGGCGCGGGTTGGGGCAGGATTCTGCTGCTATTCATCCGCCGTGTGGCAGGTTTTTGCTCACGATGTGGACAATTCAAGGACCAAAAGGAAGCGAGTGACCGCTATGCATCTGACCCTTCCATCCAAGCCGTTTCGCAAATTGCCCCCCATGCTCGGGGCTGTGGTTGCCGCCGCAGTGGTCGCGACGACCCCTGTCCCCGCCGCAGCACAGGATGATGCCGAGGCTCGCCTTCGCCGCGCCGAAGCGGAAATCCGCGCCCTGCAACGCGCGGTGTTTCCCGGCGGCGATGGCCGTTTCTTCGAACCTCTGATCACGCAGCGCGATGGCACAAACACTCAACCCAATGTCGCGCGTCCCTCGACCAGCGCGGTAACCGATATTCTTGCGCGGCTTGATGCGATGGAACTGCAACTCCAGCGGCTGACGGCTTTGACCGAAGAGAACCGTTTTGCCATCGCAGCAGTGCGCTCGCGGCTCGATGCGCTTGAGGCGGGAGGCGCGGCGACCCGCACTCTTCCCACCAGCGGCGCGCAATCGGGTAACGCGGCTTCGGGAGGGCCGTCATCGGGAGGGGCAACGCGTAGCAATATCGACGCGATGAGCGGAGCCCAATCGAGCGCGACGACAACCTCTTCGAGTGCACAGCCACCCGCTGCCACAGGTCCGAGCGATGAACGGCTTGCGGGCGTGCAGGCCATCACCAAACCGCAAACCGATGATGCGGGCGATGATGAATATTCCTACGGCTTTCGCTTGTGGAACGCCGGATACTATCCCGAAGCGCGCCAGCAATTGGCTTCCTTCGTAGAACAATATCCCAACCACCCGCGCATCACATACGGGCGCAATTTGCTTGGCCGTGCGTTTTTGGACGATGGTCAGCCAGAGGAAGCGGCGCGCTGGTTCCTGCGCAATTATCAGGCCGACCGCACTGCGCGCCGCGCGCCTGACAGCCTGTTGTACCTCGCTGAAAGCATGATCGCGATGGATGATACGCGGCGGGCTTGTATTGCGCTTTCTGAATTTGGCGAGACATATCCCGCAGTTGCCACGGGGCGTTTGGCGGACCAATATCAGGCGAACCTGCAAAAGGTCACTTGCGAAGAATGATCGGCGCATGAGCAAAAACAGGGGCGCCGAAAGGGGGCGCTGATTGATACGCAATTACCTCTTGATGCTGTAGACCCTGAGCTAACACAGCGCTTTGCTGCATCGCTCGAAGCGCTCTGGCCAGCCGAGGAGCGCGGCGGGCCATTGGGCCTTGCGGTTTCGGGCGGGCCGGACAGCCTTGCTTTGCTGGTGCTAGCGGCCATCGCTTTGCCCGGCGAAATTGCCGTGATGAGCGTGGACCATTCCTTGCGAAAAGAGGCTGAGGCTGAAGTTGCTTTGGTTGAAAGCGTGTGCGCGGCTCTCAATGTGCCGTTCACCCCTGCCAAAGTGCACGTGGGCGGCGGCAACCTTCAGGCCAAAGCGCGCGAGGCCCGCTATACGGCGCTGGGCGATTGGGCGATTGAGCAGAGCCTTGGAGCGGTTGCGACGGCGCACCACATGGATGACGCAGCAGAGACGCTCTTGATGAGGCTTGCTCGTGGCAGCGGGCTTGCCGGGCTTGCCGGAGTGCGCGCTTTTGCTCATGTGCCGGGCTATGAGGATGTCCCTCTCGTCCGCCCGCTTTTGGACTTTCGCAAAGCAGAGCTTGAGTGCGTGGTTGAGGCCTGCGGTATTACGCCGGTGCGTGATCCTTCCAATGAAGATAGCAATTTCGAGCGTGTCCGGGTGCGCCGCCACATTGCAGAGCACGAATGGCTAGCTCCGGAGGCTTTAGCTCGAAGCGCGCAGCATCTAGCCGAAGGCTGGCGCGCCCTTGAATGGTATGCGCAAATCGACTGGGAAGAGATGGTAACGCGCGAAGATACCGACGACGCTGGCTTTAGGGGCGCGCCGCAATACCGCTATTTCTGCAATGTCCCACGCGCCATTCAGGTGGAGACAGTGTGCCGGATTGTGTCTGAGCTTGGCGGACGTGTCACCCGCAGCGAGGCAGGCGTTGCCGCTGACCGCCTATGGCGCGGCGAAAACGCATCGCTTGGCGGGGTATTGGCGCGCCCTGGCGTCGAGAAGGTCGCCAAGGTGGGCGTGGAAATGCGCGTCTGGCGGTTCTCATCTGAACCACCGCGTGCGGTGCATTAATCTTACCCGTTGATAAGCTTGTCGCCCACGCCAATCATCTTGCCGCGCGTGACGATAACCTTGTCGCCGCGCTTGGCGACAGCGAAAAGCTTTTCTGCAAACGGATCGGGAACACCAACACAGCCGTGCGAGGCATAGCCGTTCATCACGGGCGAGCCGTGGATCGCAATCCCGTCCCACGTCATGCGCAGCGTCCAGGGCATGGGCGCATTGTCATATTTCTCCGACACATTGTCCTTCTCCTTGGTCAGGATCGGGAACACACCGACGGGTGTCGGGTGGCTTTTTGTGCCGAGCAGGGCAACGGCCGTGCCGATTTCATGGCCATCGCGAAAAACGCTGATCACACGTGCGTCAAGATCGACCGTGATAACGAGCTTGCCCGTCTTCGGGGCGCGGCTTTCATCCCAGAACCACTCGCCATATTTGATCGTGCCTTCAATCGGCAGGATTGAATTGATGACGAAAGGGTCTTCTTTCGCTGCCACAACAGGGGCAACAACTGGTTCTGGCGCGGCAATAGCGGGGGTGGGCGCAGGGACGCGCGATGCGGCCTGACCCATAGCGCGCGCAGTGATTTCAGCGGGCGCAGCGGGCAGTTCGGGCAAATCATCTGTCGCCTGACGCGCAATCTGGCGCGTGGCAGCGCCGCGTTCTGGCGATCCGATCGTATTTCCGGGAAGCGGTGGAAGCGCGGCTTCGGGCGCCATGTAGGGTTGTGGCAGGGAAGGGTCGAAGACCAGCGAATCGCCGCCAGTTGTCGGATCAATCGCGCGGATCGCGTCCTCAACATCGTCAGCGACAATCATCGCTGCATCGCCTGCCATTTCCTCTGAAGTCTGTCCCACCACAAGGCTCCCACCGCCCATAAGAGCAGCAAGACCAATCACCCCTGCAATGCGAATCTTCCCAAGTGCCATCGTCTTTCGTCCCTAAATATTACTCGCAACTTAGCGCTTTTAAGGCTGAACCGCCAGTGACTTGCAGCCACGCGTCCCTTGGGGGGACGCTGCGTGGGGGCAAAAGTTAACGCGAAACGGGCGCAGGATGTGTAAAATCATGTGAGCAAGCGCAAGGGCTTACCCATGCGCGCCGAACTCATTGGCGATGGCAACCGATAGCCGGAGCATGAGGCCATAAGCGCGCTCAATCGGGTCGATGTAATCGCGCGCAATTGCGCCATAGCCGCCTGTATCTGCATCCGGATAATCCGCCGGCGCATCCATCGCAAAATCGGAAGGGGAGGGGAAATGGACAGGGAAAGCGCGGCGCATTTGTGCGAGCGCATCGTCGATCCGCAGGGAGAACACCATCTCAAGCACGTCTTCTCGGCTGATGTCGTTGGCGCGGCTGAACACGGGCACTGACACGGCGCGAAGGAAGATGTGCTGCATCAGCGCAAGGCGCAAAGCTTGCGCTGATCCGATCATCCGACGCGTATCCTGATCAAGGCTGAGCCGCTCTTCACGCGGCAAAAGGTCGAGCAGACGGTGGAATTTTAGCGTATCGACGCGAAGCCGCGATGCGAGACGACGGAAAACGCCTGTGCGGTCATCCTTGGTGAGATATTCGGCCAACACTTCGCAGGCACCCGACAAATGCGGCTCTGTCCCACGATAAGGGCGGCTTGCCCAATAGGCGGAGTTAAAAAGCTCGCCATACGCTGCGACCGTTTTAATGCTGCCAAGCGCGTTGGAAGTTTGCGCCAATCGCATCAATTGGCGGCCCCGATCGCTCGTCTCAAGCAGGGCAGCGATCTCCTCATAATTCCCATCCGCCGCGCTACCGATCCCGGCAATCACGTTTACCGGGAAGCCGAGCTGTTGCAGGATGGAATTGTGCGGGATGGCGCGGATTTGGCGCAAGTTCATATCGCGGTCGGCGCTAAGATCACTTTGACGGCGCGAGACCCGGCTACCCGTCGAATTGAGAAGGCCAAGTCCAAAGGCGGTGACGGCGCGGCTATAAGTCTGGCTGCGTAAGTGGCGACGTTGATGCGCGCGGATCGCGCGGTAGAAATCGAGGCTCAAATCCGTGCGAGTGTAGAACGGATCTTCGCACACGGGCTCTGGCACCGGGCTATCCTTGATGATCCGCGTCAATGTTGCGCGCGCAAGGGTCGCATTGGCGAAGGGCAGATAGCCATCGCCGCCCTGAAACGACACTTCGGGTTCAAGCGCAATACCGTGTCGTTCAAACCGGCTGCGCGCCCATGGGCTTAGCGGCCACGTCAGACGGTCAGCGAAGGAGGAGGGGTGCGCGCCGCGTCCCATACTTTCGCCGTGAGTGTTGAAGATGAGCGCTGCGACATCGGTGAGCTTGTGGCGCTCCATCGCTTGCGCCAAGCGCCCTTGTAGCCGCTCAATCGCAAGGCTTGCCGGAATTTGCCCGACGAACCGCCCCGCGTCGGAAAAGCCGGTTTGGATGCACACCCGGCCACGACCGCGCGCATATTCCTGATAGGCTTCTTCTTTGCACAACGCTTCGAGGAAGCGTCCGCCATGCTCCAATGCTTCTTCGGTTTCGAACAGGGGCGAGACGTCAACCTTGCCCTCAATCCCGAACAGTTTGGCGAGATAAAGCGCGGCAAGAACCGTCGAAGGTTGCTCGCATTCGGCGACCAGCATCCGGATCGGCGTGTCAGCGTCCACGTGCTCCAATATTTGCGCCATGGCGAGGAATTGGCGGGTCGCGGTTGAGCTTTCGATGGCTAGCGATGCAAAATTGGTGCGCTTGGGGCTTACTTCGGCCAGCATCCGGCGAAGCGTCGCCATTGCGCCTTTGCTGGCCAAATCAAGCTCGGGGCTTTCGTGCAGGTGGGTGCGGATCGCATTGTGCAATTGTTTGGCATTCACGCGGAAATGGATGTGCGCCATGCCAAGACCATCGGCGCGCATAGCGGCGGCGAGGGTCAGGAGATCGGCAGCGCGGGTGTTATCCGCCTCGCCTTCTGCTTCTTTCTCAAGCTGCGCGATGATGCCAGATAGACTGGTCAGCTTTGCCGGATCGTCGGCGGTCAAACGGTTGGCGGCAGCGGATAAAGCCTCTGGCGCCGACAGATCGCCTGCAAAATCCTCCGCGCTTTTCGCCGCATGATCGCTTGCGGCTTTAAGCGTAGCCACAAGCTTGTGGGCTTCGTCGATTTCCGCCAATTCGTAAGCATATCGTGCAAGGCGCTCCGCCTTTTCAGCGAGGCGAAAGCGGATTGAGGTATACCAGGCAATATCGGTGCGCCCGTCCATGTCATAGCCAACCCATGTGGCAAAGCGGAACGGCATCGGGCGAAGCGTCTTCCACTGCTTTGGCCAACAGCCATAGGCGTGCTCGTAAACCTCGCGCACGATCGCACTGCGCGCCTCTTGAGCGTGGGCGATAGCCGACATGGCTTCGGCGTGTTCATATTCCAGCGTCACTTGCGGGCGTTTTGCGCCGCTTAGCTCTGGCGAGGCATGAATTTCGCTGCCGGTGCTCGCCGCATGAGCGACCGCACTGGTTTGCGCCGGCGTCAGCAGAAAAGTCGGGTGCGCGGTGAAAACGGCATGGAGGCGGGGCGCCTCCCAGCGTTTTTGGTAGACTTCAAATTCCTCATCACTATCGCAAGTCGCCACTGTTTGGGGCGCGTGAGGCTTAATCAGTGCGCGAAGCCGCGCGGTGCGCGCGTTCAGGCTTTTGCATTCAAGTTCTTCAACCAAGGCTTCGAGCGCATCGAGGTCAAGCGCGCCCCCTTCAAGTCCGCGCGATAGATCGAGGCCCAATTGGAACACCGGGTTGAACAAGGGTGTCTCGCGCGTTCGGGCGTGAAGCTCCTGAAGCCGCTGGGAGAGGTCGGTGATGGTGTTCAATGGAAGGTTCATTGAGGTTCCAGATGCAATTGAGCAAAAGCGGCAGCCGCGCCGAGCAGGCCGGGCTGGGGGTGGGTGATAAGCTTGACCGGAAGCGTAGCCATGAGCGAGGCAAAGCGCCCCTTGGCGCAGAAACGGTCTGCAAATCCGGAGCTTAGCAAAGTTTCACGGATGCGATAGCCAAGACCGCCCGCGATCACGACCCCGCTTGCACCTTGGACAAGGGCGATATCGCCCGCGACAGAGCCGAGCGCGAGGCAGAAGCGGTCAACCGCAGCGGCAGCGAGGCTGTCTTCACCATTGGTCCCGGCGGTCCAGATTTCGACATCGCTTCGTTCGACGATGGCGCGGCCTTCCATCGCAGCGAGCGCTTGATAGATATCGACAATCGCAGGGCCAGCAACGACGCGTTCATTCGAGACGCGAGTGTGACGCTGGCGAAGGCGGGCGAGGATGGTGTCTTCTATGCTGTCGAGAGGCGCGAAGTCGCCGTGGCCTCCCTCTGTCGCTTGGACATAGTATTTCGCGGGTGACAGCCGTTTGAAATGGGCAACGCCCAAGCCCGTCCCTGGACCAAGCACGCTAATCGTGCCGTTCGATGGCAATGGCGTATCAGGCCCAGCAAGGTGCAGGAATTGATCCTCGCTCGCAATCGCGGCCGCATGGGCCACTGCCTCGAAATCATTGATGACTAGGTGGGTTGAGACGCCCAGTTTTTCCTCGATCAGAGGCGGGCGAATGATCCACGGGTTGTTGGTAAAACGAATGATGTCCGCGTTGATCCTGCCGGCGGCTGCAATGGCGAGATTGTCGGGAAGGGCGCCGCCTTGCTGAGAGCGGAAATCCTCCCAAGCAGTCTGAAAGCTTGCGTGGTTTGACGTGTGCAGTGTTACCGGTTCGCCGAGGGTGATCGTGCCTTCACTGGCAATGCTGGCAATCGCAAAGCGCGCGTGAGTGCCGCCAATATCGACAGTGACGATTTGCGTCTCACCGCCCATAGTCTCTCCACTCACAATCCGGCCGCCACAAGCATTGCGGACGCGCCTTTTTCTGCATCGTCAGCCTGGGCCTGCATCATGCGGAAAAGCTCGCGGCCAACGCCCCATTCCTGTGGCGGGTTGGGGGCAGGTTTGCGTGTGGAGAGGTCGGCATCGGTATGGAGCGTCCCTGTTTCAGCGCATACGGTCACAATATCGCCGTCTTGTAGAAGGCTTAAAGGCCCGCCGTCCATCGCTTCGGGGGAGCAGTGGATGGCCGCTGGCACTTTGCCGGACGCCCCCGACATCCGGCCATCGGTGACAAGCGCAACGCGGTAACCCTGATCGTGCAGCACGCCAAGCGATGGTGTGAGGCCGTGGAGTTCGGGCATCCCATTGGCGCGTGGGCCCTGAAAGCGAACGACGACGACGACATCGCGGTTCAATTCGCCCTTCTGGAAGGCCTCCTTCACGGCTTCCTGCGTCTGGAAAACACGGGCAGGCGCGGTGATAGTCCAGCGGTCTTTAGCCACCGCCGAAGATTTGAAACACGCGCGGCCAAGGTTGCCGGTGAGCAGCCGCATTCCGCCATCCGCCTGAAACGGTGCGCGTGCGGGGCGCAGCATGGTGTCATCCTTGGAAGCGGTCACGCGGCTCCATGCGAGTGCTTCGTCCTGCCACACGGGCTCTGCGCGGTAAGCGTCAAACCCATCGTCCCAAACGGTCAGGATGTCGCCATGTGCAAGGCCAGCATCGAGAAGCTCGCCAATGACATAGCCCATGCCGCCTGCCGCGTGGAATTGGTTCACATCGCCAGAGCCATTGGGATAGACGCGCGCTAATAGCGGCACGACGCTCGACAATTCAGCCATATCGCTCCAGTCGAGCACGATCCCAGCAGCGCGGGCCATGGCAGGCAAATGGATCGCGTGATTGGTCGACCCCCCCGTTGCAAGAAGTCCGATCACTGCGTTCACGATCGCCTTTTCATCGACGACCTTGGCAAGGGTGCGCTCCGTCGTGCCGGAAAGTTCGGCGAGGCGATGAACAGCGGCCCGGTCGAGCGCCTGACGCAGTTTCGTACCCGGCAGGACGAAAGCCGAGCCCGGTATGTGCAGGCCCATCATCTCCATCATCATCTGGTTGGAATTGGCGGTGCCGTAAAATGTGCAAGTCCCCGGAGAGTGATAGGAGGCAAGCTCGCTTTCAAGGAGCGCATCGCGACCCACTTCGCCGCTTGCATATTTCTGGCGAGTTTCCTGTTTTTGTTTGTTCGAAATGCCGCTTGGCATGGGGCCGGAGGGCACGAACACGGCAGGCAAGTGCCCGAACCGAAGTGCGCCCATGAGAAGCCCCGGCACAATCTTGTCGCAAATGCCAAGGCAGGCAACGCCGTCATACATCTGGTGAGACAGCGCAACGCCTGTCGCCATCGCAATATTGTCACGGGAAAAGAGCGAAAGCTCCATCCCGTCTTCGCCCTGTGTGACGCCGTCGCACATGGCAGGGGTGCCGCCAGCGACCTGGCACGTCGCGCCTTTCTCTCGCGCGTAAATCTTCATCCGTTCAGGATAGCGGCCATAGGGCTGGTGTGCGCTGAGCATATCATTGTAGGCGGTAACAATGCCGATATTGGGCCCGCGATTGTTCTTCAGCGCCTCCTGATCTTCCTGTGCGCCGGCAAAAGCGTGAGCGAGGACCGAACACGAAACTTGCGAGCGCTCAGGCCGCCGATCCGCCTCGCGCTGCATCAGATCGAGATAGGCATCGCGTGAAGGCTTGGACCGTTCGATAATTCTGTTTGTGACCCGCTCAATCACGGGATTGAGATTACTCATGCCAGCTCACTCCATCGCGTTCCGTCAGTGCCACTGCGCCCGATGGTCCCCATGTGCCCGCCATATAGGTTTGCGGCTTCTTGCCTTGCTTTTCCCACTCGGCGCGGATGTGGTCGATCCATTGCCATTGCGCTTCGACCTCATCGCGGCGCACGAACAGGGTTTGATCGCCCTTGATAAGGTCGAGCAGCAGCCTTTCATAAGCGATACGCCGCTGCGCCTCGGCAAAGGCGTCGGGCATGGTGATGGCAAGGGGCACTTCGCGAAGGCGCACGCCGTCTTCGTCAAGTCCCGGCACTTTCGCCATCAGGGATAGCGTAATGTCCTCTTCTGGCTGAATCCCGATGAGCAGGCGATTGGGGTGTAGTCCCGCGCCCGTCCCTTCGAAGATGGAGTGGGGCACACAGCGAAATTGAACCAGGATTTCGGTGACACGCTCTGGCATACGTTTGCCGGTGCGCAGGTAAAAGGGGACGCCCTTCCAGCGCCAATTATCGACATGAGCCTTGATCGCGACGAAAGTTTCGGTGTCGGACGCCTCGCCCAATTCCTCATCATATCCGGGCACCGCTTTGCCATCGCTCGCGCCTGCGCGGTATTGGCCCGTGACCGTTTCGCTCGCCGATGTTTGACGAAGCGCGCGCAGCACCTTTACCTTTTCATCGCGCACAGCGGTTGCATCAAACGAGGTCGGCGGCTCCATCGCAACCAGTGCCAAAAGTTGGAGCATATGGTTTTGCACCATATCGCGAAGCGCGCCTGCGTCGTTGTAAAAGCCCACGCGCCCTTCAAGTCCCACTGTCTCTGCGACAGTAATCTGGACGTGTTCGATAACGTTCGAGTTCCAGATCGGCTCAAACAGAATATTGGCAAAACGCAGCGCGAGGAGGTTCTGCACCGTTTCTTTGCCAAGGTAGTGGTCGATGCGGAAAATCCGCTCTTCCGGGAAGGCGGAGGCCACCGCATCATTGATCTCAGCTGAGCTATCAAGGTCTGAGCCAAGCGGCTTTTCAAGGCACATCCGGACCTTGTCACCTGTCAGTCCTGCTTTTTCGAGCCCCTTTATGGTGGGCCCAAACAGGCTTGGCGCGGTGGATAGGAAGATCGCAATGCCTCCGTCAGCCCCTTTTTCCCCTGCGTCTTCAACCTTGGCGGCGAGCGCGTCGAAACCGTCAAGCGTGCTTGCATCAAGCGTTTGATAGGACAGCCGATTGAGGAATCCCGCCATGCTGCCGCGCCGGTCGGCTGGCAAAAATTCTTCCATCGCCTCGCGCGCCATATTGCGAAAGCCTGCATCATCCAGATCACTTCGCGCGGTGCCGATGATGCGCAATTCGTCTGACAGCAGTCCATCAGCGTCCAAAGCGCACAGCGATGGCAAAAGTTTGCGCCTCGACAAGTCGCCGGTCGCTCCGAATAAAAGCAAGCGGTCAGCGGCAAATTGGGTCGCAGGCATGAATTTTTTCTCCTTGCGTCAGGCAATGGCTCGCCGGGGCCCGCCAGTGTACCATTGGCTGCTTATAACAGGCGTTCGTATGTGTGGACCATAGATTGCATAGCTATTCAAATGAGAACCCACGTCATTTAAGGTTTGGCAGCAAGACGGCTTTGAAGGGAAGAAATGATGGACGATCTTCGCAAAAATGCGCGGATCACCAGTTTTGACGTGGCTGAACGCGCAGGCGTGAGCCAATCGACCGTCAGCCGCGCGCTGTCGGGTTCCGCTGTTATCAGCGAGGCGACCCGGCAAAAAGTTATAAGCGCGGCTCAGGAAATGGGCTATTTCGTCGACGAACGCGCGGCGCGTTTACGGCGTGGGCATACGGGCACCTTGGCGGTTGTCGTCATCTGTATGCCGGGCTCTGGCGCGCGCGATGTGAACCCGTTCTCCTATGCCCTGCTTGGCGGGATATGCGCCGCCGCCGCCGACCTGGGGTTGGAAGTGCTCGTCTCGCTTCAGGCGGAAGAGGACAAGCTGTTCGGCCATTATGTTGAACGCGGTCAGGCAGAGGGGCTGATTGTAATTGGCACCACCGCCAATCTTCCGGCGTGGGAATATTTCCGCGAGATCGGAACGAGCGCCGAGTTGACAGGCGCGCCAGTCGCCTTCTGGGGCTCGCCCTTGGGGGATCTGGACAGAGTGCTTTCCGACAATGAAGCGGGCGCGCGGGCGGCGGCAGATCATTTGATTGACCAAGGCGCAAAAAACCTTGTCTGCATCGGTTCATTAGGCAGTCCTCAGCGCCAATTTGCTGAACGGGTGGAGGCTTTTCTCGCGCAAGCGCGTTTGCGCGGGGTGAAGGCTGAGCTGATCGAGATTGAGCCTGCAGATGCGCGGCGCGATCAAGGACGTCAAGCCGCAGAAAAGCTGCTAATCGAGCATCCCACTTGCGACGGCGTTTTTGCCGTGTGTGATGCGCTGGCCTTTGGTGTGCTTGATGCGCTCCAAGCGGGCGGCAAGACGGTGCCCGAAGATATTCGCCTTGTCGGCTTTGATGGCATCCCGGCTAGCGAAATGACTACCCCTGCGCTCACCACGATTGAGCCTGACCTTGATATGGCGGGCCGGATGCTGGTTCAAACTGTCGCAGGAAGCCTTGCTGGTGAGGGCGCAGATGCCGCCAAGGCGCGGCCAAAGGTTCAACGCGTTCCGGTGAAGCTTGTCAAACGCGCGAGTGCTTGAACCTTGACAATTAACTCTCGTCGCTAATTGCCATGTACGCTTACCCGGCTTTCAAGGAAGCGGTTTGGTCCGAAGGTTGTGAGAAAGCTCACATCTGCGGCATCGCGGCCCACTCCGATCTTCACCGTGTCCATTGCGCTGGCCATTCCGGTTGCATCGACCAATTGCCAAGTGCCACCGCCCGCATTGTTCGGGTCTGCTAGAAACACCTCAGCCAATGCGTGAAAATCTTGCGGCGATACACCGGGGGCATAACCGGCCACATAGCGCGCAGGGATGGTCGATGCGCGAGCCAAGGCGACCACCATATGCGCATAATCGCGGCAAATGCCTTGCCGGGTTATAAAGCTTTCGGCGGCATCAGTCTGGACATTGCTCGAACCGGGCACATAGGAAAAATTGTGAGCGACCCAATCGCGGATGGCGGCAACCCGCTTCCCGCCAGTGCTGGAGCCGAAGCGCGAGGCGACAAAGTGCTGAAATTGATCGGCCCGGCAATAGCGCGAGTCTAAAAGGTACTGCACCGCTTCACCCGGAAGCATATGGGTAGGCAGCTGATCAAGCGATGACATATCCGGAGCGATGCGGGCAATTGTCGCCTCAGCCTCATAGGAAACTTCGACCCGCCCCTTGGCACGCATCCATATCCGCTCGCCAATGCCATCTTGCGCTGGCACGCGTACGGCAGTGTCGGACGGGTCTAACAAGGTGCGAACACTCGAAATTTCCTGTTCGGGTAAGGACGCCGCTTCGAACTGCATGAGGCAGTCAGTGGGCTCGTCCAATTCAAACACGAAATGCGAAGAGATGTTGATCGACATTGGGCGGCTATGTTCCTTGCGCGCGAAGAGGCACGTTAGGAAATCACGCCGAAGAGGTCGTGCTCATCGGCATCTTCGACGGTCACATTGACAATATCGCCTGCTGCCAG
This sequence comes from Erythrobacter sp. SCSIO 43205, assembly GCF_019904235.1. Taxonomy (NCBI): domain Bacteria; kingdom Pseudomonadati; phylum Pseudomonadota; class Alphaproteobacteria; order Sphingomonadales; family Erythrobacteraceae; genus Erythrobacter; species Erythrobacter sp. SCSIO 43205. The sequence goes on along the minus strand of NZ_CP063202.1, from coordinate 3,042,032 downwards.
CGTTTCAGGGACGTTGCGCAAATAAACTGCCCCGTCGATCTCTGGCGCATCGGCTTGTGATCGCCCGGTTGCACCAACATCACCGTCCTCGTCTGGTTCGCCGACCTCATCGATGATCACGGGCAGGTTGCGTCCGACTTTGGCCTGAAGCTTGGCGGCGCTGATGCGTGTCGTCGCTTCCATAAGCCGGGCGTATCGTTCTTCCTTGAGGCTCTCTGGTACCGGATTGGGCAGGTCATTGGCACGCGCGCCTTCGACGGGTTCAAAACGGAAACCGCCCACCCGGTCCAGTTGCGCCTCTTCGAGCCAGTCGAGGAGGTATTGGAAATCCGCTTCCGTCTCGCCGGGGAACCCGACCACAAAGGACGAGCGGATCGCAATATCGGGGCAGATATCGCGCCATGCCTTGATCCGGTCCAGCACTTTCGCCTCATTCGCTGGGCGGCGCATGGATTTGAGCACAGAAGGCGCGGCGTGCTGAAATGGGATGTCGAGATAAGGAGTAAGAAGCCCCTCAGCCATGAGTGGGATGACCTGATCCACATGGGGGTAGGGGTAGACATAGTGGAGGCGGACCCACGGCGTTTTGCCATCAGGGGTGCGCAGTTGGCCAAGCTCACGCGCGAGGTCGGTCATGTGCGCGCGCACTTCGCGGCCTTTCCACGCTTTCGCCTCGTGACGGGTATCAACTCCATAGGCGCTCGTGTCCTGAGAGATCACCAAAAGCTCTTTCGTGCCGGCCGCCACGAGCTTTTCCGCCTCGCGCAGCACCGCGTCGATGCGGCGGCTGGCAAGCTTTCCGCGAAGGTCGGGAATGATGCAGAAAGAGCAGGAGTGATTGCACCCCTCGGAAATCTTCAGATAGCTGTAGTGGCGCGGCGTCAGCTTCACATCGGGCTGCGGGATGAGGTCCACAAACGGCCCCTGCGATGGGGGCGCGTGCTCGTGCACGGCCTCCACCACCTGCTCATATTGATGCGCGCCCGTGACCGCCAGCACTTGCGGATGGGCAGCTCGGATCGCGTCGGCCTCTTCACCCATGCAGCCGGTGACGATGACGCGACCATTCTCGGAAATCGCCTCGCCAATGGCGGCAAGGCTTTCTTCCTTGGCGCTGTCGAGGAAGCCGCAGGTGTTGACCAGAACCACATCCGCGCCCGCATAGTCAGGGCTCATCGCATAACCGTCGGCGCGCAGCCGCGTGAGGATGCGTTCTGAATCGACCAGCGCCTTAGGGCAGCCAAGCGAGACCATTCCGACTTTCTTGGCGTCAGGGAGAGTGGTTGGGTTGGACATGATGGCCGCGCCGTTACACGCGTTTTGTGAGAAGCGCTAGAGTAGAGCGCGCGCTTGCTTCCCACGCTGATCAATCATCGCTACGCTCTGCTAAAGATTGAAGGAGCGATCACGCATGAATGATTTTGCATTGTGGCCTGTTCTGGCAGGCACCGCGGCGTTCTTCGTCGTTGGCGCGATCTGGTACGGAGTTTTGTTCGGCAAGGCCTGGCAAAAGGCAGCGGGGCTGTCGGACGAGGACGTTCAATCTGGCAATATGGCGCTCATCTTCGGGCTGACGTTTCTGTTTGAAATGCTGATCGCCATGGTGCTGTGGCACTTGATCGCGCGCACCAACCCTGCGCCTTTTGTGGTGATGATGATGTCGATCGGGTTCGCGCTTGGAGTGATGGTCCCAGCAATTGGCATCAACTATCTCTATCAACGCAAATCAGGCGTGCTTTTCGCAATTGATGCAGGCCACTTCATCCTAGGCATGGCTGCGATGGGCGGGGTGTTTTTGCTTTTTCGCTAGAGGTCTAGCCGCCCCCATTGCCATTTTCAGAGGGCACAATCTCCACGATCACATCACCGGGCTGCAAGGATTGGCACTCCTCCTCCCAAAAGCCGATGGCGCGGCCATTGCGATAGATGCGCAGGCCTCGCCCGCCGGTGCCGAGTTCAGAGATGGAGCATCCACATTCTTCTTCGGTAACCACGCGCTCAACCAGATGGACGCGGCCTGAAACAGAGGCGAGGTCCGCAAGGTAGTCGGCGATGTGTGGGCCATTGGCAGAGCCTGCAAGCAGGAGCCCGGTAAAGCGGACCGGATTGATGACATTGTCCGCGCCAGCCTGTCGTGCCAGCAACTCGTTATCATCAGCGCGCACCACCACGCTGATCGGGACTTCGGGCGCAAGATGGCGAACGGTAAGCACGATCAGGATCGAAGTGTCATCGCGCCCTGCCGAGACAAGCACATTTTTCGCAGTTGAAATGCGCGCCGCTTTCAAGGTTTCATCACGCGTCGCGTCCGCTGCAAGCACATTGACGCCAAGCTTTTCTGCTTCGCGCAAGCGGTCATCGCTTGGGTCGACCACGACAATCTTGTCTGCGGGCGTACCGCGCTCGATCAATTCCTCGACGCTCTGTGAGCCAGATACGCCGTAGCCAAGGACAACCACATGGTCAGAGAGCTTTTCCTGAATGCGGGCCATGCGCCATTTCTCCCAGCTGCGTTTGATAATGAAATTGTAGGCGGTGCCTACGAAGATAAAGAAAACCAGAAAGCGGATCGGTGTGACGATCACCGCTTCTTTGAACCGCGCGCTGTCTGAGACGGGCGCAATATCGCCAAAGCCGGTCGTCGTGATCGAAATCATGGTGAAATAGACAATATCGAGAAAGCTGACGTGCCCATCGACATTGTCGACCAACCCCTCGCGGTCGAACCAATGGATCATCACAACGATGAAAATCAGACCCAGTGCTGCACCGAGGCGCAGAAACACGTCCGCCCAAACCGGCAGGCCTACAGCGCGGCGAAGCGGCTGCATCCGTTTTTGCACCGGGTGAACGCCGCGTTGCTTGTCAAACTTCTGCGCGGTTTTGAGCTCCGGATGGCGCGTCAAAAAACCTTTGGTATCCCGTTGAGCCATGTGCGTGTGCTTTACCCTGCGAACCGGCCAGCGAGAGTGTCGATTGTGGGGTAATGCGTCAAGTCGAGTTGCAGCGGGGTTACAGTGACATAGCGGTCATCAATCGCTTCCAGATCAGTCCCGTGATCAAGCGTGTGCTCAATCGGGTGGAGCCCGAACCAGAAATAGCGAAGCCCGCGCGGATCAGTGCCTTCGACAACGCTGCCGCGCGAATAATCGTGAAAGCCTTGCCGGGTGACGCGGATGCCTTGCGCACCTTTGGGCGGGAAATTGACGTTCAGGAACGTGCGATTGCCAAAGGGCGCATCAATCAAAGGCTCAATGACTTTGGGAGCCCATTCAAGCGCTTGAGCAAATTCGTGATCGGTCCCGCGCGTTTCGGGTGAAATCACCTGTGACAGAGCAATCGCGCGGATCCCCGCGAGCGCGCCTTCCATTGCGGCAGAGGCGGTGCCTGAATAGGTCACATCATCTCCCAAGTTCGCGCCGCGATTGACGCCTGACAAGATGAGATCGGGCGGGCTGTCGAGCACCTGACGAAGGCCCATGGTGACGCTGTCAGTGGGAGTGCCCGTGACGGCAAAGCGCCGTTCGCCAAACTTTTGCAGCCGCACGGGATGATTAAGCGTCAAGGAGTGGCCTGCACCCGATTGCTCTTCAGACGGTGCACACACCCAGACATCATCGGAAAACTGCGCTGCGATTTTCTCCAGAACGGCAAGGCCGGGTGCACGGATGCCATCGTCATTGGTCAGGAGAATGCGCATCAGGACATCGGCTCCAGCTTGGTGATGCCGCCCATATATGGGGCGAGCGCTTCCGGCACCAGAACGCTGCCGTCGGCTTGCTGGTAATTCTCGATCACCGCAACAAGAGTGCGGCCCACGGCAAGGCCTGAACCGTTTAGCGTGTGGACGTATTCGGTCTTCTTCTTCTCGCCCGCCACGCGGTAGCGCGCATTCATGCGCCGCGATTGGAAATCGCCCGTGTTCGAGCACGAGCTGATTTCGCGATAGGCGCCTTGCCCCGGCAGCCACACCTCAAGGTCATAGGTCTTGCGCGCACCAAAGCCCATGTCGCCGGTGCACAGCAGCATCTTGCGATAGGGCAGGTGAAGCGCTTCGAGCACGTCTTCGGCCGCGCGCGTCATGCGCTCGTGTTCCGCCTCGGATTCCTCAGGTTTGACTACGCTCACCAGCTCGCATTTTTCAAACTGGTGCTGGCGGATGAAACCGCGCGTATCGCGCCCCGCAGCGCCCGCTTCGGAGCGAAAGCACTGGGTAAGCGCAGTCATGCGCAAGGGCAGGGCGCTTTCGTCGAGCAGCTGGCCCATGACGCTTGCAGTCAGCGAGACTTCAGACGTTGGGATCAACCAGCGATCATCGGTGGTGCGAAAGCTGTCCTCGGCAAATTTGGGAAGCTTGTCGGTGCCATACATCGCCTCGTCTTTGACGAGCACGGGCGGCGCGCATTCGGTGTAGCCGTAAACGCTCACCTGACGGTCGATCATGAACTGACCCAAAGCGCGGTGGAGCCGCGCCATGTGCCCCCTCAGGAAAGTGAAACGCGCGCCAGAAATCAGCGCGCCTGTCTCAAAGTCCATGCCGAGCGCAGGCGCAATATCGGCGTGTTCCTTGGGCTCGAAATCAAAGCTTGGTTTTGTGCCCCAAGTGGCGATCTCGACATTGCCCGCCTCGTCATCCCCATCAGGAACATCGTCAAACGGCAGGTTAGGGAGGCGCGCCAAAGCGTCTTGCAGCTTTTCCCCCAGCGCCTTCTCCTCAGCCTCAAGCGTCGGCATATCGGTCTTGATCTGCGCAACTTCGGCTTTCAGCGCCTCGGCCTTGTCGGTGTCGCCTTGGCCCATGGCTTGGCCAATCGCCTTGGAGGCTTCGTTGCGGCGCGACTGCATCTCTTGCAGCTTCGTCGTCAGAGCGCGGCGCTCTTCGTCAATCGCAAGGATGCGTCGCGCAGCCGGCTCAGCGCCTCGGCGTGCAAGGCCAGCGTCGAATTGTTCCGGGTTCTCTCGGATTAAGCGAATATCATGCATGGCTGTGCCTATGCCCGCTTAAGCTTACGAATAAAAGACCAGATGGGGGCCGCGCTCGCGCTCTTTTGCCTTCGATCAACTCGCCGCAAGCATAACCGAGGCCGAAGCACCCGATAGTTCGCCCTGGTTCGCGTCCAGATTTTCAGGCCGCGTGACGCTTGGATAGGCTGTAGCGAGCAGCGCAAGAGCTTTCTCAATGCTGGTGGCAAGCTTGGCATCTTCGCTGCGAATTGCCTCAGCAGATCGTTCAAAAGTGCTCGCCGCCGTTTTGTAATAGCCATAACCATCAAGATAGGGGCCATATTGCGTGCTTTCGCTCGCCTGCGCGTACATGGCGACAGCTCGCTCGATCTGGTCGGCGACTACGCCAGCAGCAATCGTTCCTGCACTTTTGTCAGATTGCGGAGCCTTTGCTTCCGCATCGCGAAGGGCGGCGATGATGATGTCGGCTTGTTTTGCAATTTCACTTGCATCCACACCCGAAAGCGCCGCCTCGGACGCACCTGCGAAGAGCGGCGACATATCTTCAACACCCTGCGCATCAAACACGGGTTGAAGCTCAAGCAGCACCTCGGACACGGGATGCGCAAACATTTCAGCGCCAGCCTGTGTCTTGCCCGCTGCATAAGCATCGCGCGCGGCGATCACATGAGCTTCTGCCACCGCAAGCGCGGATGTGTAGGTCACCGGATCATTGCCAGCTGCCGCGACATCAACGCCTCCTTCGCCGCCCTCGCCACGGGAACCTTCACCGCCTTCGCCGCCTTCTCCTTCGCCGGCTTCACCAGCCTGCTGCATCGCTGCGCTTTCACCCGCGTCGCCGCCTTCTCCAGCCTCGCCTGAGCAGCCCGCGAGAGTGAGGCCAGCCAAAGCGGTTGCAACGCCAAGCTGTGTCCAGGTTTTCAATTCGACTTTCATCACTTACTGCTCCGGTTGAACGTGTTTGTTCGGTGACATAAGCGATCAACATTCTTTTGCAAACGATTATCAAGAGCCTTTTATGATCCTCAGCATCGAAGCCATTTCTGACGCGGACAAACTGGCCGAGATCGATCAGGCGATTGAAAAGCTCGACTGGCAGGACGGGCGCAAAACCGCTGGCAAGGTGGCAGCGCGGGTGAAGGATAACGAACAGGCGATCATGGCAAGCCCTGCGGGCCGGGCGCTTGGCCAGATGTTGACGCCGCTCATTATGGAAAACCCGGTGGTAAAGGCCGCCGTGCGCCCGCGTCGCCATTCCAAGCTACTGGTGAGCAAGACGCAAGGAGGCGGGCATTACGGCGCGCATATCGACAATGCTTTGATGGGGAAGGGCGACGGCCAAATGCGCACCGATGTCTCTTTCACCCTCTTTCTAAGCGACCCTGCGAGTTATGAGGGCGGTGAATTGGTGGTGCAGACCGCTGGCATGACCCAGAGTATCAAAGAGGCACCGGGCCATCTTATCTTATACCCCTCGACCAGCATCCACGAAGTAAGGCCCGTGACCAGTGGCACGCGGATTGTCGCAGTGGGCTGGATCGAAAGCCTGATCCGCGATGAGGCACAGCGCGAACTGTTATTCGATATGCAGAACACCCGCGCATCGCTCAGCGCGAAACTTCCCGCCAATGCGCCCGAACTCCTGATGATCGATAAGTCGATTGCCAATCTTATGCGGATGTGGGCTGAGGTTTAGGGGGTGCCTTGGGCTGAGCCTGACGTTTGGCCTGAAGTGAAAATCCGATGATGAGCGCAACCCCCACCGTGCTGGGCAGGGCCCAGACGAGCGGGTTGAAGACGTGCTCTGGAATATAGCGGATAAGCCCCACTGACATGAAAGCGGTGTAAGCGCTGATCCCCATGCCGATGAGTGCGCGGAAATGCTCACCCACATAAGCCTTGCGGCTTGGCGACGATTTTCGCCAGATAAAAAGCTCCTGAATGCTCATTGCCGCAATGCCAAGCACCGCAACAGCCATCATGAGCATTTCGCCAATGTGAAAGCCGTACCAGAAGCAATAAGCCGCAGAAACAAGGACGGCAGCGATCACAATTTGATAGCGCGCCTCACGTAGCGCTTCGCGATTGCGCGAATGCTTCACCACCGCAAGGCCATAGTCAGCAAAGCCAATCGTCAAAAGGCCCAGGTAAAGCATCATCCAGCCAAACAGGCCGTCGAACAAAACGCGGTCAGTGATCGAAGGGATGCGCTCCTCTGGCCCGTAAAGCGAGATCAGCGCCATGATGACTGCAAGCGTGCCTGCGCCAATAAAGCCGTAAGCGCAAATGCGTCCCCAGCGGCGGTGATTGACCGCGCCTTTCTTTGCGACAATCGGCACCCAGAATGCAATCAATCCCGTCAGACCAGTGATGACGTGCATGACAATCAGGATCTCGAACAGATGCATGGCGCTTATGTACAGAAATTTGGACGGTTTGGAAATCGTGCAGATTGGACAGCGTCAGCCTGGAGTTAGGAACGCCTCGCGGTGATGCTCTGCCTGCGGCTGAGTAAGGAGGCTGACGATGATGAGTATGGGGATGTGGACCATGAGCCCAAGCATCCCCTCATGAAGGTCATAAGGCCTGAAATCTGCACCGAAGTACCCGCTCAGGAAGAAGAATGCAGCCGTGAGCGATCCGCTGGCAAAACCTGCGACAATCCCGGCGGTGGTGGCTCTGCCCCAATACATGGCGGCAACGATGGGAGGGGCGAGCTGGCAGATGATGCCATAAGCGGTGAGAAGCAGGACGACTAGGCTTACGCCTTCGCTCACAGCGAACACATAAGACAGCGCACCCACCACTACGACCAGCACTTGAATGAGCTTGCGGCGCGCTTCGTCGGACATGGGTTTGAAAGGCTTGATTCCATCCTCGACCGTCACCGAAGCGGCGGCGTGCACAAGGCTGTCTCCGGTGGACATGGAAGCAGATAGAGCCCCTGCGCAAAACAGGCCGACGACGATGGCGGGAAGCTCAGCATTGAGGATCATAAAAGGCAGGATGAAGTCAGAGCTGGGCGGACTTTCAGGATAGAGCACCCCTGCAAATCCGATAAGAAACACCGGGATTAGGAACAGCTGAAAGGTCGGGAAAAGCACCACGGTTCGGCGCAAAGTGTTATCAGAGCGCGCGGTGAAGGCTTTCATAAACAGGTGAGGCCACATCATCAGCCCCACGGCAGAGACGATGATAGCGCTGGAATATCCGCCCCAGCTCCAAGGTTCGCCGCTTGCGGTAAGACCGGGCATGGTGAGCAGTTCAGGGCGCTGCTTCAGGATCTGAGTAAACATCTCACCCACCCCGCCATAAAGCGAAATTGGCAGATACAGGCCTAGCGTCCACGCGATGGTGAGCATGAAGATGCCTTGGAAGGTGTTAGTCCACCCGACCGCTGCGACACCTGAGAACAGAACATAGATGAGCACAATGCCATAAGCCACAAGCGCGCCTGCCCACAGCGGCACATTGCCCTCGGTCACCGCCTCGATCACTATCCCTGCGCCGCGCATCTGAAGCGTAATGTAGGGGATGAAAGCGAGTACGGTGAGTACTGCGATCATCACGCTCAGTGCGCGCGAGGGAAAGCGCCCGCAAATAAGCTGTGCTTGCGTCACAAAGCCGTGCTTTCGCCCCAAAGCGGCGGCCTTTGGTCCAAGGAAGAAGTAGGGCGCGATACCAAGCACGCCATAGCACAAAATGTAGAAAGCCGCCGCGCCCCGGCTGTAAGCCCAACCGGGACCGCCGAGGAAAGCAAAAGCGCTAAAAATCGACGCGCCCAGGACGAAATACATGACTAGAAGGCCGAAATCGCGGTCCCCTGCGACATAGCCAGAGACGCTTTTCGAGGCGCGCCTGCCTGAGAGCAAGCCAATCGCCAAAGTGATGGCGAGATAGGCAGCGATCACGAGCGCTATAATATGCCAGCGTTCCATAGCAGTTCAGGGTCGCCCGCGCGTTTCGCTGACATACAGGAGGGCGAGCAAGCCCAGCGCCACTGTGATCAGGCTGGCGAGCACAAACAGGTTGAAGGGCAGGCCCATGACGAACGGTTCTGGCCGGTTGAAAACCTGCGCTCCGGGCCAAGTCGTGGCGAGAGCAAACACCAGCATATAGGCTGCAACCAACCCTCTCACAACGCGAATGCTCACAAGCGCAAGCCCCCTTTTTGATCCGAATTGCAGGACTCTAGTCGAAGCGCCTGTCTCATCAAGAGCCTTGTGTGTGTGGATGATTTGGAAGGCGTGAATGCGCTGAGCGCTGAACATTTGTGATAATGAGATTGATTATCAAAAATCCCGTGGCTATTGAACTTGCGAATCGCAACTAAGAATCGTTTGCAGTAACTCTGCGTCGAGTTTCATCGCTCAATACCGCCAAAAACAGGGATCAAATCATTGAAAGAACGTCTTTTGAAACCGTCTCGGATCGCGCTGCTCCTCGCGCTTGCCAGCGCGCCGCTGCATCAGCTTCAGGCACAAGATGCGGAAGAAACAGCTGAGCAATCCACACTCATCACCGTCACCGCCACGCGCAATCCCATCCCCGCTTTTGATTATCCGGGACAGGTGTCGGTCGTGGAGCGTGAGACAATCGAAGACTTCAACCCCTCCACCTTGCAAGAGGTGTTTCAGGCCATCCCCGGCGCCGAGTTTGATGCCGGGCCTCGCCGCACAGGCGATGCGCCCTCCATTCGCGGGATTGGTGGCAATGGCGTTCTGATCTTTCAGGATGGCGCACGGCAAAGCTTTGTGTCTGGCCATGATGGCCGCTTTTTCATCGATCCTGAGCTGGTCCAGACGCTTGAAGTTGTGCGCGGGCCAAGCTCAGCGCTGTATGGTTCGGGCGCATTGGGCGGGGTGATTGCAACCCGCACCGTTTCAGCCAGCGACCTGCTTGACGAAGGCGAGCGCACCTTTGTCAAGCTTGCAACCGGATACCAATCGGTGAACGATGAATTTCGCATCGGCGCGACCGCAGCGGCGCAATCTTCGGATGCGATGTGGGACGTGCTGGGCCATCTCACTTACCGCGATGCAGGAAGCATAAAGCTGGGCAGCGGCGACACTTTGCCAGCCGATGATGAGATTACCTCCAGCCTGTTCAAAGTCACGCTTCGGCCAAGCGATGCGGTCGAGCTTTATGCCTCCTATGCGCGTTATCAGGCGGACTCATCGGACCCGCAAAACCCGCAAGGAGCCAATATCGCCGGAGCTGCGAATGATCTGGTTTTCCGCGATGCGCGCAATGACACCGCGCAAATGGGCCTCAATTTCAACCCGGCGAGTGATGCAATCGACCTCAATCTTGTCGGTTATTACAGCAAGAATGGCGTTGAAGAGGACACAGTTGGCACCTCGCGCATTGCCGACCGCGAAGTGGAGACGTTTGGCCTTACCATCGACAACCGCTCGCGCATTGGTGTTGGTGATGGCTCATCGCTCACCTTCACTTATGGCGGCGAATATTACCGGGATGAACAGACCGGGCTCGACACTGATACAGCGGACGGCACACGCGGCGGTGTGCCGGATGCGCAAACCGAATTTCTTGGCGCTTTCCTTCAGGCCGAGCTGACGCTCACTGACGGGCTTCCGGGCGAGATCTCCATCATTCCGGGCATCCGCTGGGATAGCTTCAAATCATCTGCAACGGGTGAAATCTTTACAATCGACGATGACGAGTTTTCACCCAAGCTTGGTGTTTCCTACAAGCCAATTCCTGAACTGCTCTTGTTCGGAAATTGGTCGCGCGGATTTCGTGCTCCATCCTTCAACGAAGCTTTTGCCGATGGCGTGCACTTCACCATACCCGATCTCTCGGCTGCTCCCGGCCCGTTTGGTCCAAGCTTTGTACAGAACCTGTTTATCGGCAACGAGGCGCTTGTCCCTGAACAATCGGAAAGCTGGGAAGCTGGTGCCGGGGTCAACTTTGCCGATCTCATCACTGATGGCGACCGGCTCACTTTCAAGGCGTCCTATTACGACAGCGATGTCGAAAATCTCATCGGGCTGGATGTGAACATCCCGACCGGCTGCTTTGTCGCAAGCCCGTTTGTGCCGTCTTGCGGAACGGGGGCGGCCTTTGGCAACACCAGTCAGAATGTGAACATCGCCGATGCACAAATCTCCGGTGTTGAGGCTGAGTTCAACTATTCATCGGACCACTTCTACCTGCGCGGCAATTTTTCGACGATCGACGGCGTTGACGCGGCAACAGGGGAATTCCTTGAAGGCGTTTTGTCGCCCAGCGTCCTGTTCCTCGACACCGGGCTTCGTTTGAGAGACGGCGATGTGCGCGTTGGCACGCGGGTTACCTCGGCATCGGACTTTGACGAAGTGAACGACCCCAATCAGGCGCGCGAGGGTTATCTCGTCGCCGATCTCTACCTCGTCATCGAACCTGAAACCGGCCCGCTCGAAGGCTTTCGCCTCGACCTTGGCATCGACAACATTGGCGATGCCGATTTCGAAGTGGTGAGCGCCGGGGTCAGCCAGCCGGGACGCAATGTCAAAGCCGCGCTTTCGTGGTCCAAAGGCTTTTAATCACAAACCTTCATTCAAAAAGGGGAAAACCAAATGCTTACCCAGACCAAATCTCTTCTCGCCTCTGGCATTGCGGCTGTGTGCCTGATCGCAAGCCCCGCGCCCGCGCTTGCCGATGATCCCGTCGGCGATCGCAGCGCCGAGGCAGAAGCGGCCTCCTTCGAAGCGGACCGGGCAGACATCCTTGCAATGGCCGGCGATTTCAAAGTCACCTTCGATATGAAGGAAACAACGCCCTGGCATCCTGACTACACCCCGATTGATGCCAAGATCTCCGGTGGCCACGAAAGTGTGCGCGTAATCGAAGACACAGGCCGCAAGATCGTGCTCCAGCATCTGCTGGTCGTGGGAAGCGAGGACAGCCCTTTTGTCGTTAAGCACTGGCGTCAGGACTGGGAATATGAGCCCGAGCAATACCTCGTTTATACCGCGCCTGGCACATGGGAATTGAAAGACGTTCCCGAAGCCATGCGTAAAGGTCGCTGGTCGCAAACCGTCTATCAGGTCGATGACAGCCCGCGCTATGCAGGGTGGGGGCAATGGGAGACGACCAACGGTGTGCGCCGCTGGCGTTCAAACTGGACGCTGCGCCCGCTTGCCCGGCGCGATGCGACGCGTGATCCGGTTTATGACCACTACCGCGCGATCAACCGTCACCAGAACTTTCCCGGCGGATGGATCCACTGGCAGGACAATACCAAGCTGAAATGGGTCGATGGCAAAGCTGTGCCTTACGTCCAGGAAAGCGTCCTTAACACCTATGAGCGGTTTGACGACTATCCAGTCAACGCAGCGGATGAATACTGGCAGGCGAGCGCTCAATATTGGGACGCGGTGCGCAAAGAGTGGGATGCAGCCCTTTCGGCTAAGGGTGGCATCACCATTGAGGAAGAAGCATCCACTGGCACCGTCATAAGCGGCGAATTGCTGAGCATGGGAACACAGATTGCAAAAGGCGAAATGGACACCGCCACTGCAATTGCCAAAGCCCGATCGCTGATCCGCGAGGGCACATCCATGGCTGACACTGGCGAGAGACTGGCTGCTGGAAAAGTGGCGGGATACTGATCGCTTTCCCTACCGGCGGGCTTGGGTGAGCGGGAGACAGTGGTACGCTGTCTCCCGCTCATTGCGAGATTTCTGGACGCCTCACGCGAAACGGAACGCGACTCTTTTGCCACCAATCCGGATGTTCATCTGTATCGCTGAACCCGGTTAAGGGCTTGCCCGCACTATCTCTCTCAACCCCTGTCCGGCAGGTTGCATGGTGACTGATTACAAAATGCAATCAGCTTGGGATTGGCTCCCCAAGGTCGCAATTTGTGGAGCGGGAAATTGGCTGAAAAAAAGGCGAAAGTTGCAATTGTCGAGGACGATTTTCTTCTTGCCCACGAATGGATGAAAGCTTTGAAAAAGCGTGGCTATGACGCCTCCCATCACGCCACAATCGACACCGGTATTGCGCATTGCACACGCGATTGGCCCGATGTGGTTGTGCTCGACGCTTTCTTTGAGATCACCGATGGCCAGCTTTCAAACAGGGGCGGGGTCACCTTTTGTGCTGAGCTATCGTGGGTGGCAAAAAGTACGGACAGACAAATGCCAATTGTCATCGGCGTAAGCGGCGCGAGAGTTTCCAAATATATGCCAAGACACGTATTTGAAACCATCAGCCGTGAGATCATGCCGGTGCGCCTTACAAAGCCATTTTCGCTCAACTCGCTTGTGGAGGAGATCGGCAAGCTGATTGGGCATGATACGACTATAGAATCAGGCGTCCAGTCGCATCGGGCGCCATAAATTCGTGCGGCACCTTTATCAGCTTTGACCCAGCAACTCTTCGAGCGCCCGGCTCGTCAAAGGTTTCTTGAGAAACGGCGTTTCGGCAAATTTTGAAGGGATATTTGCAGCACTGCCATAGCCTGTAACAAATGCAAAAGGCACGCCGCGATCGGTCAGAGCATCAGCGATGGCAAAGCTCATCTCCTCGCGCAAGTTGATGTCCAGCAGTGCAAATTCGGGCTCTGCCTGTTCAATCATGCTTATCGCAGCGCCGACGGATGAAGCGAGGTCTGTCTCCTGAAAGCCGAGGCGCTTTAACAATTTGGAATGCTCGGTTGCGAGCAGATAGCTGTCCTCAACGATAAGCGCACGGCCAAGCGCGGGGGTTGCGTAAGCCCCGCGTTTTTCGCTGGTAAATTCAGCTCTGACGCTGTTCGAGCCGTTGACTTTTAAAAAGGGATGGGCGGCAAGATTGTAAATGGCCTCAAAGCCGGTTTCGGCAAATGTCAGGTCCGCAGTGCCATTGAATTCGTACGGTATAGCCTCGCGCAGCAATTCCATTCCAAAGCCGTGCCGATTTGGTGCTGCGACCGGCGGCCCGCCATGCTCTTTCCATTGGAGGATGAAGGATTGACCAGCGATCAGCCAATTGATGGCGACCCTGCCGTCTGGCTCAGACAAGGCCCCATGCTTGGCCGCGTTTGAGGCCAATTCGTGAATGAGGAGCGTCGCCATAGGGACCGCATCGGCTGCGAGGACAACGTCCGGGCCCGACAACGACTTGGCAATTTGATCAGGAGAAAGGAACGGCTCCAGCTCGGCCGTAAACAGATCACGCAGTGATATCCCTTCCAATTGCGATTGGGTGAGTAGGTCGTGCGACGCAGCGAGCGAGAACAGGCGGCGTTCAAGGCTTTGCGCATAATCTTCGGGTGTTGCGGCAGCTTCGCGCGCATGGCTGGAAAGTGATTTCACCAGAGCAAGGATGTTCTTGACCCGGTGGTTCAATTCATCGGCAAGGATGCGCAAATTGTCCTTCTGCTGCAAAATGCGTCCAGCAGCGCTCTGGCTGGCGGCGCATTCGCGCTGCAGATGGAGCAGGAATTGAATGTCCTCATTGCTCCATTCATCGCATTTGTCGCCATTGTCTTCGATATATCTGGCAAAGCTTTTGCGCGGTGAGAGGCGGAAGCGATTGTTGACCTCTTCGATGTCTTTGTCCGGGTGCCCGGCCCAGGTCACCTGTGTGCTCACCGCTTTTCTAAAGAAGATGATCCTAGTGTCCGGATCTTTGACGAGCGGCACATCGATGAAGCCTGCAAGCGGTGCCGCGTCATCTTTGCCAAGTTGGTGCAAAGCGCTGTTGGATCCGGTGATGTCGGCAATTTCGGATGCGATTGTAAATGTCTCTTTGCCCGACCGGGTTAAGCGAGAGGGGGCAGTGCCCCTGTTGTGCCAGCCCGCTCCCTTGACCACGCAAAGCCCGTCAAATGACAAGACCTGTTTGGATGCTTCCTCTACACCGGCTGCGAAATGTTCGGTTGATTTGAGCTTTGTCTGAAGACTGATGAAACTGTCGCGAATTTCGCTCACGGCAGATTGATGATCGACGATTTTCTGGCGCAGCAGCTTGGCGATGCTGAAAGAGACAAGATGGCCAATCACTTCACCTGCATCAAGCAGGTCCATTGCCGCATCGCGCGCGGTTTCGTTGTGGCAGGTGATAAGGCCCCAGAGCTTGCCATCAACGACAATCGGGATCGTCATGCTCGCAGCGATTCCCATATTGGCAAGATATTCAAGGTGCACCGGAGAGGTGCCGCGTAACGTAGCAATCGAAAGATCGAAATCCTCGTGACTAAACTCTGGGGCACAGATCAGCGCCACGGGATCGGCGCGCACATCGCAGATCGTGCGGATTGGTGTTTTGGCATAAAGCTGGCGCGCTTGCTTGGGAATGTCCCAGGCTGGATAGCGCAGGCCCAAAAATGGCTCCATATGCGCCGCACAACATTCTGCCACCACTTCGCCTGAGCCATCGGGTAAAAAGCGGTAGAACATGGTTCTGTCATATTCAGCGATTGCGTGGACATTGACGGTCGCGAGTTCAAAAATGTCCTCCAGCGACTGGAGTTGCTGCATCGCACTGGTGATCGCTGCAATCCGGCTTTGCAGCGCGCGTGAACCAGAAGAGCTCGCTATCAGTTCAATATAGTCGAAGCGAGGGCCTGCATGGACGAACAGGTCAAACGAGCTTGGCGCTTGCGCGGTTGTATCTCGGTTCGCAATTGTCGCCACATACTCACGCCGGGTGCCGATCGTTGAATAAGCCAGCTTGTTAGACAGCGTGTGAAGCGTTTTCGCATCCAAAAGTCTCTCAAGGGATTTGCCTAGACAAGATTTGGGCGGTTTGCCGATAAAGCGCTCGCAATTCGCCGAGATTGCCGCGATTTCAAGGCTTTCACGGTCAAAGGCGATCAGGCAACCAAACGACTGGATTGAGCCGGGAATGTGGATCGGTTCCTTGTTGCACGTTTCAAGCGCTTTCTCGTCGACCGTCTTCATTGCCACCCTTTGCAATTGTCACGCGCTTTCTCGCGTCGAAAGGCTTTGCTAGCAGTAATAATCGAAGGGCGACTAAGTATTAATCCGTATGAGGCCCGCGAAGTCCATCCGTAATAGTGCTTTCTTTTATTTTCCAAATAATAATGGCACTTAAATAAGCGCTCGGTGCTTTTGTGCGGGGGGTTTGAGGTGCAAGCACAAATGAATGAGCCTGAAGTACAGGCTCAATTGGATTTTCCTGTTGTGGCAATCGGCGTGTCTGCTGGCGGGCTGGATGCTGCGACGCGGATGTTTCGAGAGGTCGCAACAGGCACAGGCTTGGCCTTTGTGCTCATTGCGCATCTTGACCCCGATCATGAAAGCATGATGGCTGAACTGCTTGCGGGCAAGACCGCTTTGCGAGTGCGCCAGATTGAGGATGGCGACAGCGTGGAGGTCGATTGTCTCCACGTAATTCCGCCCGGTTCAAATCTGCGGCTCGCCGGGGGCCGGTTCGAACTGGTTCCTTTTGACGGGCCGCGCGGGGCCAGACGCCCGATTGACAGCTTTTTCACTGCGCTCGCCGAGGTCCAAGGCGACCGTGCGGCGGGTGTTGTCCTTTCGGGCACTGGCAGCGATGGAACCGCAGGGCTGCGCGTGATCAAGGAACTGGGCGGTATCGCGATTGCGCAATCTCCCAAGCAGTCGGCCCACGATGGTATGCCTCAATCCGCGATTGCAACGCAGTTAGTCGATTTTACGCTTGAGGCAGAGGCAATTGTCCCCCGGCTCAAGTCCTATTTTGCCTCCGGCAAGCTTGATCGCTTCGTCTCTGATGATGCCACCTGCGAAGCGGTGATGCAGTCGATCTTCACTGCGCTCAAAGACGAGGTTGGCACTGATTTTTCCGGCTACAAACGCTCGACCCTCACCCGGCGCCTGAATCGCCGGATGCAGGTCCTCGAAATCGAGGATGTAAGCAGCTATCTTATCAAGCTGAAGACCGAGAAAACCGAGCAACAGGCCTTGGCGAGCGATTTTCTCATCCATGTGACCTCTTTCTTTCGCGATGCGGCCAATTTTGAGCGGCTGCGCACTTCAGTCATTGGCCCATTGATCGAAAATGCCGATGAGTCGGACGAGATCAGGGTTTGGGTTCCAGGCTGCTCCAGCGGGCAGGAAGCGTTTTCTCTGGCGATGATGGTCGAGGAAATGCGCGAGGCGCTTGAGAAGCCCCCAATGGTGACGATCTTTGCGACGGACATCGACGAAGCGATGATCGAGCAGGGACAGCGTGCTTCCTATCCGATTTCAATGCTGGGAGAGATACCGCCGCGCTACCGCGAACGATACACACAAATTTCACAGGAGCGCTTCGAGATATCGCCGCGTCTGCGGGAGATGGTGCGTTTTTCGGTGCATAATGTCGCGCACGATCCGCCGTTCTCCCAGATTGATCTTATTTCTTGCCGCAATCTGCTGATTTATCTGGGGGAAGACTTGCAGCGCGGGGTCTTTCCGCTGCTGCATTTCGGTTTGCGTGTGGGCGGCTATCTCTTCCTTGGAACCTCCGAAGGCATTTCGCGCGGTCAGGACTTGTTCGCGCCCGTCGATCCAAAAGCGCGCATATTCCGGCGCAACGATAAGGTGAGCCGTTCAACGATCAACCTGCCGATGGTTCATGCCTCCACCATGACTGTCCCTTGCGACGCCACAGTCCGATTGGCTCAGGAACGCGACTTTCCGCGCCAGACCAGTTTTGAGGCCTCGCGAGCCTCAATCTACGAACATTACGCCCCGCCTTTTGTCCGTGTGACCCGTGAGGGGCAGGTTCTCGACAGCTCTGGCGATCTCAGCCTGTTCATGATGTCGCGCCCTGGTGACGAACGGAGAATTGAGGCCTTACTGCGTGAGGGGCTTCGCGAGGTTGTTCAACCGCTTGTCGAGCAGGCGTTGAACTCGCACGAGCCGCGCGTGTTGAAAGACATCGAAATCGCTTCGCCTTTTGGCACTCAAACAGCGGATGTTTTTGCGCATCCCATGCAGAATGAAAGCGTTGCGGTGATCTTTGTGGCTAAGGACCGGTTGCAACCCTTGGCCGATGAATTCGTCGTGCAACCGATTTCCCGTGACCGGCGGATCGCCAATTTACAGGGCGACCTGAACGCTGCGCGTCTGGCGCTGAAAGACAAGCTTGAGCAGATCGAAACAGCGAACGAAGAGCTCAAAAGCGCGAATGAAGAAATGATGTCGATGAACGAAGAGCTTCAATCGGCAAATGAAGAACTGACGACGGCCAATGAGGAGCTCAAGCACAAAATCGATGAGCTGACGCAGGCCAATGCCGATCTGGACAATGTCATGCGCTCGGCGGACCTTGTGATGATCGTCCTCGATCAAGACCTGCGCATCCGGCACCTTACCAATCCCGCGCGCGAATTGCTCTCGCTTGACCGCGGTGATGAAGGGCGTTCGCTGGCTGAGATCAAGCTCCCGCCGTGTGGCATCGACCTGATCAATCAATTGCGCACAGTCATCGAGACGGGAAAGGCGTTCACTCAGACGAGCGACCTTGATGAAGCGGGGCGCGCCTATTTTCTGCGCATCCATCCCTATTACGCTGCTGACGGGTCGGTGGAGGGCGCATCGCTCACCATGGTCGACATATCGCAAGAGGTCACTTTGCGCCGTAAGCTTGCAGAGGAAACGCGCAAGCTCAAGCTTGCGATGGAAGCGGCAAACATGGGGTCGTGGATAACCGATCTTGAAACAGGCCGGCTCCAAGTCGATGCAATAGGGGCTCAGCTTGCCGGGCTCGACGGACCCGGTGAATATGGCCGCGACGCTCTGGGGGCCAATCTAACCCCGCTGGACACGAAAAGGCACTTTGGCGAGCGGGATGCTGCTCTGGCCAAAGGGGAGGGATATTCGCAAATCCTCGAACTGGACATACCGGGCGCGCCGCGCCGCTGGGTGAAGGTGGATGCTGTTCCGGTCGAAGGCATGGATGGCCGCAAGAAGGTAGTCGGGCTTGGCATTGATGTCACCGAAATCATGGTGCTCCAACGCGAACTTACAGAACAAACCGAACTGCGCGAACTGGTGATGAATGCAGGGCGTATGGGACTGGGCGATCTGGATGTTGAACGCTCGATTTCGAGCATTGATGCGGTCATGGCCGAGCATCTCAACCTTGCCAGTGCAGGGAAGATCCCCTTCGACAAAGTCCTCGCCAATGTTGTCGAAGAAGACATACCCATCCTGCAGGAAAAAATCACCGGAGCTATCGAGCGCGGCGAAGAGTATGAAGTGGACTTTCGTGTCAAAGACCCTTCGGTTGGCATACGCTGGCTGCGCTCGCGCGGGAAGCCATATACGACGCTCAATGGCGCAAAGAAGGTCGCAGGGCCAACGCTCGACATTTCGCCTTTGAAAAACCAGCAAATGCTCCTTGAAGAAATGAGCCACCGCATCGAAAACCTTTTTGCTGTGGTCGGGGGG
Organism: Erythrobacter sp. SCSIO 43205; assembly: GCF_019904235.1. Taxonomy (NCBI): domain Bacteria; kingdom Pseudomonadati; phylum Pseudomonadota; class Alphaproteobacteria; order Sphingomonadales; family Erythrobacteraceae; genus Erythrobacter; species Erythrobacter sp. SCSIO 43205. The sequence goes on along the minus strand of NZ_CP063202.1, from coordinate 3,022,692 downwards.
CTTATTCAAGCAGCGCCTAAAGAGCATCCTCAAGCCGAACGCTTAGCGAACGACCTGCTTGAGCGAATCGTTTCCCTTGGGCGCGTCTATGACCTTGCTCGAAAAGACAATTCGATGAAAGGCGTGCCACTTGAGCACCTTCTAAAGTCGATTATCGAGCCCCACGCGACAGGGCAAAACGTGTCTCTCGAAGGACCGGCGATCTTTGTCGATGGCGATCAGGTGAACACGCTCACGCTGATCATCCATGAGCTTGCGACCAATGCGGCGAAATATGGTGCTCTTGGCGCTCCAGATGGCGAACTTGCAATAAGCTGGACCGTGGCTGGAAAACGGACGATCGAACTTAAATGGCTGGAAAGTCGAAATGACTTTTGTCCACAGACCAATAAACATGGCTTCGGAAGTCTACTTATTGACACTGGCGCACGTCAGCTGAAAGGAAAGTTCTCACGGCGCTTCCTCGAAAATGGGGCGGCTATTGACTTGAGTTTTACTCTTTAATCTTCTGGAGCCACCCGAATGAATGTCGAGACAACGCTTCGCGATCGCTCCGTTCTCATCGTTGAAGATGAGTTTATCGTGGCTGTGGGCCTTGAAAATACTTTCCGCAAAGCTGGTGTGAGCGATGTCACGGTCATTGGCAATATGGCCGATGCGTGGGATGCGATCAGCAATGCGAAGTTCGACTTTGCGCTTTTGGACATACGTTTGCCCGACGGGTATTCTTTCCCCCTTGCGATGAACCTGATGGCGCAGGACGTGCCAGTCGTCATCCATTCGGGCCATGCAGAAATCTATCATTCGGCAAGGTTGCCCGGCATCATCTTTTGCCCCAAACCCGCAACGCCGGCAGAGATCGTGCGCGCGTCGATGAAAGCAATCCAGTTTAATGGTGTTTCAAAAAGCGCTTATCTGCAAGACACGCTTCATTGACCGGTCTGGTCATGGGTCATGCGCGTCCACAAACGCCCCGCTCTTCCCGGATTTGATCAGGGGAAGGCAAACAGCATCAAGAAACTTGCGAAGATGGTGGGCCGGAATGGGCCAACCTCGAACCTGAAAAGTTCGCAAGGCCGACCGGCCGTCCGCAGGCGCCCCGCAGCGAAGCGGAGGGAATTGCGCTGAGGACTTCGAGAAATGGTGGGCGCGGCAAGGATTGAACTTGCGACCCCACCCGTATGAAAGATGGGCTTAGAGGGGGTGGGATTTTGCGGGACGAAAAAAAGTATTGAAAAACAAATACATTCGTCTATCGTGCTCTCAACTTGTCCCCCAATGTTTTTCATACTGGTTTCATACTTTTCAAATTAAGGTTGTGCGGCATGACTGACCTCAGCAGGATCGGCGAGCGGGAAAAACTGAAACCGCGAAGCGACAAGGAGCCTCATTGGCACCGTCTTCAAGCTGGTTGGTATATTGGATATCGACCTTCAATCAAAGGCGGAAAGGGCACTTGGTTCGCTCGCGCTTACGATGAAGATGCTCGCAAGTATCGTCGCAAGAAGCTTGGGTCATATGGGACACTGTCGGGAAACAGTCTATTCGCGACAGCCAAAAGAGACGCAGAGGCTTTTGCTGAAGTTGTCGAAGCTGGTGGTCTGCGAATAGAAAAGCTGGAGACGGTTAAAGATGCATGTCTCGCTTATCTTCAAGAGAAGCCGGGACCAATTGCTGAGGGTATATTTCGCCGACACGTTTTTGATGACCCCATCTCCAAAGTTAAATTAGACAAAGTACGAAAGCGACATCTGCTTGCTTGGCGAAAGCGGCTTGAAAATGCACCTGCGCGCATATCTCGCAACAAAAGTGGAGAGCAGCGCTACAAAACCAGAGCTGCCTCCACAGTGAATCGCGATATGGTTCCGTTGCGTGCCGCTCTCTGGCGTGTAATTTCTCCAGGTGCGCCAAATACAGATGCCGCCTGGCAAGAAGCGCTGAAGCCGATAAAAGGAGCTGATCGCCGTCGAGAAATCTATTTGGATCGCTCAGAGCGTAAAAAGCTTTTGTCTGCACTTCCAAGAGACATTGAGCCGTTCGTAAGAGGGCTTTGTCTCTTGCCACTCAGACCAGGCGCTCTTGCTGCGCTTAAGGTAAGCAACTTTGACAAAAGGACGAGGACGCTGACGATTGGCGCCGATAAAAATGGTATGCCTCGTCAAATTAGCGTTCCCGAGACTATTGCCGGATTTTTGGCGGATCAGTGTAAAAGTAAGCTATCTGCCGCATCAGTTTTTACGCGCGCAGATGGTGTTCCATGGTCCAAAGATAAATGGAAAGGTCCGATAAAAGGAGCGGTGAAAGCAGCTGGACTGCCACAAGCCGCTTCCGCCTATACTATCCGCCACAGCGTGATAACCGACTTGGTTCGTGCTGGGCTGCCAATTCTGACCGTGGCGCAACTTTCAGACACGAGTGTCGCTATGATCGAAAAGCACTATGGTCACTTGGTGAGAAGCGACGCAGAACATGCGTTGGCTCAGTTGGCACTCTGAACGCGACGCCCAAGGCGATGGTGGGCTCAATGCGGTGCTATGCACCGCAGACACTCGATGCAAAGGTTCAGATCACAGAGCTTTGGGCGGCCAAAACCAGTTCTCGAAAAGGTGCTGCTGTCAGTGAGTGCTTTTGTGGTGATGGTATCATTATTTTATCGAGACGAAAAAGCACAACTACGGGGTCGAGTCGGCAGGAATAGAGTTGCTGCCGACACAGTTCGTAGGCACCAAAATTACCTCTCATGATCCTTCGGTGCAAGCGATGAGCCAGATGGTCGAAGTTCTCACCACCACTTTGGGCTCTGGGGGCTTGTTGTAGGCAAGAGATTTAATTTAGTTTTTATCGCCCGAAGGTTTCGACTCTAGCAGTGAACGCTACGTTTCTTGGCTTCGATGTTTCTTCCTTTTGCTTTGAGCTCATCGAGATGATCACTCCACCACTGTGCCATCTTCACCCGTTCATCCCAGTGGCGTCCGCGATGGTAAATGCCGCGCACAGCATCGCTGTCACCATGAGCAAGCGCGCGCTCAATAGCATCGGGGCTCCAAATACCGCTCTCATTGAGAAGGGACGAAGCTGTCGCTCTGAGACCATGGGCTGTGATTTCCTCTTTGCTATATCCCATACGCCGGAACGCAGCGTTAAGCGCGTTTTCGCTCATCGGACGTCGGCGGGAGCGTGTGGATGGGAATACATAGCCTTCCATGCCCATTTGAGCTCCGAGCTCTTCCATCAGAGTAACAACTTGCCGGGATAGCGGCACTGCGTGCGCACGCCGCGCCTTCATTTTACCAGCCGGAATTCGCCAGATGCCCTCATCAAGATCGAACTCGTCCCAATCAGCGTGGCGAAGCTCACCGGGGCGTACAAAGACATGCGGCGCAATCTGCAGCGCGTATTTGGTGAGGATGTAGCCATCAAAGTCATCGATCGCGCGCAACAAACCGCCCAGCTTCTTGGGATCAACAATCGCTGCATAGTGTGTAGGGCGCGGCGCTCGCAGCGCACCCTTCAAAAGTGAGGTAGGATCGGTGGTGCAGCGCGTTGTAGCCACACCATAGCGAAATACACGACCAGCAAAGGAGCGGGTTTTCTTGGCAGTTTCATGCTTGCCGAGTCCTTCAAGCCTTTTGAGCGGGGCCAAAACCTCGAACGGCTCAATATCGGCAAGCGGGCGGTTTCCAATGGCTGGGGCGAGCTGCTCGAGGAAGTAGTTGGCTTTGACGATTGTCGCCTGGGCGAGGCCGCCTTTCACCATCATCTCTTCGATGTATTCGCGCGCCACCGTCTCGAAAGTGTTTGCGGCGAGGTACTCATTCCGGATCTTCTGCTTGCGTTTCTCAAGAGCTGGATCGTCACCGCGCGCGACCTTCCGCTTAGCTTCGAAGGCAATGTCACGGGCTTCCGCGAGGCTGATCTCTGGAAAGCTACCAATGCAAATCTTCTTCTGGCTCTTGCCTAGGCGGTAACGAAATCGCCAAAGCTTGCTGCCTGATGGTGTGATCTCGATATACAATCCACGCCCATCGGTGACCTTGTATGGCTTGGCTTTGGGCTTCAGAGATTTGAGTCGCGTAATGGTCAAAGACATCTGGGGGCCTTTCAAATGTGGGCTTTTGTGAAAAGCCCCCAAAAGGCCCACAAAAGTGTCTGGAACGGCCGAGATTGGGCGGGACATTCCGAGACGATCCAGGGGCGGAATCCCTTGGATTTCTGCGGTTTTTATAGATTATTTGGGAGAACGTGAGAAGAACAAATGGTGCCCAGAAGAGGACTCGAACCTCCACGCCCTTGCGAGCGCCGCCACCTGAAGACGGTGCGTCTACCAATTCCGCCATCTGGGCACTTGGGCCGCTCAAACTTTCACGGTTGGAGCAGCAGGTAGGTGCGCGCCGATAGCGAGACACACGCCTTAGTGTCAACAAATATATGAGGTGAAATCGCTTACAGACGCCTCAAGCACGAGCCACCGTCTCTAGAAGCTCGCTTGTGACCGGATACCCTGCGTCCTCCAAGATCGTCAGAACCGGCTTGCCGTCCTTTGTATCCACCTTTGGTATGATCGTTTTTACCGGGATTGCCTCGGCCTGTGCGCGGGCGTCTTCAAAGCTTGCAAAGAGTGCCAGGCGTTCAAGATTACGCCTTGTGGGGAAGATGAGCTTGATTTCACCCGTTTGAGCCATATCAAGCGCGCCTTTCGCGCTTACCCAGAATAGCCGCGTATTTTCGGCATGGTCGGCTGAGACATCGACCTCGCCGGTTCCAAGATTGGCGAGATAAAAGCGTGTGTCATAGACGCGCGGGATTTTCTCATTTTGAGGGAACCAGCGGGCAAAGGGCACGATCTGATCAAGGTCCAGTTCCCAGCCAAACGCTTCGAGCACGGGAGCAAGGGTCTTTGTTTCTTCAAGCAGTTTGCGCGCCTCGTGAGCGGACTTGGCGGTGATGTCACCCTTAAGGCCGAGGGCCAGTCCTGTTTCTTCCAAAGTCTCGCGCACCGCGCCGATCTGGTGGGCGGCTTCGTCAGTGGTTAGGGCGCCGTTGCTCTCATTGGCGACTTTCTCACCCAGTTCAAAGTCAGCCGGGTCAATACGTCCGCCGGGAAAGACCGCCATGCCGCCTGCAAATGCCATATTGCGCGAGCGGACAGTCATCAGCACTTGCGGAGCACCGCCATCAGGGGCGTTGCGGAAGATTATGATTGTGGCAGCAGGGATGCCCTCAGGGGCTCCTGTCTCACCGGTTTTCGGAGCGTCATTTGTCATTGGTGTCATGATGCAGACTTCCGGCGCGAATGCCAAGGGGAAGAGCATCGATGGACAAAGCTTGGTTGCAGCAAAGCCTTGATGTCGAAATTTCTTACAGCGCTGGCAAGGTTAACGAGAGGGTAACCATCGCATCCCGCAGAAAAGTAGGAAAACGCCTTTTTGGCACGGGAGATGCATTGTTAGTTGTGAAGAAAGTGGTCTTCAAAATGAGGCGGACCCCTCCTGGTCTCTGGGTCCAGCCTCCCCGTTTTAAAAAGCCGCCTTGCATTACCCGGTGCAAGGCGGTTTTTTTATTTAAGTCTTGTTTCGCACCCGCATCCGCGGGCGCGTCCTCAGCGCTGTTCCCGAGATTCGCTCCGCTCATTGCGGGGCACCTGCGGGCGGCCTTGCAGGTGGCCTACGGCCGTCTGCGCTTCGCTACGACTCCGCCCTTGCGGTTTCTGCAAAACCGTTCTGGGAACCCTAGTTCTTTAGCTTTCGACCTTGGCGACCTTGTTCTCATCCATCATCTGTTGAAGCTCGCCAGCTTCGAACATTTCCATCATGATGTCGCTGCCGCCCACGAATTCGCCTTTGACGTAAAGCTGTGGGATGGTGGGCCAGTCGGAGTAGGTTTTGATGCCCTGACGGATTTCCATGTCTTGAAGCACGTCGACGCTTTCATATTGAACGCCGCAATGATCGAGGATCGCGACCGCGCGGCTGGAAAAGCCGCATTGCGGGAACAGGGGCGTGCCCTTCATAAAAAGGACCACGTCATTTTCGCCAACAACAGAGGCGATACGGGCATCGGTGTCAGACATTACAGCAAACCTTCAAAAATCTCATGTGTACGCGAGGCTATTTGGGAACCGCGGTGGTCACTTGCAAGGCGTGCAGTTCGCCGCCCATTTTGTCACCAAAGGCAGCATAGACCATCTTGTGCTGCTGAACGCGCGATTTGCCTGCAAACTGTGGCGCAGTAACCTTCGCGGCCCAGTGGTCATCATCGCCCGCCAGATCGGTGAGTTCGACAACAGCGCCGGGGAGGGCGGCTTTTATCGCCGCCTCGATTTCGTGTCCGGGCATGGGCATGAGGCTTAGCTCTGGCTCATATATTGACGCTTGGCTTCAATTGCCATTTCTTCAAGCTTGGCGCGGATATCGGCTTCGCTGATGTTGGTGCCAGCAGCGGTCAGGTCGCCCAGAAGCTTGCGAATGACATCTTCATCGCCCGCTTCTTCAAAGTCTGCTTGAACCACGGCTTTTTTGTAGGCCTCGGTTTCTTCGGCCGTCAGCTTCATTTCAGCCGCTGCCCATTCGCCCAAAAGGCGGTTGCGGCGTGCAGCAATTTTGAAGGCGGTTTCTTCGTCCATTGCGAACTTGGCTTCTTCGGCGCGTTCGCGGTCTTTAAAATCGGTCATTGGGTCGATCCCTTGATTGTGTTCTCTTGCGAAATAGAGGGCGCAAGCGCGCGCTGCAAGGCACAGATTCCTTGAGGCCGCTTTTTAAGTGGCAGGGCGGTCTTGTTCATATTCGCGCCCTTTCCTGTCGTTTGAGACACTTGAGACACTGTTCAAGACACGAAAATCTTTTGAGGCAAAATCCGTGCTCTTATGGGCGTGCTTGGTGAGTGCGTGGTGGTGACTCATTGCGCCAATATGACAGGTCGGGGGCGTGTAGGATACGGTGAACCGAGCCGTCGCCTTCGCGTTTGGACCATAGGAGATGGGCTCCTGTTTCCGCAGGAGCGCACCGCTGCTAGTCCATCGTCACGACCAGCTTGCCGACCGCCTCGCGGGCCTCAAGCTTGGCGATGGCATCGCCTGCGCGTTCAAGCGGGAAGGTTTCGGATACGAGCGGGTCGATCTTGCCCTCTTGCATGAGAGTGAAAAGCTCTTTCACCTGATCGACAAATTTCGCCGGTTCGCGCGCGGTGAATGCGCCCCAGAACACGCCGCACACATCGCAGGATTTAAGCAGGGTGAGGTTCAGCGGAAGCTTGGGGATGCCCGCTGGGAAACCAACCACAAGGAATTTCCCCTCCCACGCAATGGAGCGCAGCGCAGGCTCTGAATATTGGCCGCCGACAATGTCATAAACGATGTTGGCACCGTTCGGGCCACACGCGGCCTTAAACGCATTGGCGAGCTCTTTGGAGGCTGCCTTGTCCATTTCCTCGCGAGGGTAGATGACAACGTCATCCGCACCGGCATTGCGCGCGATCTCTGCTTTTGCTTCGGAAGATACGGCTGCCACGACCTTTGCGCCATATGCCTTGGCCAGTTCGACTGCTGAAAGGCCAACGCCGCCCGCTGCGCCAAGGATCAGGACAACGTCGCCTTCCTTGATGTGGCCGCGATCTTTGAAGCCATGGATGGTGGTGCCATAGGTCATCAGCAGCGAAGCAGCCTTTTCGAAAGGCACGCCGTCAGGGATGGGGAAGAAGCGGCCATCGGCCACAATCGCCTTTTCACGAAGTCCGCCGTTGCCAAGCATACCGATCACGCGGTCGCCCGGTTTGCAGCTGGTCACGCCTTCGCCAACGACCTCGACCACACCGGCAATTTCGCCGCCGGGGGAATAGGGGCGCTCCGGCTTGAACTGATACAGGTCGCGGATCATCAACGTGTCGGGATAATTGATCGCGCACGCTTTAACGTCGACCAGAATTTCGCCTTTGCCAGGGGTCGGTACGTCGATCTCGTCAAGCTTCAGCGTTTCCGGGCCGCCCACTTCATGGGTCTGGATGGCTTTCATGGTTCGTATCCCTCTCTTGATCTCAAAATTGGTATTTAGGCGCCTGTGCCTTCCATCAGCCAGGCTTTGTTCGCTGTGCGCGCGTCTTCGTACGTCGAAATCGCGTCGCTGCTTTCAAGCGTCAGTGACACCTCGTCGAGCCCGCCAAGCAGGCAGTGCTTGCGAAACGGGTCGATTTCGAAGGTGAAGCGGTCTTGGAATTTGGTCGTGACGGTCTGCGCTTCGAGGTCGATATGGATGTCATCGCCACTGCTGGCGACCTCCATCAAGCGGTCCACTGCCTCTTGCGGCAGGACCACAGGCAAAATGCCGTTCTTGACCGCATTGCCGGAAAAAATGTCGGAATAGCTGGGCGCGATCACTGCGCGGATGCCAAGGTCGCCCAGTGCCCATGCGGCGTGTTCGCGGCTCGACCCACATCCGAAATTGTCGCCGGCGATCAGGATCGGCGCGCCCTTGTTTTCGGGCGCGTCAAAGACGTTGTCGGGGTCTTGGCGGATACTCTCAAATGCACCTTCGCCAAGCCCTTCGCGGGTGATGGTTTTAAGCCATTTGGATGGAATAATGATGTCGGTGTCGATGTTCTTTGCGCCAAAGGGGATGGCGCGGCCTTCGACCTTGGAAAGGGGCTGCATTGGCATGGAGGCTCTTTTAGTCAGTTTCGGATGGCTCGCCAGAGGGCGCTGTATCAGCCTGACCTTTGCCAAGGCTGGTGCCCTTGTCTTTCGCGATAAAGCGCTTGCCTGCATAAAGGAGCGCGGCGGCGATGGCCGCTGAACCAATGGTTGCAGCCGCGCCGATGGCGGCTTTGCGGCCTGCACCGGACTTCTCGTCGGGGGTCTTTTTGTCAGTCATTTGTGTTCCATGCTCTTGCTCAAAGGGGGATTCAAGGGGGGCTTGGCCAGTCAATTGAAGGTGTGCATCAATTGAGAGTGCGAACGTCGGTGAGCTTGCCAGTCACCGCTGCCGCCGCAGCCATTGCCGGGGACACAAGGTGCGTGCGTGCGCCGGGGCCCTGACGGCCGACGAAGTTGCGGTTGCTGGTCGAAGCGCAGCGCTCGCCAGCGGGGACTTTATCAGGGTTCATCCCAAGGCACGCCGAACAACCCGGTTCGCGCCACTCAAAACCTGCCTCGGTGAAAATTTTGTCGAGCCCTTCCTCCTCGGCCTGACGTTTCACGAGGCCAGAGCCCGGTACGACAATCGCCCAGCGCACATTGTCAGCCTTTTTGTGGCCTTTCAGCACGTCTGCCGCCGCGCGAAGGTCTTCGATCCGGCTATTGGTGCAGCTTCCGATGAAGATATTCTGCACTTCAACCTCGGTGAGCGGGGTTCCGGGGGCGAGGCCCATATATTCAAGACTTTTTTGAGCTGCTGCCTGCTTGGTGCTATCCGCAAAGCTATCGGGGGAGGGGACTACGCCGGTAATCGGCAGCACGTCCTCAGGGCTGGTGCCCCAAGTGACGCTTGGCGCAATGTCGGCGGCGTTGATCACGACAGATTTGTCGAATTTGGCACCTTCGTCAGTGTGCAGCGTCTTCCAATAGGCGAGCGCTGCGTCCCAAGCCTCGCCCTTGGGTGCCATCGGGCGACCCTTAAGATAGGCAAAAGTTGTTTCATCGGGCGCGACAAGGCCAGCGCGCGCGCCGCCTTCAATGCTCATATTGCAGACCGTCAGGCGTTCCTCGACGCTCATCGCTTCGAACACGGGGCCGCGATATTCAATGACATAGCCAGTGCCGCCAGCAGCGCCGATCACGCCAATAATGTGCATGATAACGTCCTTGGCAGTAACACCGGGGCCGACCTTGCCCTCGACGCGCACTTCCATCGATTTGGATTGCTGGAGGAGCAGCGTTTGCGTCGCAAGCACGTGCTCGACCTCGCTGGTGCCAATACCAAAGGCAAGCGCGCCAAGCCCGCCGTGGGAAGCGGTGTGCGAGTCGCCGCAAACGATGGTGGTGCCAGGAAGCGAGAAGCCCTGCTCAGGGCCCACGACGTGAACAATACCCTGCTCTGCATCCGCATCGCCAATGTAGCGAATGCCAAAATCGGGAGCGTTTTTCTCAAGCGCCTCCAGTTGCGCAGCGCTTTGCGGGTCTGCAATCGGAATCTTGCCCCCTGACGCATCACGGCGCGCAGTGGTGGGAAGGTTATGATCGGGCACCGCCAAGGTCAGTTCAGGACGACGCACCGGGCGGCCCGCCAAACGCAGCGCCTCGAATGCTTGCGGGCTCGTGACCTCATGCACAAGATGGCGGTCGATATAGATGATCGCGGTCCCATCGTCGCGGGTTTCGACGACGTGATCGTCCCATATCTTCTGATACAACGTGCGCGGATTGGTTGCGGGGGAATTGGACATTGAATGGCTCGCGTTACTCTTTGGTTGAGCCGATAGCCGCCCTTTGGAGCTTCTTGCAAGATTAGGTGGCTTTCGCGCGGCGAATATTACTGGAAATTTCGTTCAAGCGTGCTAACTGACACGAATGTCAGCAAGACCTTTCCAATTTCCGATCAAAGTCGTGCCCGAAGACATTGATTTCATGGGGCACGTGAACAATGCTCGCTATTTGAACTGGGTGCAGGATGCGGTGCTCGCCCATTGGCAAAAGGTCGCGCCCGCCGAAGAAGTCGCGGCCAAAGCATGGGTCGCATTGAAGCACGAGATTACCTATCGAAAGCCTGCATTTCTTGATGATGCCGTGATCGCGCAGACTATGCTCGAACGCTATAACGGTGCGCGGGCCTTTTATCGCACGGTAATCAAACGCGGCGAAGACGTGTTGGCCGAAGTGCAATCGAGCTGGTGCTGCATTGATGCAAAGACCCTGCGCCCGGCGCGCATTGGCGAACATTTGCGCGAATTTTTCTTCGCTGAGCCTGACTAAGAGGCCCTTTGCGCGAGCGGCTATGCGGCCTATACGAAGCCTGATGCCTTCGCCTGTCGTATCTCATGCCATGATGCCTGCCCCACTCACCTTGCCCTCGCAAAAGCAGCAAAGCGTGATAGGCTTGGCGCTTGCAGTGCTGGTGGCGGGCAGCTGGCTCGGCATACACGCTTATGCCATGTTCGTGTTTGAGCTGAGTTGGCAAAACTGGCCCTTGGCGCTTGTGATGGCCGTGGTTCAATGCTGGCTTTCGGTTGGTGTTTTTATCGTGTGCCACGATGCCATGCACGGCACACTTACTCCGGCCTATCCAAAAATCGCAGACCGTATCGCAGCGGTGCTTTTGTTTCTTTATGCAGGGTTCGGGTGGAAGACATTGCGCGATGCGCATCACACCCATCACCGGCTTGCCGGGCGCGCCGGCGATCCTGATTTTGACGAACACAACCCTGCGCATTTCTTCAAATGGTACTGGACCTTTTTCAAGCGCTATTTCGGGTGGCAATCGCTGATCTTTGTGCACACAGTCGTCGGTATTTACTGGCTCGTGCTTGATATTCCGATGGTACAGATCGTCGCGCTTTACGGTGCGCCAGCGCTGCTTTCCTCACTCCAGCTTTTCTATTTCGGTACTTATCGCCCGCATAACCATGCAAGCAGCGCATCATTTGCCGATCAAAACAACGCGCGCAGCGATCAATTCGGCACGCTTCTCAGCCTCGCCACCTGCTTCCATTTCGGCTATCATCTCGAACATCACCGCAGGCCTGATGTGCCCTGGTGGGCATTACCCGCAGCCAGAAAAGCGGGTGTTGGGCAAGACATGACAGAAAAGGCGGGCTCACAATGAGCTGGGTAGCAGCAATCTCAATTACTCTTGGTGCGCTTGCCTTTATGGAGTTCTTCGCCTGGTTTGCGCATAAATACATCATGCACGGCTTTGGCTGGGGCTGGCACCGTGATCATCACGAGCCGCACAACAACACCTTTGAAAAGAACGATCTTTACGCAACCGTGTTCGGCACAATAAATGCGGCCATGTACATTTTTGGGGCACTCTATTGGGAGTGGCTGTGGTGGGCGGCATTGGGCGTTAATCTGTACGGCGTTATTTATGCGATTGTTCACGATGGTCTGGTTCACCAACGCTTTTTCAAATGGGTTCCCAAAAAAGGCTATGCCAAACGGCTGGTGCAGGCGCACAAGCTGCACCATGCGACCATTGGAAAAGAAGGCGGGGTCAGCTTCGGCTTTGTCATCGCGCGCGATCCGGCCAAGCTCAAAGCGGAGCTCAAGCGTCAGGCCAAAGCCGGTATCGCCGAGGTTCGCGCAAGCGGAAGCGTTCGCGAGGATGACGCCAACAGAGTCACCACGCTGCGGTAATCGATTAAACCATGGGCGCTGGTAATGAGCGTCCAGAACCTTGATCTGACCGGCACCTGGGATGGCATTTATTTCTATAATGACCTGCCAGAGGCGGGGCCGGACACGCCTTTCTTTGCAACGATCAAGGAATTGAATGGTTCGCTGACGGGCACAATCATCGAACCGCATGAATTCACTAAGGCTACCATTATGGCGACAATTCTCGGTCGCCGCAGCGGGCAGGATGTCGCGTTCTCAAAGGATTACGAGGATCCGGATGAGGATTATCTGGCAACGGTCCAGTACGCGGGCACTTTAAGCTCGGACGGGGATGTCATCACGGGTGAGTGGAGCATCGGCCATTGGAAGGGATGGTTTGAAATGACACGCACCCCAAGCGTAGCAGAAAAAGTGTCGCGCGAAGAGCCAGCGTGGGTCGAATTTGACGGCTGATTTATCAGCGCTATTCGGGCCGCGTTGCAATCCATGGGCCGGTTGTGGCGAGAACGGCAACCGAAATCCACGCCCACGGAAAGCCGATGGTTGCCCAGGTAAAGGCAACGCCTGCCGCCATCGAACCAATCGCGAGCACTTTTGCCCGCCGTCCGATTGCTCGGCGTGTCTGCCAATCGCGGATTTGCGGGCCGAACTGCTTGTGATTGAGGAGGCGCTCCTCCCACGCCTTGTTGCTGCGCGCGAAGAAGAACGCTGCGAGCAGCCAGAAGGGCACCGTGGGTAAAAGTGGCAGGGGGATGCCCGCTGCACCTAGCGCAAAGAAAAAGAGGCCGGCGGCGAAATAAAGACGCCGCACCCCTCGCGCTTACCCTGCGTCAGCCAGCCGGGCGGCGTGCTCTTTCACAAGTGCGATCATATTGGGGACGCCTTGAGTGCGGTTGCTCGACAGTTGGTTTTTGAGGTTGAACGGCTCGAGCGCGGCGGCGACGTCCATTTGGGCGACCTCGCTTGCCGGCTTGTCCTGAACAGCGGCAATGACCAGCGCAACGATACCTTTGGTGATTGCGGCATTGCTGTCAGCAAGGAAATGCAGCGTCTCGGTCTGTTCGGTGGGATAGACCCACACCGCTGCCGAGCACCCGCGCACCAGTGTCGCATCGGTTTTAAGCGCATCGGGCATCGGCTCCAATTCACGGCCCAGCTCGATCAGAAGGCCGTAACGCTCATCGCCTTCGAGAAACTCGTATTCTTCTAAAATGTCATCAAGTGATCGCATAAGCGCCGACATAGGGCGCGCATCAGGTTTGGAAAAGGGCTTAAAGCTCAACCCCGCTCGCAATCGCCTCAAGCTTTTTGATCCGTTCTTTCATATCGGCAAGTTCGATGCGCGCCGCGCCCGCACCTGCGCCTCCTTCGATTTCGGGGGCATCGTATGTTTTGCGCGAGCTTGCGCGTTCCAGTTCCTGCCGCTTAAGCTCAAGCCATCCCTGCCATGCGCGCAGAAGGGCAAAGGCCACCACGCAAATCCCCACAAGGCAAGCAGCGGTGATGACAAGTGTCGGGTCCATGATCATTGGCTTTGCTCCTTTTCCTGGGGGGCGGTTGTAAGGGGGATTCCGCTGTCGCTTACCGGGGTGTCAGTGCCCCTCAGGGCTTCGATCTCAGCCGAAATGCGGGCGCGTTCACGGGCGTCGAGCGAATTGTTGTCAGTCGCAATCCGCTCCAGCACTTGAAGCCGTTCGCGAAGCTGTTGCATCTCGGCGCGCATCGCCTCGGCCTCTGCCTTGGTCGCTGCATCCGATGTGCCGATATAGGTTTCATTGCCGTCCTCATCCGAAATGATCCCGGCCTTTGCCTTGGCGGTCTGTACAATACCCCAGACCACGATGGCGATGATTGCAACGATGGCCCAGCCGCTCATTATGCGCTCCCTGCATCCTTCTGATTTTCAAGAGCGCGCAATTGGTCGATCTCGCTTGAAAGCTGATAGCTACCATCGGTCACGATCCGTTCGACATTGGCAAGCCTGTCCTTGACCGCGCCCAACTCTGCGCGAAGCTCTGCGTTTTCCTGTGTCAGCAAGGTCACGCGCTGTTTTGCTTCGTGATCGGTCGCAGGTTTCAGCGATTGACCCCAGGCACCTTCGAGCGGATAGCCATGCTTGATGCGAAGGCGCGTAGTGTGGATCCAACCGGCAATCCCGGCCGCGCCCAATGCCAGCCCGCCGCCGATAATCCACGGCAGATTGGGGATGATTACGGCTGCTGCGTCGGGGCTCATGGGTGTTTCTCTTTCATATTAAGGTTGAGGGGGGTGCCAGTGTCATTTTTGCTCGGCACATCTCTTAAGGCTTCGATTTCTCCCGAAAGCGAATAGCCTCGGTCTGTCACGATTTTTTCAAGGACGATCATGCGGTCCTGCATCTGGTCAAGCTTGCTGTTGAGCTCCGCATTCTCGGCCTTCAGGCGCTTGGCCTCTTCTGTGTCGCTGCGCTCGGTCGTGCCGCCCCATTCGTCTTCGAGGGCGTAGCCGTGCTTGGCGCGAATCCAGTTGTTGATGATCCATGCACCATAGCTGACGGCGATGATCCCAAGCACAAATTCAGGGCCACCCCAATCCATTATGCTTTCTCCTTCGAGGAGACGTTGAGCGGAACGCCCGAACCACCGTCTTCAACCGAGCGGGTGTCGCGAAGCGCCTCTATCTGCGTTGCCACGTCATAGCCGCGATCGGTGACGATGCGTTCGAGCACCTGGACACGGTCTTCGAGACGCTGAACCTGGCTTGCATATTGCGCCGCTTTTTCAGCCGTCGCGTCGGCGGTGGAATCGATGCGCATTTCAGCGAGCTTTTGTTGATGCTTCGTCCAGATCACGATGATCGGGATCGAAATGCCAGCGAGCGGTACAAGATAGGCCCAGTCCCACATAAGTTTTGCCTTTCAATTGGGAAGTTTTGCTCAGCGAAGCTGCTCGATTTCGGCGGTGAGACGCTTGTTGCTGCTGACATAGTGGGTTTCCACGTCGGCAAGGCGCCGGTCGATGTCCCGGAAGCGTGCGCGAATTTCGCGTGCCGTACGCTTCGGGCTTTGGCGAATACGCTGCCAATACTGCTCTTCCTGGCTGTCGCGATAAAGGTGCGGCGGCTTTTTCTGGAGGACGAAACCCATTACGAAATAGGCAAGCAAACCAATCGGGCCGAGCGCAAAGATGGTAAGCGCCACCATGCCAAGACGTACCCAAAGTGCATCGACACCTGTGTAGTCGGCTATACCAGCAGCCACACCCATCAATTTGGCTTTGTGCTTATCGCGGTAAAGCGTTGTGCGGCGGTTCATGCGCTGGTTCCTTTCTTCTCGGCGATAAGCTGTTCAAGCTCACGCAGTTGTTGGTTGTCGGTTTCCTGATCGGCCTGAAGGCGTTTGACCGGGGTGAAGCTTGGGTCGTCGCTGGCGACAAGGCGCTCGACGGTGTCCATCCGCTCGTCCAAGCGCTTGGCGAGGTTGTAGAGCTCTTCCAGAAGCACTTCATCGTCCGACGTGATGGTCGCCGAGGTCTTCCACTTTGTAGTGTAGTGGAGAATCAGCCAAGGCAGGCCGATAAATAGTGTCATAACAATGGCGACTGGTTCCCATTCCATGGCTTAATTCCCTTTGTCTGCATCGGGCTTGCCGAGCAGTTTCTTCATTTCTTCAAGTTCGTCGTCGATTGCATCCTGACCTTCGAGTGCGGCGATTTCGTCTGAGAGCGAAGGCGGGCCCTCATTCCCAATCGCAATCGCATCGGCGCGGCCTTCGGCGTAATCGACGCGGCGTTCCATCTGGTCGAAGCGGCTCAATGCTTCGTCCGTGCGTTCAGTGCTCATAAGTGAGCGCAGCTTCACGCGGTTCTCAGCGCTCTCAAGACGCGCTGCGATCTGGGTCTGGCGGCTGCGCGCTTCGCGAAGGCGATGCTGCAGCTTTTGAATGTCCTCTTCGTAAGCGCGAAGGGCATCGTCGAGCACGGCAATCTCTTCTTTGAGCTGATCAGCCATGCTGACCGCTTTCTTCTTTTCAACCAGAGCAGCGCGGGCAAGGTCTTCGCGATCTTTCGACAGGGCGAGCTGCGCCTTGTCGGCCCAATCGGCCTGCAACCGGTCAAGCTTCACCACATGGCGGTGCATCTCTTTCTGGTCGGCAATCGTTCGCGCAGCAGAGGCGCGCACTTCGACCAGAGTCTCCTCCATCTCGAGGATGATCATGCGGATCATCTTTTGCGGGTCGTCCGCTTTGTCGAGCATATCGGTGAAGTTTGCAGCGATAATATCTCTGGTGCGGCTGAAAATGCCCATGAAGGCTACTCCATCAAGAAACGGGTTTGTTTTGTTCTGCGCATTTGAACCGTTCTCATTGCCTGAGTCGATCTCATCATACGCCCGATACTCACTTTGCGTCGGAGTGGGGCTGGTGCGCAAGGCCTCGATTTCTTTGTCGAGGCGCGACAGCTTCTTGCCAAGGATCGGGATGAAGCGATCATCATCATCTTGCGTTTGGACCGAAGCGCGCTTTGAAG
Organism: Erythrobacter sp. SCSIO 43205; assembly: GCF_019904235.1. Lineage (NCBI taxonomy): Bacteria > Pseudomonadati > Pseudomonadota > Alphaproteobacteria > Sphingomonadales > Erythrobacteraceae > Erythrobacter > Erythrobacter sp. SCSIO 43205. The sequence continues at coordinate 3,005,925 of NZ_CP063202.1, read as the reverse complement.
AGCCGTCTGTCGCGGGGGACAACGCATCATCGAGGCTCTTATCGGGCTCAGGGGTATTGCCTGCGCGCTCCGGTCCGAGAGGAAGATCGTCTTTCTTGGTCAAGGTCAGGTGCCTGCTCAGATTCACGATCAGACTTACGCCAGCTCAACGCTGATCGGCGAAGCGATGTGAGGCTGCGCCATGGCGGGGTCGGCTGCGACCATGTTCATTTGCGTGGTCAGAGCAACCATGGCAGTCGTCGCAACGATGCTGGCGAGTGAGGCTTGGCCAAGTTTGGTTTGGAAGAAAGCTTTGCTGTACATTTTCAAATCCCCGTAGGAGTGTTTCAGTGTTGCCCCCCACTACTGCAGGGGGCGTGCCAATCTTCACAAGTAACTGAATAATAGAGCATTTCCCATTTTTCCTGGCAATTGCACATGGCGGCTATTGCCAAGCATTGGGAAAAATTCCTATAACTTGGCGCTCTGGGCCGAGGTGGCCATTCGCAGAGCTTCTTCAAGGGGGACAAGGTGGAGCGCGAAAACCAGTTTATCGGCCAGTCCGGCGCCTTTCTCGACGCCGTCGAACGCGCTTCAAAAGCCGCGCCGATGAGCCGCCCGGTGCTCGTCATCGGTGAGCGCGGAACTGGCAAAGAGCTCATCGCCGAACGTCTCCACCGTCTCTCCGATCGCTGGGACGAACCGCTCGTCACCATGAACTGTGCCGCGCTCCCAGAAACCCTGATCGAAGCTGAGCTTTTTGGCCACGAGGCAGGTGCCTTTACCGGTGCTACCAAAGCGCGAGCAGGGAGGTTTGAAGAAGCCGACAAGGGTACTCTTTTCCTCGACGAACTGGGCACGCTTTCGATGGGCGCGCAGGAACGGCTGCTAAGAGCGGTTGAATATGGCGAGGTCACCCGCATCGGCTCCTCGCGGCCCATCCGGGTCGATGTGCGGATTGTGGCTGCCACCAATGACGATCTGCCCGCGCTTGCAAAGACGGGCGAATTTCGCGCGGACCTTCTCGATCGTTTGAGCTTTGAGGTGATCACCCTGCCGCCCCTGAGGGTGCGGGAAGGGGATGTCGCGGTGCTCGCAGAATATTTCGCGCGCCGGATGTCGAGCGAGCTTCACTGGCACGACTGGCCCGGATTTGCATCGCACGTGGTGGAGCAGCTTGAGAATTACGAATGGCCCGGCAATGTGCGCGAACTGCGCAATGTGGTGGAGCGCGCGGTCTATCGCTGGGACGATCCGGGAAGCCCGATTGCGCACGTACAGTTTGATCCGTTTGAAAGCCCGTGGAAGCCGAAAACCCCTTCGCACAGGCGCTCTGGCAGCGCCTCATCCGGCGCGGCAGCTGGTGCGATAGCAACTGATGACGGGACTATTTCCGCAAGCAAGGGACCGCCAAGCGAACAGCTCGACAAGGTCGATGATCTTCGCTCTGCTGTTGACGCGCACGAACGCGCGATCCTCGAACACGCCCTTGGCAAGCACCGCTGGAACCAGCGCCAGACCGCCAAAAGTCTGGGGCTTAGCTACGACCAATTGCGCCACGCGATAAAGAAGCATGGCCTGATGGAAGGTCAAGAATAGCGCCTTTGCACGATAAAGGCGTGAGGAGCCTTGCGGTTTTTCGTTCTTTTACCTGAAGTTTACTGGTTCTTCGTAATCTCTTCATTCTGTAAACGGTGCTGGCTGTTGCGCCGACAATTTATGAGGGATTGAAGAGATGCGTGCGTTGGTTGACATGATCGATAGCGTTACAGGCACAGTGCGGTTTATCGTCGGATTGTTGGTGCTGGGCGTGTTCGCCTTTGTCTTCATCATGACCGCAGGCGCTTCCTATGTGGCGCCGAAAATCTCCGAAGATGCCACTGCCAAAGCAGCAGCCTTTGGCGAAAAAGCCCTCGCCGAAGCACGCCAGCAACGCCGCGAACATGAACTCGCCCAAGATGGCTGGGGCTATGGTGCGGCTGGTTCTTCTGAGGATGGTGAAGGCTGGGGTGATACGTCCCGGTAAAGGACTTCTGCAGAAATCACGGAGCGAGCAGGGCACGCACGATGGCAAGCCTGGCAAACACCAATTTTGATGCAGACATCAACGCTGCAAAGCGCGGTGCTCCGCGCTTGCCTTTGAGCCTGCCGGGGACGTTCATCTCAACTCAGGGCAATCACAGCTGCATCCTTGTCAATCTCTCCCGCACCGGAGTTCTGATCGCCATCAACGAACCTTTGAAACCGGGCAATGACGGCTTTCTTCGCTGCGGTCCGATTGATCATTTTGTCACCGTGCAGCGCCGCGCAAATGGACTGAACGCGATGACATTCGAAATTCCGGTGACTGACGCATATGTCGCGCAGGTGCGCAAATATCAGGAAAGCTTTGCCGAGCGCGAATTGAGCGAACTGCGTGATCAGGCGCGCGAATGGGCGGGCGCTTAAGAGGGAACACCTAAGCGTTCATTTCCCATAATTTGAAGCTCATCTCCCTATGCAATCAGGGTTATGGGCGCACCCCTTCCCTTTTCCAGAGGTTCGCGAGCGCACTCGATTAAGGCGCGGGCCCAAAAAGAGTGCCTCGCCAGCGCGCCTGAGCCGCCTGCGTCTTCTGCGCCTCCGGCGGCGCCCATCCCCGTGGGCAAACGCGGTGCTGCGCGTTTGCGATTATCGATCCCCGGCACACTTGTCTCGCGCTATGCGACCCACCGCTGTATTGTGATTGATGTGTCATGCACCGGCGCGCAGGTCGGCCTCGAAGAGCCGATGGAATTGCGCGAAACGGCCATTTTGCAGATCGGTGATGTCGAGCCATTTTGCGAAGTCGTGCGCACGGTCCGGCGCCAGAATGGCGGTATCAACGGCGTTCGATTTGATCCCCCGATTGAAAATGACGATGTGCTCAAAATCCGCGCTTATGCCGAAAACTACGAGCGCGAAGAGATGCAAGCGCTGCGTGCCGAAGTGCGCAAGTGGGTGGACGGAATAGGCTAGGAATTTTGCGCTCATTCATGGGCAAGCCATTCGAAGGCTTGCCAAGCTGACACTTTGCGCTTATCTGCATCGCTATCCCGACATTGTCGAACACTTGAAGGGCTGGCGCCGCAAGGGGCCGGCGCAAAACGGCTTTGTCACAATCAATGAGTATATTGCCTAACAGATGACCGATATTGCCCGCCTTACCTCCTTGATCGAACCCGAGGCAAACGCGCTTGGGTTTGAACTGGTGCGCGTCGCAATGATGCCGTCTGAGGCTGGAGACGGCGGCGAAGCCTTGCAGATCATGGCCGAAGACCCGGCAACGGGCCAATTGGTGATCGAACAATGCGCCGCACTCTCGCGCCGTGTGTCGGACATGATCGACGCGCGCGAAGAGGCTGGCGAGGTTCTGGTTGAGGGGGCGTATCACCTTGAGGTGTCTTCGCCTGGCATTGATCGTCCGCTGACCCGCGAAAAAGACTTTGCCGATTGGGCAGGGCACGAGGCGCGCATCGTCATGACCAAAGGCTGGTCTGGCGAAGAGACGTCAAAGCGCGTCTTTAAGGGCGAGCTTACCGGCATCAATCATGGTATGGTGCAGCTTACCGACTCCAAGACGGGCGAGGTTTCGCTTCCCCGCGACGAAATTCACAGCGCAAAGCTTGTCCTCACCGACAAGCTGATCGCTGCGACCAAGCCGCTTGATACAAGCGGTGCAGAAGAAATAACTGAAGAAAAGGCAGACGACTGATGGCCAGTGCCATTTCCGCCAATAAGGCAGAACTCCTTGCAATCGCCAACTCGGTGGCAACCGAGAAGATGATCGACAAATCCATCGTGATCGAAGCGATGGAAGAAGCGATCCAGAAAAGCGCGCGCAACCGCTATGGCGCGGAAAACGACATTCGCGCGAAACTGGACCCGGTCACCGGCGATCTGACGCTGTGGCGCGTTGTCGAGGTGGTCGAAGAGGTCGATGACTACTTCAAACAGGTCGATTTGAAGCAAGCGCAAAAACTTCAGGACGGCGCTGCGATTGGTGACTTTATCGTCGACCCGCTGCCTCCGGTCGATCTTGGCCGTATCGACGCGCAAAGCGCAAAGCAGGTGATCTTCCAGAAGGTCCGCGATGCGGAGCGTGAGCGTCAGTTTGACGAATTCAAGGACCGCGCTGGTGAAGTCATCACTGGCGTCATCAAGTCGGTTGAATTTGGCCATGTGATCGTAAACCTTGGCCGCGCCGAAGGCGTGATCCGCCGCGACCAGCAAATCCCGCGTGAAGCAGCACGTGTGGGTGAGCGTGTGCGCGCGCTCATCACCAAAGTTGAGCGCAACAATCGCGGACCGCAAATCTTCCTCAGCCGTGCGCACCCCGATTTTATGCGCAAGCTTTTCGCGCAGGAAGTGCCTGAAATTTACGACGGCATTATCGAAATCAAGGCCGCTGCCCGCGATCCGGGATCACGCGCAAAGATCGGCGTGATCAGCCACGATAGCTCCATCGACCCTGTCGGTGCCTGTGTCGGTATGAAGGGCTCGCGCGTTCAAGCCGTGGTGCAAGAACTCCAGGGTGAGAAGATCGACATAATTCCATGGTCCGAAGACACCGCGACCTTCATCGTGAACGCGCTTCAGCCAGCGACGGTTGCCCGCGTGGTCCTCGACGAAGACGATGGTCGCATCGAAGTGGTTGTTCCTGACGACCAGCTTAGCCTTGCCATCGGTCGCCGTGGTCAAAACGTGCGTCTCGCCAGCCAGCTTACCGGCCAGCAGATCGACATCATGACCGAGGAAGAAGCCAGCGAAAGGCGCTCGAAAGAGTTCGCTGAGCGCTCGAAAATGTTTGAAGAAGAGCTCGACGTTGATGAAACTCTTTCTCAGCTTCTCGTGGCTGAAGGCTTCGCAGAGCTTGAGGAAGTCGCTTATGTTGAGCTTGCTGAACTCGCCTCGATCGAAGGGTTCGATGAAGAGCTTGCCGAAGAACTGCAAAGCCGCGCGCTTGAAGCCATTGAACGCGCTGAAGAAGCCTTCCGCACCGAGCGCCGTGAGCTTGGCGTTGAAGACGCGATTGCCGAACTGCCGCACCTCACTGAGGCGATGCTGGTGACGCTGGGCAAGGCAGGGCTCAAGACGCTCGACGATGTGGCGGACCTTGCCACCGATGAACTGATCGCCAAGAAGCGCGAGGCACCTCGCCGCCGCAACAATGCCGATGGCCCGCCAATGCGCCGTCCGCAGCGCGAGCAGGACAAAGGCGGCGTTCTGGGTGAGTATGGCCTCACCGAAGAGCAGGGCAACGAGATCATCATGGCTGCGCGTGCGCACTGGTTCGAAGATGAAGAGCCAGCAAGCGAGCCAGCAACTCAGGAGGCCGCCGATGCGGACTCCCCACAATGAGTGCGTAAGCTCCGACATCACTGAAACCGACGCTTCCGGGAGCAATTCCGGGAGCGCGAAGCCATGCGCGCCATCTGGTTCTGAGCGCCGCTGTGTTCTTTCGGGGGAAACTTACCCCCGCGAGGAACTGATCCGTCTAGCGGTTTCGCCGGACGGCGAAGTGCTGCCAGACCCGCAAGGCAAAGCTCCCGGACGCGGCGCATGGATTGCGCCCGACCGCTTGACCCTTGAAACGGCAATGACTGATGGCCACTTGAAGAAGGCGCTGATGCGCAGCTTCAAGGGTGGACCTGCCACACAAGACGGGAATCGCGCGCGACTTTCCTACAGCGACAATCTTGCGCAACAAATCGAGGATGCGCTCAAACGCACCCTTTTGGACAGGCTCGGCCTTGAGCTTCGCGGCGGCAATATCGTGATGGGTTCAGCCAAGCTTGCCGAACACGCGCGTTCAGGCCGCATTGCGCTGCTTTTGCACGCCAGCGACAGCAGCGAGGACGGGCGCAAGAAGCTTGACCAAGCCTTTCGCGTGGGCACCGATCAGGAAGGATCAGGTGTGCGTGGTAT